>CANJOI010000088.1 GCA_947475365.1 Fidelibacterota bacterium | reverse complement strand
TCGGCCGGCACCTCCGGGCCGAGGTAGCGCGCCTTTGGGCCCATGTCGCGGTGGGTCAGTTTGAACCAGGCACGGGCAAATGCGTCGGCGAACTGCGCCGGATTCTGGTGATAGCGGCGAGCGATGGGCGCGTAGATGGGATCGAACCGCAAGGACAGGTCCGCCGTGGTCATCATCGGCGGCGCTTTCTTGTTGGGATCGTGCGCGTCCGGGATCATGTGCTCGGGCTTCACGTTCTTCGCCACCCACTGGTGCGCGCCTGCGGGGCTCTTGGTGAGTTCCCACTCATAGCCGAACAGCATGTCGAAATAGCCGTTGTCCCACTTGGTTGGGTTCGGCTTCCACGCACCCTCGATGCCGCTGGTGGTGGTGTGCAGGCCCTTGCCGGTGCCCAGGCCGTTGATCCAGCCCAGGCCTTGCGCCTCGATCGGTGCGGCTTCGGGTTCCGGGCCAACCAGCTTTGGGTTGCCGGCGCCGTGGGCCTTGCCGAAGGTGTGACCGCCGGCCACCAGGGCCACGGTCTCCTCATCGTTCATGCCCATGCGTCCGAAGGTCTCGCGCACATCGCGGCCCGAGGCGACCGGGTCGGGCTTGCCGTCCGGGCCTTCCGGGTTGACGTAGATCAGGCCCATCTGCACGGCCGCCAGCGGGGTCTCGAGCTCGCGGTCGCCGGTGTAGCGCTTGTTGCCCATCCATTCGGCTTCCGCGCCCCAGTAGATGTCGGTCTGCGGCGCCCAGATGTCGGCGCGGCCGCCGCCGAAGCCAAAAGTCTTGAAGCCCATGGATTCCAGCGCGACGTTTCCGGTGAGGATCATCAGGTCGGCCCATGAGATCTGGTTGCCGTACTTCTGCTTGATCGGCCACAGCAGGCGGCGCGCCTTGTCCAGGTTGCCGTTATCGGGCCAGCTGTTGAGCGGCGCGAACCGCTGGTTGCCGCTCCCGGCGCCGCCACGGCCGTCGCCCGTGCGATAGGTGCCGGCGCTGTGCCAGGCCATGCGGATGAAGAGACCGCCGTAGTGGCCCCAGTCGGCCGGCCACCACTCCTGCGAGCTCGTCATCAGGTCCTTTAGGTCCTTCTTGAGGGCGGCGTAGTCGAGCTTCTTGAAGTTCTGCGCATAATTGAAATTCCCATCCATGGGGCTCGAGACCGGCGCATGCTGGTGCAGGATGGCGAGGGTCAGCGTACGCGGCCACCAATCGTGGTTCACATGCGGCGGCGGCGTATCGGTGGGCGCCGCAGCGGCCGCCTCGGCGGCGCGGGGCGACGCGCCGGCGACGGCTGCGGCGGCGAGCGCGGTGGTCGCGGTCAACGCGCCGCGCCGGCTGGTGGTGAGATGACCCGAGAACGGGCACTTCGATTCTGACATTGCGGTCTCCTTTGGGTGTGTGAGGCGTTCGTTGACGCAGCAGACCGCAAGCGTAGAGCGAGAAGCGCGTGTCAGCCCAATTGATTGATTTCGTCACGGTGATCGAAGTCGCCACTTAACCGGTGCGTGCCGACGCGCGCGCAAGCGGCCGCGGCTATTTGCGGCGCGGCACGCTCAAGACGATTTGGTGAAAAGAAACGCCGGCTGTGGCGATCCGTTGGGGGTAGGGCCGGGGGAAGCCCTAGGGGATGGATCAAGCCGCAGCCGGCGTGCGCATCTTGAAACGTCCGGCGCGGCTGGCTAAGCTAACGATTAATATTTCTCTGACTGATCGATTTTATCAATGAACGCGCTACCCTCACCGCGCCAGCTGCAATACCTTGTGATGCTCAGCGAGACCGGGCATTTCGGGCGGGCCGCCGACCGCTGCAACGTCACCCAATCCACCTTGAGCGCGGGCCTGAAGGAACTGGAAGCGGTGCTCGGCACACCATTGGTGGAACGCACCAAGCGGCGCGTGGTGGTGACCCCCTTGGGCCGCGCCATTGCCGCCCGGGCGCGGGAGATCCTGCGCTACCTCGAGGACATGACGGACTTAGCCGCCGGCGGCTCCCGCAAACTCGCGGGACCTCTCAGCCTCGGCGTGATCCCAACGGTCGCGCCCTATGTCATTCCGCCGGCCATGGCCGCGGTGCGTAAGGCATTTCCCGACCTGCAATTGTTCCTGCGCGAGGAACAGACCGACCAGCTGCTCGCCCGGCTGCGCCAGGGCGACATCGATATCGCGTTGATCGCGCTGCCCTACGACATTGGGGATCTGGCCGCAGTGTCCCTGGGTGAGGAGGATCTGGTGGCCTGCCTGCCCGCGCGCCATGTTCTCGCCGCCCACAAGACCGTGACTCCGGCCATGCTCAGCAAGACACCGCTGCTCACGCTCGAAGGCGGTCATTGCTGGCGCGAACACGCCTGGGCCGCCTGTCGCTTCGGCAGCCGCCGCGCCAATGAAGTGTTTCAAGCCACCAGCCTGCCGACCATCGTACAGATGGTGGCGGAAGGGCTTGGCGTGACCTTACTGCCGCGCATCGCGGTGCCGGCGGAGACCACAGGTCACAAAGGCGTGGTGATCCGCCCTGTGGCGCCCATCGGCCCCGCGCGCGACATCGCTCTGGTCTGGCGCGCCACGAGCGCGCGGGCGGAAGAGTTCACAAAGCTGGGCGCGGTGCTGCGCCAGGTCTGCGCGGCGGCCATCGCCAAGGGACATGGGCGACGGGCCTAGGAGAAAATTGGCCAGGTTCTGACGAAAGCCGCCCGGAAATGCGGGCGAATGGCAATTCGTTGGGGGCGGGATTGGGAAACGAGGCTTTGAAAAGCCGCGGTTGTTTCGCGGTAGCGGAGAAAGAGTTATCTCCGGCAGGAGAAGATGGCTGGGGCGCCAGGGATCGAACCTGGGATGGCGGTACCAAAAACCGCTGCCTTACCGCTTGGCGACGCCCCAGCAGGGCGCGGAATTTAGGGCTTTGGCCGGCCCAAGGCAACCACGCTAAAGGGCCTTGATGGCGTCCGTAACGATGGCGGGCGTCAGCAACTGGGGCAGGATTTTAGGGGGGCCGCCCTTGCCGTCGTACAGCACATAGAGCGGCACGCCATCGCGGCCCAGGCCGTGCAGGGTCGCGGTGATCTCCGGATTCTGATTGGTCCAGTCCGCCTTCAGGTAGGCGACGTTGCCACCCTTCAGCGCGTCGGCCACCTCTTGATGAGAGAGCGCGACACGCTCGTTCACAATGCAGGTCAGGCACCAGGCGGCGGTGAAGTTCACCAGCACCGGCCGGCCGGAGGTTTGCAACTCCTTGAGACGCGCGATGCTGAACGGCTCGCTCGGCGCGCCCTCGGCCACCGCGCCGCCGGCCTTGGCGGTGGGCGCGGCCGCGGCGCGGTCGTTCAAGGTGAAGACGATGGCGATGACGGCGATCACCGCGAGACCGGCGAAGCCGAGGCCCACGTGGCGGCCGCGCTGTTCGGATTGCTGCGAGACGCCGTAGATCCACCCCGCGAAGCCCACCGCCACCACACCGGCGAAGGCGAACGCGAGGCCGACGGGATCGAGTTGCTGCGCCAGCACCCAGATCAGCCAGGCGGCGGCGCCGTAGAGCGGGAACGCCAGCACCTGTTTCACGCGGTCCATCCACACGCCCGGGCGCGGCAACAGCCTGGCGGCGGACGGCACAAAGGCCAGCAGCAGGTACGGGAAGGCCAAACCGAGGGCCAGGAATTCAAAAATCGCGAGGCTCATGACCGGCGGCTGGGTGAGCGCGAAACCGACCGCGGCGCCCATGAACGGACCGGTGCACGGGGCCGCGACCACCACCGCCAGAAGCCCTGTGAAGAACGATCCTGTGGCGCCGGGCTTGGCGGTCAGCGATTGACCCATGCCGAAGTTACCGCCCACCACGAAAACGCCGGAAAGATTGAGGCCGAGCAGCAGCATCACATAGGCGATGACGGCCACGAACACCGGTGACTGCAACTGGAAGCCCCAGCCGATGGCGGCGCCGCCGGCGCGCAAGGCCAGGAGGCTGCCCACCAGCGCGGTAAACGCCGCGAGCACGCCCGCCGTATAGAACAGTGCGTCTTTCCGGCGTTCGGCGGCGGTCACGCTGCTTTGCTTGATGAACGACATGGCCTTCATGACCAGCACCGGCAGCACGCACGGCATGACGTTGAGGATGATGCCGCCCAGGAAGGCGAACAGCAGGGCGAGCGCGAAGGACATGCTCGCGGCTTCGCCGCCGGCCGTGGCGCCCGGACCGGTCCAGGCGATGGGAGAGTCGAAGTAATAGCCCACCTTGGCAGTACCGCCGCCGGGCGCGTCGCGCTCCAGCACCAGCAGGCCTTTGGCGTCGGTGATGGTCTCGGACTTTTTCTCGGCGGCCACGGCAACGCTGACGGTGTCTCCTTTTACTTTCACCGTCTGCGGCGATGCGTTGACGATCAGGCCATCCTGGGTCGGGAAATAGGTGGCGCTCTTGATCGCGCCCTGAATACCGGGGCCCGCGTTGAACGTGATCTGGTCGCCGGAGCGCGCGGCCTTCACCGGGAACGGCGCCGCCCGCGGCAGGCTATTCTTCACGACCTCAATCATGCTGGCGCCGGGCGTGGTGTCATTGCCAGCCGCCGGATCGATCTTCAGCGGCATGCTGAAGGACGCGTCCTGCGGAATGCAGACATCGGCGCAGACCAGCCAGGTTACGTCGGCTTTGATCTCGGCGTTGGCCGGAACCGCGGCGGGATCGACCTTCAGCTCGTTCAGAAGCGTGACGCGGTCATGGTAGCCGAAGTTCATGATGCCCAGCACCTCGACCCGGTCGGGCACCGGCCACTGGATCTCTTGGGCGGTGACGCCCGCCGGCAAGGTCCAGCGGATCGATGTCGGCTGGCCGGAATCCCCCGGTGTGCGCCAGTAGGTGTGCCAGCCCTGTTTGATCTTGAGGTCGAGGCCCAGCCAGACAGATCCGCCCGGCGCCACGGCGGCGCGGTCGGCCAGCAGTTCGGCCGTCACTTCCTCGGTTTGGGCGGTGGTTTGGGCCAAAGCCGGCGGAGTGAGGGCGAGGGCGAGCAGGGCGGGGATCAAGCGTTTCATCATAATCGTGACCTTGGAGGGCGAGGCGGCCGGCGGCAATTCATATGTCCGCGACCCTGGATTGCCGGGGCCACGATGCCGCCTCCTTATAGTGCGTTACAGGGGCTCCGTCAGCATCGGGGCGGCCGCGACCCACCAGCTGGAATGGGCCTCTTTCAGGGACTTGGCGGCGCCTTGGGCGGCGGATTGGCTTTCATACAGGCCAAAGCAGGTGGCGCCGCTACCTGAGAGGCGCGCCAGCCGGCAGCCCGGCGTGGCGGCCAGGGCGTTCAGGATCATGCCGATCCGGGGCATCAGTTCCAGCGCCGGCGCGGTCAGGTCGTTGCGCTGGCCTTCCAGGTATTCCACCAACCCTGCGGCATCGGGCTTCGGCGGCACAGGATCCAGTGGCTTTCCGAATCGTCCGCGCAGGGTGTTGAATACGGTCTTGGTCGCCAGCGGCTGTCCGGGGTTGGCCAGCACCATCCACAGCGGCGGCAGGTTTTCGAGGGCGGTGATGTCCTCGCCGATACCGCGCATGACGGCCGGGCGGCGGACGACACACACGGGGACGTCGGCGCCCAGCACCGTGAAATCGGCCGCGAGCAGGGCGTCCGCGTCGAGGTTCCACACGGCCGCGCAGGCGATCAGGGTCGCGGCGGCATCCGACGAGCCGCCGCCGATGCCCGACGCGACCGGCAGGTTTTTCTCCAAGGTGATAGCCGCGCCGCGGCCGCTCGAACCGGCGAGCAGCCGCGCGGCGCGCAGGACCAGATTGTCGGAATCCGCCGTAAGCCCGGCCGCGAACGGGCCGGTGAGTGAAAGTGTGAGAGTGTCCGACGGCGCCACGCTGATGCGGTCGCCGACGCCGGCGAACACCACGAGGGAGTCGAGCAGGTGATAGCCGTCGTCGCGGCGGCCGCAGACGTGGAGCGCCAGGTTGATCTTCGCCGGCGCGTCGATTGTGATCGTGCGCGGCTCCGCCGCGGCGGCATTCATAGGAGACTTACTTCGGCGGCAGCCCGCGCGTGAGCTTGCCCTGCAGGGCGGCGCGCTGGCTGTCTTCGATGTCGAGCGACAGCGCGCGCTGCCACTGGAAGCGCGCTTCGGATTTGCGGCCCACGCGCCAGTAGGCGTCGCCCAGGTGTTCGTTGATGGTGCCGTCGCCGGGCGCGCCTTCGACCGCCTTCTCCAACTGCTGCACCGCTTTGTCGTATTCGCCCACCGCGAACAGCACCCAGCCCAGGCTGTCCATGATCTCGGCGGCGTCGGGCCGCTTGGCGTAGGCGGCTTCGATCAATTTGCGGGCTTCAGGCAGCTTTTCGCCGCGGTCGAGGTAAGAGTAGCCGAGGTAGTTGAGCACATTGGGCTCGTCCGGCTTCAGCTCCAGCGCCTTGCGGAAATCCTTTTCCGCCAGGTCCCACTTCTTGTCGCGTTCGTAGGAGATGCCGCGGCTGTAGTAGAGCGCCCAGGTGTTGGGCTTGTCCGCCGGCGAGGCCTTGATGGCGCTGTCGTAGGCGCTGACCGCCTCGCCGTAGCGCTTTTCCCCGCGCAGCAAGTCGCCGATGGCGACGTAGACGTCAGGCCAGCCGGCCTTATCCTTGCCCCCGCCGTCCTTGGCGACGGCGCGCAGGATATCGACCGCCTCGTTGGTGCGCTTCTGGCGGGCGTAGTTCTCGGCGATCAGCACCTGGGATTCCAGCCAGTCCGGGGCCGACTTCTTGATGCCGCCCAGCACCGCGTTGGATTCTTCGAAATGGTTGCGCGCGGCCAGCGCCGTGCCGACGAAGCGCTGCGCCATGGAGAAGTCGGGCTCCAGATACAGGGCCATCTGCGCATAGGCTGTGGCCACCTGGGCGCGGAAATCGTTGGCGTCGTTGAGCAGCAGCATTTCAGCCGCGGAATAGAATGCTTCCGCCATGCCGAGTTGCGGCGTGAGTTTTTTCGGCGGCGAGGTGCTTTCCAGATAGGCTTCAATGCTCGGCGAACGCCCGCGCACCTTAAGATACTGCTCCAACGCTGCTTTGGCTTTGTCGGCTTTGCCGAGGCGGCGATAGCCGTCCGACACCAGGCGGATAATCGAGGTGCGCTGTTCCTCGATGCGCTTGGCGAGATTGTCGTAATGGCCGAGCGCGGCCTCCGTGTTGCCGTAGGATTCGGCCAGCAACGCCTGCGTGACCTCCACCATCTCGTTCATGTCCTGAAAATTCTTGAGCGCGGCCAGTTCGGCCTCGGCCTTGTCCTGCGGCTGGGTCGGCGCCTGCGCCCAGGCCTTGAGCAGCGGCATGGCGAAACCGTTCATGCTCTGCTGCGGGATTTTCGACAGGTACCCCCACGCTTGATCGTAGCTCTTGGCCTTGAACGCCTGCGCCGCCAGCAGCACCGGCGCCATGCCGGCGCGGTTGTCCAGGTCGTAGGCCTTCTTGGCCATGGCCCGCGCGGGATCGAAATCGCCCACCTGCACGGCCACGAAATAGCCGTTGGTGAGGATCGACAGGTTCTGGGGATCGAAAGCCAGGGCCTGGTCGTAGAAGGTGACCGCGGAAGAGCTGTCCGAGGTGGCCTGGGCGTGCCGCCCCGCCAGGAAAGCGGCGGCGAGGCCTTGGGGTTTCTGGGGCGTGGACTGCACGACAGAGCCGGCGGCAGCGGCGCTCACCCGCTCGACCATCATCGGCTGGCTGGTCAGCACATAGCCGGCGGTGGCGGCCAGCACCAGGATAGCGGCGCCGAGGGCAATGCTCCGGCCGGTCGATGCAGTCATTCAGTCAGGCCCTAAAATGTGGGGAAGAGGGCGGATGATAGCCCGGCGAGGGGCCTGGGGCACGGAAATCTCGGGCTGAGCGCACCCAGCCTCACGGGATTTTAATCAGCAAAAATCGTTACATATTGAGATTCGCGTCGAAGCGCGCAAACCGGAGACGCGGCCCCCACCCCGGACCCGTCTTACATGTTCGGATAATTGGGGCCGCCGCCGCCCTGCGGAACTGTCCAGGTAATATTCCGGCTCGGATCCTTGATGTCGCAGGTTTTGCAGTGGACGCAGTTCTGGGCATTGATCTGGAAGCGGTTCACGCCGTCGGTGTTCACCACTTCGTACACGCCCGCGGGGCAATAGCGCTGCGCCGGTTCGGCCCAGAGCGGCAGGTTCACGCCAATCGGGATATTGGGGTCGGCCAGTTTCAGGTGCACCGGCTGGTTCTCCTCGTGATTGGTGTTGGAGATAAACACCGAGGAGAGCTTGTCGAAGGAGAGTTTGCCGTCCGGCTTGGGATAGGCGATGGGCTTGGCCTTGGCCGCCGGGATCAAGGTGGCGTCGTCGGCTTTGCCGTGTTTGAGCGTGATGGGCAGACCGATGCCGAGCTGGTTCATCCACATGTCGATGCCGCCCAGAATCAGTCCACCGTACAGGCCGAACTTGCTCCACAGCGGCTTCACGTTCCGCACACGCTTAAGGTCGGTGTAGACCCAGCTCTTGCGGTAAGCGTCCTGATAATCGGTCACTTCATCGCCGGTGCGTCCGGCCTTGAGCGCGCCGAACACCGATTCCGCGGCCAGCATGCCGGTCTTCATGGCGTTGTGGCTGCCCTTGATGCGCGGCAGATTCACGAAGCCTGCGGAGCAGCCGATCAGCGCGCCGCCCGGGAAGGTGAGCTTAGGCACCGACTGCAGGCCGCCTTCAGTGATGGCGCGTGCGCCGTAGGAGATGCGCCGGCCGCCCTCCAGCACGGCTTTGACCGCCGGGTGATGTTTGAAGCGCTGGAACTCATCGAACGGCGAGAGGTAGGGGTTCTTGTAGTTGAGGTGGACAACGAAGCCGATGGCCACCTGGTTGTTCTCCAGGTGGTATATGAACGAGCCGCCGCCGGTTTCTGAATCCAAAGGCCAGCCCATGGTGTGGGTGACCTGGCCGAGCTTGTGCTTCTCGGGCGCGACTTCCCACAGCTCTTTAAGGCCGATGCCGAACTTGGCCGGATCGCTGTCCTTGCCGAGATCGTATTTGGCGATGATCTGTTTGGCCAATGAGCCGCGCGCGCCCTCGGCGATCAGGGTGTACTTGCCGTGCAGTTCGATGCCGGGTTCATAGTTGGCGGTCTCTTCGCCGTCGCGGCCAATGCCCATGGCCCCGGTGGCGATGCCGCGCACCGCGCCCTTGTCGTCATACAGCACTTCGGCGGCGGCGAAGCCGGGATAGATCTCGACCCCCAGGGCCTCGGCCTGGGTCGCCAGCCAGCGCGCGAGGTTGCCCAGGCTGACGATGTAGTTGCCGTGATTGTTCATCAGCGGCGGCATCATGAAGTTGGGCAGGCGGGTGGAGCCGGTTTCGGACAAATACAGGAAACGGTCGTCGGTGACCGCGGTATGAAGCGGCGCGCCCTGGTCTTTCCAATCGGGGATCAACTCATTGAGCGCGATGGGATCAATCACCGCGCCCGAGAGGATGTGGGCGCCCACTTCGGAGCCCTTCTCAATGACGCAGACCGAAACCTCATGCTCGTTCTGGGCGGCGAGCTGTTTTAAACGGATAGCGGCGGCGAGGCCGGCGGGCCCCGCGCCCACCACCACCACGTCGAATTCCATGGCTTCGCGTTCGGTCATCACTCACCTAAAACAAAGTCGGCAATTAAAGCCGGCCTAAAATAGAGTGGGGTCGGTACCGGCCAAAGCCGCCGTCCCCCGTGCCGGGGCGGAGCGCCTTTCAGCTGGCAACTCACGCGCCTTTGCAAGGACTTAGGTATACCGTGCCGGAGGAATTGATCCAAGGGTCCTTGCCTTGGAAGGCCGGTTTAGGGCAGAAACACGCCGGTCTGACGGTGGCACCCGGCTTGAACGGAGGCCATTCCCGCCCTACTTCGGTCTTTAACAAGGCCCGCGCGCCTCAAGGATACTCCCTTTGCGTACCAATCCCTACGCCAACGCCATCATCACCACCGTGCTGTTCGCCGGCACTCTCGGCGTGCTGATCGCCGTCACCGGCTTCGGCGTGATCCGGATCGTCGAGGAAATGATGGAAGCGCTGGGCATCCTGCCGCTGCGCTGGGGTGAAAACAATGTCGGCACCCTCATGGGCATCGCCGGCGTGGCCAGCATCCCGGTGGTGGTCTGGTTCAGTTTCTGGTTCTACAAAAAGGCGCTCAACGCCGAGCGTGTCCTGACCGCGCACGAACGTTCATCGTAACCGGCCGGAGTCCAACCGGGGGCGCTGCGGCGCCGCCCGCGGTCCAAGGTTTTATTGCAATCTGCCTCGCCCTCACCTTGCCCCTGGTGCTGGGCTCGCCTTCCATGCCCACAGGTTTTCCGCGCCAAAACCTGTGAAGGCTGTCTCTAGCTTTTTTGGCTGAGCCGCCGCAGAGTCCGGCCATGACCGACGGCCTTTCTGAAAATCCCGCCGCCTTGCTGCGCTGGTATATCGACGCCGGCGTGGACGAGTGCATCGGCGATGCGCCGGTGGACCGCCTCACCAAACGCGCGCCCGCTTCGCAGCCAGCGGCGGCGCAACCCGCCGCGGCTGCGTCAGCGCCTGCGCCGATCGTGCTGCGCTCCGCGGCGCCGGTACCGGCGGGGCTGCCGGCGGACGCCGATGCGATCACCAGCGCGGTGCAGGCTGCACAGGCCGCGACAACGGTCGCCGAGTTGCGGGCGGCGGTGGAGAGCTACGAGGGCTGCGGCCTCAAGAAATTCGCAAGCCGCGCGGTGTTCGCCGATGGCAATCCCCAGGCGCCGGTGATGTTCGTGGGCGAGGCGCCCGGCGCCGACGAGGACCGTCAGGGCCTGCCGTTCGTGGGCGTGTCGGGCAAGCTGCTCGACCGCATGCTCGCCTCCATCGGCCTCGCGCGCGAAACCAACGCCTATATCACCAACATCGTGTTCTGGCGCCCGCCGGGCAACCGCGCGCCGACAGACGAAGAGATCGCCTGCTGCCTGCCGTTCGTGCGCCGTCATATTGAGCTGGTGGACCCGCAGGTGCTGGTGCTGGTGGGCGGCATGTCGGCCAAGACTCTGCTTGGCAAACCGACCGGCATCACGCGTCTGCGCGGCCATTGGTATGAGTACGAGACACCCGGCCTGTCGCGGCCTGTGCCGACGACGGCGCTGTTCCATCCGGCTTATCTGCTGCGCTCGCCCGACCAGAAGCGCTTCGCCTGGCGTGACCTGATCGCCATCAAGCAGAAGCTGGCCTCCATCCCTCCCGTGTAGGATCCGCATGGCTATCGACGAAACCAAGGCCTTCGTGCCGGTCAACATCGCCGTCATGACGGTATCTGACACGCGCACGGCCGCCACCGATATCTCCGGCGACATCCTCGCCGAACGCATCACCGGCGCGGGTCACACGCTCGCGGCGCGCGCCATCTTACGTGACGACGTGCCGTCCATCGTCGCCCAGCTCAAGGCCTGGATCGCGGACCAAGCGATCGACTGCGTCATCACCACCGGCGGCACGGGTGTCACCGGCCGCGACGTGACGCCGGAAGCCTTCGCGCAGGTGGTGGAAAAGGACATTCCCGGCTTCGGCGAACTGTTCCGCTGGATCAGCCTGAAGTCCATCGGCACCTCCACCATCCAGTCGCGCGCCTGCGCCGGTGTCGCGCACGGGACCTATCTGTTCGCTCTGCCGGGCTCGCGCGGCGCGGTGAAGGACGGCTGGGACGAGATCCTCAAGTTCCAGCTCGACGCCCGCCATACCCCATGTAACTTTGTCGAACTGATGCCACGGCTGATGGAACACGTGGCCAAGACGTAGCAAGTGCCGACATTCAGATACGAACGCGCTGTGCTGAAAGACCATCCCGACGCGATCATCGCCGGGATCGATGAAGTGGGATGCGCGCCGCTGGCGGGCCCGGTGGTCGCCGCCGCCGTCATCCTCGATCAGAAGAAACTCCCCAAAGCGCTGCGCCAGGGCCTGGACGATTCCAAGAAGCTCTCGCTCGCGCGCCGCGAGGAGTACTACGCGCTGCTGCTGGCGTGCGGCGCTGCGGTGTGCGGCGTGGGGCGCGCGGAAGTGCATGAGATCGACAGTCTCAACATCTATTATGCCTCGCACCTCGCCTGGCGGCGCGCCTTGGATTCTTTGGGTTGTATGGTGACCGTGGCCTTGATCGACGGCAACAAAACGCCCAAGGATTTTCCCTGCGCCGTACAGACCATCGTCAAGGGCGACGGCAAGTCGCTCTCCATTGCCGCGGCGTCGGTGATCGCCAAGGTCACCCGTGACCGCTACATGAAACAACTGGCGCTGGCGCACCCTGGATATGGATGGGAAACCAACGTGGGTTACCCGACCAAGGTCCACCGCGACGCGATCATCGCGCTCGGGCTGACGCCCCACCACCGCCGCTCCTTCGGACTGGTGCGCGCGCAATTGGCCGGACCCGGCGCCGTCCAGATCGACCTCCCGCTCTAATTATTTTCGGCCGTCCACTAGCTGTAGAGTCCGAGGATTCTCAGGACTCTACATTTGGGGCCTCACCTAATTTATCCTTATTGTTCCTTAAACCTTTGATTCCTATGATTCTTCCCAAGCGAGCCCGCCGCTGTCCTGAGTGATGGCGCATTAGAAAACGCGACGCCGCTTTTAGAAAAATCCTGCCCCAGCGCGGTTTCAACCGGGTTGTAAGGGTGGGGAGGGAAGAAACCTCGGTTTCAGGGACGCACATCCTTGAGACCGAGATTCC
>CANJOI010000087.1 GCA_947475365.1 Fidelibacterota bacterium | reverse complement strand
GGTCCACATGGCATAGCCCTGATAGGTCCACTGCCGCGTGCCGTCGTCGCGGGACACGATATTCCAGAAGCCCTGCGGCTGATCTTTTGCGGAGGCCAGGAACGGGTGCCATGTCTTCAGGCATTCGGCGTCGCAGCCGGCCTTGGCGCCGAGATCGCGCCCCACGGCGGGACGGATCGGTGTGCCGCGGCGCAACGAATGGCCGCCGCCGGACTGGTAGATATAACCGTCGCGGCGATAGAGCGTCATGCCCTTGGCGGTGGCCAGCACGCGGCCCTGGCCCGGCGTGTTCACCAGCTTGACCTCGGGCGGCATGTAGTAGCGCACCACGGCGGCGGGGCTGAAATTCTTGTCGATGTTGGCGCCATTGGCGTCACCGACCATGAGATCGGCGGCGTTGGTGTAGAGGCCTTTGCCCTTATAGGTCCACTGCTTGATGCCGTCGTCGCGCACGAAGACACCGAAATCGCCCGTGGCTTCCGCCAGCAGCGGCGCGGGCGCGGGCTCCCAGCCGGTGCCGGCGATCTTGTCCTTACCCAGCGCGCCGTCGAAGGTGTAGAGCGTCTCGTTCTTGTAGTTCACCAGCACCCAGGCGGCGGCGTCGGGCACTTCACGGATGCCGAGGCCGCTCGGTGTCTGCAGGTCGAGGGGGTAGGCCATGGCCGGCTTCCAGTCGGCGGGCAGGGGCACATCCTTCGCGGCGGTGCGCGCGGCGCTGCCACGGATACCGCCGCCGACGGTGCGTCCCGCGCCATCGATGCGCGTGCCGCCGAACCGCATGGGGCTGTTGCCGCCCACGGAGCCGGGGTCCACGTCCTTCACGAAGGTGTAGAGCGCCTTGCCCTTATAGGCCCACTGCAGGCCGCCATCGGCGCGCTTGATCTTGCTCCAGTCGCCAAAGGCCTTGGTGGATTTCTCCGCCAGCGCCGGCAGCCATTCCTTGGCGCAATCATCGGCGCAGGTCACCTGGCCGGCGGGGTCTTTGGCATACGTGTAGAGCGTCATGCCCTTGGCGGTGGCGAAGGCGATCTGATCGCGGCCCAAGGTGGCGGCGGTCTTCTTACCGGTGTCGTAGCCCTGATCCTTGCCCAACGGCTCCAGGGTGATGCCCTCGGGCGTGGCGAAGGGCGCCGTCGTTGCCGCCTGGGCGGTGAAAGCGGTCAGGGAGATGGCCGCGAGCAGGAGATGACGAAGCTTCATGGCGTTCGACCTTATGCCAGGATTTCGGTGACGGTTTTGGAGGTCTCGTTGGAGAGCAGGCCCCAGTTCTTGAGCGAAACGCCCATGGCCTGCTGGATGGTGAGGCCCACGCGCGTGGCGGGATCGCCATTGGCGGGCACATGCAGGCCGGTGCGGAGGCGGCCGCCGGCATTGCCCACGGTCAGGATCGGCAGTGCGTCCATGGTGTGGGTGCGGGCATAGCCGTGATCGGTCTGCCACAGCATGACGACGCGATCGAGCACGGAACCATCGCCCTCTTTCATGGCATCGAGCTGGCCGATGAAATCGACGAACTGCTGATTGGCCCACTCGATGAACCATGTGGTTTCTTTTTGGAACCCGAGGCGGTCGTCCACCGGTTCCTCATGGGTGAGCATGTGCCAGTTCTGCTGGCTGCCCGGTTGGCGCAGGCCGTTGGCGCCGATCACCACGTTGAACACACGGGTTTGCCCGCAGGCCAGCGCCTGGGCCACCAGCTTGGACATGAGTTTGTTGCTGGCGACCACTTCGCCCACTTCGCGGCCGGTCTTGGTCTCATCGACCTTGCCCGGAACCGTGCAGGCCGCCAGCGGAGCCGGCTTCTGCAGTTCGATATCGAGCTGCTGTTCGATCTGGCGCAGGCCCGAGAAGTATTGGTCCAGGCGCGCTTTGTCGGTCGCGCCCAGCTGCGACATCATGCTCTTGCGCTCGTCGGTGACATACGACAGCACGCTGCGTCGGAGGACCACGGCCGGATCCGGCGTGAAATCGGCGGCGTTGGGGTCCTTGAAACCCGGTCCGAAGATGCGGGTGTAGAGCCCGAGCGGCGATGGCTCGGAGGGGTTCGATGCCGAACCCGCCCGTTTGGAATAGCTGGCGCGGCTGCCGTCGAGCGAGATCTCCAGGGAGCGGAAGCGCGTATTCTTGCCGATGGTGTCAGCGATGGTGCTGTCCAGCGACGGCCCGCTGTTGACGCCGGTGGGGATGCCGCCCTGGGATGCGATCTGCCAGCCGGTGGTGTGGGTCTCCAACGGGCGGCCATCGAGGAAGTACTTGGTGCCGGAGATGATGTTGATCCGGTGTTTGTAGCGGTCGAACATTTTGAGTTCGGCCTTGTTCTCGTAATCCTTGCCGGCCTTGTCCGGAATCCAGCGGCCCGGCGTGAGGCCGAGGCCCTGCCACCAGGTGCCGAAGCAATGGGGCAGCGCCGCACCCGTGGCGGCGAGGGCTTTGCCGGAATTGTCCAGGAAGCAATCCAGGAACGGGAGCGGCAACGCGGCGGCGCCGCCGAGGGTGGTGCTGCGCAGGACATTCCGTCGGGAAATGAGCTTGGTCATTTTGAACCTACTGGGCGGAGGCTGTTTGAGTCTTCGGAGCGGCGACCGTGAAGAACGCATCACTGGTCGCAATGGCGTGCATCAGATCCGGCAGGCGATAGCCGGTGGCGGCGAAGCTGGTCTTCAGCGCTTCCAGCCAGGCGGTGTCCTTCACTTCGCGGCCGACCGCGTAGGAAGTGAGGCGGTTGACGAGGCAGGCGGTAGTGGCGGGATTGTCGTGCACGGCCTTACCCAGCTCGGCGGCCCCGGTGAACTTCACGCCGTCGAGAGCGCCGGAGGTATCGATCTTCACGCCCTGTTCGGTGGTGCGGAAGGCGCCGGCGCCGTCGAAGTTCTCGAGCGCGAGACCAAGCGGATCGATGATCTTGTGGCACCCCGCGCACACCGGGTTACTGGCATGGGCGTTCAGTCTGTCGCGGGCGGTTTTGTAGACCGGATTGTTGGTGTCCTGGACGATATCGAACTTCACCGCCGCCGGCGGCGCGGGGACCTTCTGGCACAAGAGCACTTCGCGCAGCGCCTTGCCGCGCAAGGTGGGCGAGCCGCGGCCGGGCGGCGAATGCAGCGACGTGAAGCTCATCTGGGTGAGGATGCCGCCGCGCGGATCGTCCTTGGCGAATTCGAACGGCAGCCAGGCGTCCGGCGCGCCGTTGGGGCTCTCGTCCACCACCGGCACTTGATAGATGGCGCCGAGTTCCTGGGTGAGGAAGGTCTTCTTGGTGGTGAAGATATCGCGGTAGTCGCCTCTATTTTTCAGGAGGAGGTCGACGATGGTGCGCAGGGTCTGTTCCTGGGCGTCGTTGGCGGCCTGGGCGCTGAACTTCGGGAACAGCACCGCGTCCTTGGTGAGGCCGTTGAACTCATCAAAGCCGAAGTTGTCGGTGAAGAATGCGCGCACGCCGTGTTCGAGGCGCGGCGAGGCCATCATGCGGTCAACCTGTTTGGCGACGCCGGCGCGGGTGCCGAGTTCGCCTTTGCGCGCCGCCGCCAGCAACGGCAGGTCGGGGATCGAGTTCCACAGGAAGAAGCTGAGCTGGGACGCTTTGGAATAAGCGTCGAGGCTATAGGTGCCGTCGGTGTTGGCGGTCACCAGTTCCTGGCGGAACAGGAATTTGGGCGAGGACAGCATGGCGGCGAGGCTGGTGGAGAGGCCGGCGTAGAAGTCCTTGGTTGCGTCCGCGGCGAGATGCGCGACGCCGATATAGCTCTTGAGTTCGGCCTCGGTGAGCGGGCGGCGATAAAGCAGTTCGCCCACGCGCGTCATGAAGATGCCGACACAGGCGTCATCGGCGGCTTTGACGTCGGCGGGCTTGCAGGGAATCATCAGCGCGCGGTTCTTGTCGCTCACGACTTGTGTGGCGATGTTGCGCGCCATGGCGTCGAACTGCTCCATGCCGACGGCGGTGATGCTCACCGTGCCGGCGCCCACGGCCAGCAGGCCACCGACGCGCAAGTCAGGTTCGAAGCGGCCACCCAACTCGATGGACGGGCCGAACACATCGGCAACGATATTCTGGTACTGCTCGCCGGACAGGCGGCGCATGACCATCTCGCCCGGCGTGAAGGCGGCGGTCTGCGCCGGCGCTTTGGCCACGGCGGGCGCGGTCGCGGTTTGCTTGGCGGCCGGCGCGCAGGCCATCAGCGCGGTGCAGCCGAGAAAGACGCTAAGGGTACGAGACAAAGACATGATTTCAGCCCTTAGTTTCCAGCCGGTTTGATCTGGAGGGCGGCCGGCACGACGAAGGCCCGCACGGCCTCCATATAGTAGGTGGTGGAGATGGTGGCGTTCTGCCCGGTCTTGGGATCGGGATCACCGTCGGCGTGGCGCTTGAGCAGGTAATAGATGCCGGGAATGTCGCCCGTGACGCAGGCCTCATAGGCGGGGCCGGGGCCGGCGAAGGACAGATAGACGTCGCGCCACGGCTGATAGCCGCCCACGAAAGCCGAGAGCGTACCATCCTTCTTCAAGGTCAGACGCAGCTGCGCGCGGGAGAGATTCAACTCCGGCGCCACCAGGGGATTCTGCAGCATGCGGAACTGGCCCGCGTCCTTGATGGTGATCTCGCCGTTCTTGAGGACGCCCTTGTAGACGTTGTGTGAGCGCGGGTCGGGATCGGCGCGGTAGGTGGAATCTTCACGCGGGTTGCCATCGGCGTTGACCCGAAGATGAGTCAGCGCGCGGTCGAATGTGACCGTGACTTCGCCATCCTTGGTGAGGTCTTCGCCGGTGACGTTCACCAGCCAGGCCGGCTGAGAGTCCAAAAGCTGGCCCCAGGCCCAGGCCCAGTAAGTCGGCCGGCCCTGCAGCGAGCCGCGGAAGGTGCGCATGCAGCCCAGCGCGCGGAACATCTCGTTATCCACGCCCTTCTGGTGCGTGAGCGGGTCTTCGTAGCCGTTGGGGCCGTCCTTGCCGTCCAGGTCGAAGCCGTAGCCGGTCTTGCCGATGCCGGACACCAGCTTGGGATCGATGGCGGTCTCAGGGTAGGTGAAGGGCTCGATGGGCTTGCCGTCGACCCGGCCGCGCAGCCGCATGGCCTCGGCGATCTCGTCGCCGCCATCCAGTTCCTTTTTCGCCATGGCCTCGATCTGCGCCGGCGTATAGCCGAGCAGGGCCAGGTTCTTCATATATTGAATGGTGATGTCCGGGTTCACGCCGCCGGGACAGTCGCCGTCCTTAGAGTCGGTGGCGTGGGTGAACCAGCCCACCACGAAATTGCGCGAGTCCGCCGCCTGCGCGGGGACGGAAAAGGTGGCCGCCGCCACCGCCGCGCCGCCTAGAACCGTTAAAAACTGTCGCTGGAACAAGGACTTGCTGATCTGGCCCACCGCCATAGAACTCCCACCGAAATGCCCGCACGTGAAAGGTCCCGGCCAGCCTGGTCCGCCCCCGAGGCCCGCCGCTTCAAAAATCATACACATTTTAGGCGGGCTGTACATAAAACCGCCCCGTGATACCGGGGGCGGGCCGCCCCAGGGCCTTACGCGGCCTTGCGGCGGGCGAACCAGGCTTTGATGGTCGCGGCGAAGCCTTTGCGCGACACCGTGACCCAGGCCCCGAACCGCGCCAGGTACAGGTAGATCACCGGGGTGGTGTAGATGGTCAGAACCTGGCTGGCCAGGAGGCCGCCCAGGATGGTCACGCCCAGGGGCTGGCGCAGCTCCGACCCCTCTCCGAACCCGATGGCGAGCGGCAGGGCGCCGAGAATGGCGGCGGCGCTGGTCATCATGATCGGGCGGAAGCGCAATACGCTGGCCTCGAAGATCGCGTCGCGGTGAGACAGGCCGCGCTCGCGCTGCGCCTGGATGGCGAAGTCCACCATGATGATGGCGTTCTTCTTGACGATGCCGATCAGCAGGATCAGCCCGATCAGGGCAATGAGGCCCAGCTCCATCTTCATGAGGCCCAGCAGAATGAACGCGCCGATTCCGGCGGAGGGCAGGGTGGAGATGATCGTGAGCGGATGGATATAGCTCTCGTAGAGGATCCCCAGCACGATATAGACCGTGATGATCGCGGCCAGGATCAACAACGGCCCGGTGCTGGCGGAGGCCTGGAAGGCGCCCGCCGTGCCGGCGAAAACCCCGTGGATCGACGGCGGAAGGCCGATCTCATTGGCCACCTGGGGGATAACCTTGGTCACGTCGCTCAAGGAGTAGCCCTGCGCCACCGAGAACGACACCGTCACCGCCGCGAAATGGCCCTGGTGATTGACCGAGGTGGGCGTACGGCCCGAGGAGTATTTCGACAGCGCCGCGAACGGCACCATGGTCTCGACGCGTGTGGAGACGGCGGCGCCGGTGGAGGCCGCGCCGCGTCCGCTGTTGGCGAGCCGGTTGGTGGCCTGGTTGCGTACGGCTTCCGCGCCGGCGGTGCTGGCGGCATCGCCGCCGGCTGAGGTGGTCCCGCTGACGGCGGCGGTGGCCTGGGTGCCGCTGATCTGGCCGAAGGTGGAGATGAACAGGTCCTGGAGCGTCTCCGGGCTTTGCCAGAACTCTTTCGCCACCTCCATGATCACATGGTACTGGTTGAACTGGTTGTAGATGGTCGAGACTGACCGTTGCGCGAAGGCGTCCTGCAGCGCGTTGGCCACCTGCGACGTAGTCAGGCCCAGGCGCGAGGCGGTATCGCGGTCGATGGAAATCTCGGTTTCCAGGCCGCGCTCCGATTGGTCCGTGGACACGTCCTGAAGCTGCGGCACGTCCTTCAGGGCCGCTTCCAGCTTCGGGGCCCATTCGCGCAACGCCTCCACGTCATCGCTGAGCAGTGTGTACTGGAACGGTGAATTGCCCTGGCGTCCGCCCACGCGGATATCCTGGGGCGTGAACAGGAACATGTTGGCGCCCGGCACCTCCGCCAGCATTGGGCGCATACGGTTGATGACCTGCTCGGTGTCGAGCTTGCGCTCGGCCCTGGGCTTCAAGGTGACCGAGACAAAACCGCCGCCGCCACCTCCGCCATTGCCGCCGGTGGTCAATTGCACGCTCTCGACCGCCGGATCGGCGCGCAGGATTTTCTCGAAAGCCTCGACTTTGGTGCGGGTCAATTCAAACGACGCGCTCTGGTCGCCCCGCACGCCCCCTTGGATGCGGCCTTGGTCCATCCACGGGAAATAGCCTTTGGGCAAAATGCTGTAGAGATGGAAGTTCAGAACCAGGACGATGCCCAGGATGAACATGACGAAGCCGCCATTCTCGAGCGCGAGCTTCAGGCTGCGCTGGTAGGCGGCCACCAAGCGGTCGAAGCGGCCGTCCAACCAGCGTTTGAACCGGCCTTTTTCCGCGCCGTGATCGGGACGCAGGAGCAGGGCGCACAGCATCGGCGTGGTGGTCAGCGAAATCACCAGCGAGATGAACAGCGCCGCCGACATCGTGATGACGAATTCCTTGAACAGCTGGCCGATGGGGCCGCCGATGAGCGGCACCGGCAGGAACACGGCGCACAGGGACACCGTCATGGAGAGCACGGTGAAGGCCACTTCCTTCGCGCCCAGCAGCGCGGCTTGCAGCCGCGGCATGCCGGCTTCCACATGGCGGGAGGTGTTTTCCAGCACCACGATGGCGTCATCGACCACGAAGCCGGTCGCCACCGTCAGCGCCATTAACGAGATATTGTCGAGGGTGAAGCCGAACAGATACATGATGCCGAACGTGCCCACGAGGGACACCGGCACGGCGACGCAGGGAATGATGGCGGCGCGCCAGCTGCGCAGGAACAGGTAGACGATCATGATGACCAGGATCACCGAGATCACCAGCGTGCGGCCGGTGTCGCGCAAGGATGTGCGGATCACGGCGGTCTGGTCATTACGGACCTGCAGCTGGACGCCCACCGGCAAGGTGGACTGAAGGCGCGGAATTTGCGCGGCGATGTGATCGACCGTGTCGATCAGGTTGGCGCCCGGCTGCTGCGAGACCTGCAGCACCACGCAGGGTTCGCCGTCGCAATAGGCGGCGTTGCGGATATCCTCGACCGAGCCCTGCACCTCGGCCACGTCCGAGAGACGCACCACCGCGCCATTGCGCGAGGCGATGATCAGCGAACCGTAGAGCGCGGCGCCCTTGTCCACATCGCTGGTCAGCACATCGTTGGCGTAGATCTGATAACGCCGCTCGCCCACCTCGATAGCCCCTTTGGGCGTGTTGGCGTTGCCGGCGGCAAGCGCGGCGCGCACGTCGGCGAGGCCGATGCCGTATTTGAACAAGGCGCGGGGATTGAGCTCCACGCGGATGGCGGGCAGGGAGCTTCCGGAAATCTGCACATTGCCGACGCCGTTCACCTGGGAAAGCGCCGGCTGCAGGACATTGGAGGCCAGGTCGTAAAGCTGCCCCTGGGTGCGGGTCTTGGACACCAGGGTCAGCACCATGATCGGCGCGGCGGCGGGATTGAACTTGCGGTAGCTGGGATTGCTGCGCAGCGACGAGGGCAAGTCCGCGCGCGCGGCCTCGATGGCGGCTTGCACGTCGCGCGCCGCGCCATCCAGGTCGCGGTGCAGGCCAAACTGCAGCACGATCTGAGTCTGGCCAATGGATGAGCGCGACGTCATCTCGGTGACATCGGCAATCTCACCCAAATGGCGTTCCAGCGGAGTGGCGACCGTGGCCGCCACCACTTCCGGGCTGGCGCCGGGCAGGTTGGCCGACACGGCAATGGTCGGGATATCCACCTGCGGCAGGGAGGATACCGGCAACAGGGCATAGGCCGCCGCGCCCGCCAGGAACACCGCGAAGGTGAGCAGGGTGGTGGCGACCGGTCTCAGGATGAAGGGCCGCGAGATGTTCATTCGGCGGGCTTCGGTTCGGGCGCGGGTATTTCGCCGGTATCCAGGGGCAGCGGCTTCTTCTCACCGCGGAAACGGATCGCCAGCTCATCGAAGTAGAGATAGATCACCGGCGTGGTGAACAGGGTCAGCAACTGGCTGACGATCAAGCCGCCGACGATGGACACGCCCAGCGGCTGGCGCAGTTCCGAGCCCACCCCGCCGCCAACCATGAGCGGCAGAGCGCCGAGCAACGCCGCCATGGTCGTCATCATGATCGGGCGGAAGCGCAGGAGGCAGGCCTGGGTGATGGCCTCGCGGGGTGTCAGGCCGTGGTTGCGCTCCGCCTCCAGGGCGAAGTCGATCATCATGATGGCGTTTTTCTTGACGATGCCGATCAGAAGCACGATGCCGATAATGCCGATGACCCCGAGGTCCATGCGGAAGATGAGCAATGCCAGCAGCGCGCCGACGCTGGCGGAGGGCAGGGTGGAGAGAATGGTGATGGGGTGGACAAAGCTCTCATAAAGCACGCCCAGCACGATATAGACCGTGATGATGGCGGCGAGGATTAGATAAATCTCGTTGGAAAGCGAAGCCTGGAACGCTAGCGCTGCCCCCTGGAAGCTGGTGAGCACGCTGGGCGGCAAGCCGATATCCTTCTCGGCTTTCAGGATCGCGTCCACCGCCTGGCCGAGCGAGGTGCCGGGCGAGAGGTTGAAGGACACGATATTGGCCGGGAACTGATGCAGATGGTTGATCTGCAGCGGCGCCGCGCGCTCGCTGATCTTGGCCACCGCCGACAGCGGAACCTGACCGCCCGACGAGGGCACATAAAGCGAACCCAAGGAGTCGAGCGTGTTCTGCAGCTTGGGGTCTGACTCCAGGATCACCCGGTACTGAGAGGTTTGGGTGAAGATGGTCGAAACCATGCGCTGGCCGAAGGCGTCATACAGCGCGTTGTCGATGGTGGCGAAGGAGATGCCGAGGCGGGTCGCGGTATCGCGGTCCAGTTCGACATAGGCGGACAGCCCGCTGTTCTGGGCGTCGCTGGCGACATCGGAGAGTTCCGGCAGGCGGGCGAGGCGCTCCACCACCCGGGGCACCCATTCGGCCAGTTCCGCGCCGTTGGCGTCTTCCAGCACGAATTGGTATTGCGTGCGGCTGACGCTGGTTTCGATGGTCAGGTCCTGGACCGGCTGCATGTAGAGCTTGATCCCGGAAACGTCCTTCACCTTTTCGGTGAGGCGCCGGATGATCTCGGCGGCGCTGTGGTCGCGGTCGGCGTGGGGCTTCAGGTTGATCATCATGCGGCCGCTGTTGAGCGTCACATTGGTGCCGTCCACGCCGATGAAGGACGAGACGCTTTCCACATCCGGGTCCTTCATCACCGCGGCGGCGAGGGCGGTTTGACGCTCCACCAGCGCGCCGTAGGAGATCGACTGGGCCGCCTCGGTGATGCCCTGGATCACGCCGGTGTCCTGCACCGGGAAAAAGCCTTTGGGAATGAACACCCACAGGACCACGGTGAACACCAGGGTGCCGACGGCCACCAGCAGGGTTGCCCGCGAGCGATCGAGAACCCATTCCAAGGCGCGGCCGTAGTCCGCGATCAAGCGGTTGAACCAGTCCTCGGCCTTGCGCATGACCGGATTCAGGTCTTCGTGTTTGTGCGGTTTCAGGATCTTGGCGCACAGCATCGGCACCAGGGTCAGGGACACCACCGCGGAGATCAGGATGGTGACGGCGAGGGTGATGGCGAATTCGCGGAACAGGCGCCCGACCACGTCGCCCATGAACAGCAGCGGGATCAGCACCGCGATCAGCGACACGGTCAGCGAAATAATCGTAAACCCGATCTGCTCGGCGCCCTTGAGCGCGGCCTCGAGCGGGTCTTCGCCTTCCTCGATATAGCGCGAGATGTTCTCGATCATGACGATGGCGTCGTCGACCACAAAACCCGTGGCGATGGTCAGGGCCATCAAGGAGAGATTGTTGAGGCTGAAATCGGCGAGATACATGAAAGCGAAAGTGCCGACGATCGACAGCGGCACCGACAGGCTGGGGATGATGGTGGCCGGCACGCTGCGCAGGAACACGTAGATCACCAGCACCACCAGCACCACCGCGAGGCCCAGCTCGAACTCCACGTCCGCCACCGAGGCGCGGATGGTGGTGGTGCGGTCGGTGAGCACCTGGACGTCCATGGACGGCGGCAATGACGCCTTGATCTGCGGCAGGACCTTTTTCACCTGGTCCACCACGGCGATGACATTGGCGCCGGGTTGACGCTGGACGTTGACGATCATGGCGGGCGTGGTGCCTACCCAGGCGCCCAGCTTGTCGTTCTCGGCGGCGGTATCCACCGAGGCCACGTCCGACAGGCGCACCGGTGCGCCGTTGCGGTAGGCGATGATTAGGTCGCGGTATTCCTGGGGGTCGCGGATCTGGTCATTGGCGTTGATGGTGTAGGCGCGCGTCGCGCCGTCGAAGGTGCCTTTGGGTGTGTTGACGTTGGCGTTGCTGATGGTGGTGCGCAGGTCGTCGAGATTGAGCCCGTAGGCGGCGAGCTGGCGCGGGTTGGCGCGGATGCGCACCGCCGGCCGGTTTCCGCCCGAGAGGTTCACCACGCCAACGCCGGGTAGCTGCGCGAGCTTGGTGGCGATGCGGCTGTCGGCGATATCGGAGAGGGTGGTGAGCGGCAAGGTGGGCGAGGTGACGCCCAGGGTCAGCACCGGCGCGTCGGCCGGATTGAATTTGTGGAAGATCGGGGGCGCCGGCAGGTCTTGGGGCAACAAGTTGCCGGCCGCGTTCATCTTGGCCAGCACTTCCTGTTCGGCCGCATCAAGGCTGACGTTGAGCGAGAACTCCAGTGTGATCACTGACGCGCCGGCCGAACTGACCGAGAGCATCTGAGTCAGCCCCGGCATCTGGCCGAGCTGCCGCTCAAGCGGCGCGGTGACCGCCGTCGCCATCACCTCAGGGCTCGCGCCCGGCATGAAGGTCTGCACCTGGATCGTGGGGTAGTCGATGTCGGGCAGGGCCGACAGCGGCAGGTAACGGAACGAAACCGCCCCCACCAGCAGGATCGCGACCATGAACAGGGTGGTCGCGACCGGCCGCAGGATAAAGATGCGTGAGGGATTCATGGACCCGTGGCCCCGTTAGGGCGTCTTGGCGGCGGGCGGGACTCCCTCGGCCGCGCCGGGACGGCGACGCCGCGGCACGGCGTTCGGATCGCCGGTCTCGCCGGGCGCCGCGCCCTCGGGACGGCGGCGCATGCCGCGCTTCTCGCCGGGGGTGGCGGCCGGCGTGGTGTCGCTGACGGGCGCCGCGTCCGCGGGGCCGGCTTCCTTGGGTGCTTCGACTGCGACTTTGGTGGCGTCCACAGGCGGATTGGGCACGTACACCTCGGTGCCTTCGCGCATACGGTCGATGCCGTCGATGACCACGTGTTCGCCAGGTTTCACGCCGGAGAGGATCTGCACCATATTGGCGTTGGAAGCGCCGGTCTTGACCGGCTGGATCGCCACGGTGTTGTCCGACTTGATCAGGAACACATAGGCGCCGGGCGCGCCGTGCTGCACGGCCGACGGCGGCAGCACCAACGCATCGTGCACCGTATTCACCAGCAGGCGGATGTTGACGAACTGGTTGGGGAACAGCGAGCCGTCTTCGTTATTGAAGATGCCGCGCAGCTTGATGGTGCCGGTCGAGACATCGATCAGGTTGTCGAGGGATGCGAGCCGCCCGGTGGCGAGCTTGGTGGAATTGGTGCGGTCATAGGCGTCCACTTCCAGGGTCGCGCCCTGACGGATACGGGCCTGAATATCGGGCAGGCTGTCCTGCGGAATAGTGAACAGCGCGGTGATGGGGCTGAGCTGAGTGATCACGGCGAGCCCGCCCGTTTCCCCGGG
>CANJOI010000086.1 GCA_947475365.1 Fidelibacterota bacterium | reverse complement strand
AGCCCTGTTCCTCAAGGAATTCGCGCGGCCCAAGGACGCCCCAAGAGATTCGGGCGTTCCCTGGGCGCATCTCGACGTCTACGCCTGGAACCCGGGCGACCGCCCGGGCCGCCCAGCCGGCGGCGAGGCCCTGGCCCAGCGCGCGACGTTCGAGTTGATCCGCGCGCGTTTCACTTAGCCGCGAAAATCTCGCTCAGGCGATCCGGCGTTCCCTCGACGCGCTCCAGGCGCGGATAGCGCAAGCCCTCGTGATAGTCGATCGGCACGGTGGTGTAATTGTCACCGTACTTGATCAGGAACGTGAGGGGCTCTTTGCTGTCCTTGGCGCTCTTGATCGCGGTTTTCAGCTTGTCGGCGTCATAGGCGACACCGTTCACGGCGATGATCTGTGCCCCGACCGACAGCCCGGCGCTGTGGGCCGGTCCGCCCCACCGCACATCGGTGAGCCGGCCTTCGCGCCCAATCACCACGCCCAGCGAATAACTCAGGTTGGAGTTGCGGCCGCGCGCCTCCACGTCCTTGTAATAGCTGGTGGGCGTGTCGGTATAGACCAGCTTGTAGCCGCCGCGGGTGAGGCCGCCCAGCGGTGCGCCCGGACCATGGCTCTCCAGGCGATCGCGCAGGAATTTGGCCCAGTCATAGCGCTGGATGCCGTTCAGCACGCGCGCCACTTCGGCGAAGGTGTAGGTCACCGGCACCCAGCTGCCATCGTTGACGCCGTGGAAAGCCTTGGCGAAATCGTCCAGCGACTTTTTGCCGCCCGACAGTTCACGCAGCAGGGTATCGACGTCCAGCCACACCAGCTGGCCTTCTGAGTAGTAGTCCTCGCTGCGCTGGTAGGATGTCCAGGGGATCGCGCGGCGCAGCGCGACCACCGGGTCGTTGGTGGTGTCGGCCAGGGTCTTCCATTCGCGGCCGATGCGGTAGTCATAGGTGGCGGCGGTGGCGGCGAGGGCGTCCAGGGTCTGCTCCTTGGTCACCATGCCGGCGCGGGCCCCCAGCACATACCCCCAATACTGGGTCTGGCCTTCATAGACCCACAGCAGGCTGCCGCGCATGGGCACGTTGTAGTTCGGAGTCCACAGGTCGGCGGGGCGGCGGAACTTGCCGTTCCAGGAGTGATTGAACTCGTGGGGCAAAAGATTTCGCGCCGGCGCGTTCTTGTCCCATTCGGTGAAATAGGCGGGCACGGTGCCGTTCTCGCTGGAGCGATGATGCTCCAGCCCGATGCCGCCCATTTTGTCCGTCAGCGCCAGCAGCAGGTCGTAATGGTCGAAGTGATGCGACCCGAACAGCTTGGCGGCCTGGGTCACCAGGCTCTTATGCGCTTCGATATGCTCGGGTTTGGCGTCCAGGAGTTCGGGGGCGTCGGCGACCACGTCGAGGCGCACCGGCGCGCCGCCGATTTCGCCAAGCTCAAATCGCTTGAAGTACTTGCCGGCGAACATGGGCGAATCCACCAGGGTCTCGAACGGCACGGTCTTGAAGGTGGTGGTGTCGCCCGTGGTGTTTGCGGTCTCCAGGGCGGTGGCGAACTGCCAGCCCTTGGGGAGGGTGACGCTCGCCGCCACGTCAATCTGGCGGGTGAAGTGGCCGGCGGGATACAGCGCCACCGCGTTCCATTGCACGTTCAGCATCTCCGGCGTCATGACCACGCGGCCTTCGTTGCCGGTGCCCGAGGTCAGGAACTGGAATTCGAGATCGAGGGTCTTGGCGCCCGCCGGCACATCCACGTGGAAGGCGAACACATCGACGGGATCGCGCACCCACTCCACGCGCTTGCCGTTCGCGGTGATGATCAGGCCGGCGACCGCATCGACGCGGCCCGTGGGCGAGTGGTTGCCGGGCAGCCACTTGGGATACAGAAGCGTCATCTCGCCGCCCTGCACCGGGATCTGTTCCTTCACCTTGAAGATGTGGCGCGTGATGTCGGTGGCGTCGACCGCCAGGGTGATGGTGCCGGGATAATGCGCATCGCGCGGCGCCGATATGGCGGCCGGCATGGCCATGGGCTGCGGCGGCGTCTGGGCCACCAGGGCGCAGGGCGCGCAGGCGGCGAGCAAGGCGATAGAAGCAAAATGTTTCATGTGGAACTCCCCCATCTGAACCATCAGCATATCTTGCGCGCCGCCCCAGAGTCTCCGCCTTCACGCGCATGCGAGCCGGTTGACAGTCCCAAACGGACGGATTAGAGCAGCATCCATGAACTTCGCAGCGACCGCGCACCTCGCCATCCGACGCCACCGCCATGCTTCCGGCGGGGATGGAATCGCGCGCGCGCTGTAACCAACAGCTTCAGCCGTTTCTCAAAACCCCCGCCAGACGCTCGTCGGCGGGGGTTTTGCTTTTGCGCCGGCGGGTTTTCCAGAGAGTGAGGAGATCCCCCATGACCGCCGTGCCTGCCGTTTTGCCTGATCCCGCCTTTGCTCCGTCGCTGTCGCTGATGGAGATCACCACCCGTCCGGACATCCTGTTCGTGGCGGGGCGCGGATCGTGGCTCACGGACCATGCGGGCAAGCGCTATCTGGATTTCGTCCAGGGCTGGGCGGTGAATGCGCTCGGGCATTGTTCGCCGGTGGTGACGGGCGCCTTGGTTTACCAGGCCTCGCGCCTGATCAACTGCAGCCCGGCGTTCTACAACGAGCCGATGATGCGCCTTGCCGACAAGCTCGCGGTGCACAGCGGCCTGGACAAGGTGTTCTTCGCCAACAGCGGCGCCGAGGCCAATGAAGGCGCCATCAAGCTCGCGCGCAAGTGGGGCGCCGCGCGCAAAGGCGGGGCCACCCGCATCATCACGCTCGAACACGGCTTCCATGGCCGCACGCTGGCCTGCATGTCGGCGTCGGGTAAGCCGCAGTGGGACAAGCTGTTCGCGCCCAAGGTGGAGGGTTTCGTCAAAGTGCCGCTCAACGACCTCGCGGCGCTGGCAGCGGCCATGACCGATGACGTGGTCGCGGTGATGCTGGAGCCGATCCAGGGCGAGGCTGGGGTGTTCGCGGCCACGGACAAATACCTCCGGGAGCTGCGCGCGCTCACGGCGGCGCGGGGGGTGCTGTTGATCCTGGACGAGGTGCAGACCGGCATCGGCCGCACCGGCAAGATGTTCGCCTGCCAGTGGCCGGGCGTGATCCCGGACATCATGACCCTGGGCAAGGGCCTCGGCGGCGGCGTGCCTCTGGCGGCGCTCTTGGCGCGCGACGAGGTGTGCTGCTTCGAGGCCGGCGACCAGGGCGGCACCTTCAACGGCAATCCGTTGATGACGGCGGTGGGCTGCGCGGTGGTGGACGAGATCGCCAAGCCCAGCTTCATGAAGGCCGTGGACGAACGCAGCGTCCAACTGGCCGGGGGCCTCCGGCGGTTGTCGGAGAAGCACGCCCTGGGCGATGTGCGTGGGCGCGGCCTGCTGCTGGCGTTGGCGTTGCCCAAGGGCAACGCGGCGGCGGTGGTCGACCGGGCGCGCGACATGGGCCTTTTGCTCAACGCGCCTCGGCCCGACGCCTTGCGTTTCATGCCGGCGCTGAACGTAAGCGCCGGGGAAGTGGAGCGGGCGCTGGCGATCCTGCACCGGGCATTGGGGGATGTGGCGTAAAGAATAGGGCCGGAGATCTTCTCCGGCCCTATTCTTGAGTAGCATGCGCATCGCACAACGCTCGTGAGGGGACCGAAAGGGCGCCGGTAGGTTAGGAGCCGGCCATTCGACGCGCCCGGCCGTTGATCACGGCGCGCGATGGACGCGAAATCGAAGCAAACATTTCCCCTTTTCTTCATTGGACGCCTTTAGCCACCGGATCGCACTCTGGCGATAGATATGTGCGCCCCACGCTGGCGCCCTCGGTGCTTCTGACAAAATCTCATAGAGGAGCGAGTTTATGTATAGGCGGCCCCTGCTTGAATCTGTCTGCATCTGTGCGGCCCTCCTCCTGAGCGCGCCGGCGAACGCAGCTTGGTATAAAGGCAATACCCATACACACTCGCTGAACTCCGATGGCAACGTGGCCCCCGATGAGGTGGTGCGTTGGTATCGCGGGCATGGATACCAGTTCGTGGTGATGACGGAGCACGAGTACATCACCGACGTTGCGCCCCTGCAGGCGCTGTTTGGCGCGCAGGAGCAGTTTCTCGTGATGCAGGGCCAGGAACTCACACAGGCGGTGCGCGACCCGAAGCATCCCGACGGCGAACGGCAGGCTCACGTCAACGCCATCAACATCGGCAAGGTAATTCTGCCGATGGTGGACGGCACGAAAAGCGCGCGGAGCACGCGCGTATACACAGTGTCTGAAAAGATTTCGATCGCGGAGACCTATGCCCGCAATCTCGGGCTGATCCGGGAGGCCGGCGGCGTAGGACAGGTCAATCATCCAAATTTTCGCTGGTCGGTGCGGGTCGAAGACATGCTCAATCTGCCGGACAACACGCTGTTCGAATTGTGGAATGGTCAGCTTGAGATCAACAATCTCGGCGGCACCGACGATAGCGGCCAGAAAGCCCTTTCCACCGAAGCGCTGTGGGACACCCTGCTCAGCCGCGGCAAGCGTCTCTGGGGCGTCGCTGTCGACGACAGCCATGGCTTCAAGCATCTGGAGGAACCCAATGGCGCGCCGCCGGGTCAGGCCTGGGTGATGGTGCGTGCGGACCGCCTTGCGCCTGAGGCGATCACGGCGTCACTCGTCAAAGGTGATTTCTATGCCTCGACCGGAGTTACGCTTGATGACCTCACGGTGAGTGAGAAAGAGGTTTCCATCAAGATTAAGACCGAGATCCGCCCGGGCGTTGTCTCAATCGCACGGTTCGTGACCCGCTTCATCGGCCGCGATGGGAAAGTGCTTGCCGAAGTTTCGGGAAGTCAGCCCAGGTACACGATACGCGGCGACGAAGGTTACGTGGGCGCCGCGATCATGGACTCGAATGGACTTCGTGCCTGGACTCAGCCGGTGTATCTGCCGCGCTCGCGCTGAATTCGCCTGCAAATCCAGCTGACGGGTCCTTCGGCGATACAACGTTTCCTGGCGGTGACCGACCGAGGCGGCTTCGAGCTATTTGTTGTCAAACTGTGGCAGCCTGGGTCCGCTTCTCAGGCTTTCAGTTTCGCCGCCACGTCGCGGGTGACGGGCACTTCCAGGCGCTCCAGCATTTCCTTGGGCACCACTTGCCAGAAGTGGCGCACTTCACGGTCCCAGTTGACCAGGATCTGTTCGGCCCAGGGGGACGAGGTTTCCTTGTGGTGCTCCATGACCAGGTTGCGCAGGAAGGTTTCGTAGTGGCCGACCTCGATGCGCTGGTGGATCACGCTGTCGGGGTTGATGCGGTGGGAGAACTCGTTCTCCTTGTCGTAGACGAAGGCCATGCCCCCGGTCATGCCGGCGCCGAAGTTGGCGCCGACCTTACCGAGGATAACGGCCACACCGCCCGTCATGTATTCGCAGGCGTTGGAGCCGCAGCCCTCAATGACGGTCACGGCGCCCGAGTTGCGCACACAGAAACGCTCACCGGCCTGGCCCGCCGCGAACAGGCGGCCTGAGGTGGCGCCGTAGAGCACCGTGTTGCCGATGATGGTGTTGTCGCACCACTTGTAGTGGGAGGTGGTGGTCGGACGGATGACGATGGAGCCGCCCGAGAGGCCCTTGCCCACATAGTCATTGGCGTCGCCCCAGACTTCCAGCTTGAGGCCCTGCACGGCGAAGGCCGCCAGCGACTGGCCGCAGGAGCCGCGCAGGCGCACGGTGATGTGCCCAGGCGCAAGACCCGTCATGCCGTATTTGGTGACGATCATGTGCGAGAGCTTGGTGCCCACCGCGCGGTGCACATTGCGCACGTTGTAGGTGAGCTGCATTTTTTCGCCCTCCTCCAAGAGCGGCCGGGCGTCGGCGATCATCTGCTCGTCCAGGGTCGGCGCCACTTCATTGCGGCCCTTGACCGCATTGCGGGTGGGCAGGCCGCCGGAATCCGGCTGCACTAGCAGCGGATTGAGATCGAGATCGTCCAGGTGCGCGGCGCCGCGGCTGACCTGGTGCAACAGGTCGGTGCGGCCGATCACGTCGTTCAGGCTCTTGAAGCCCAGGCTCGCCAGGATGTCGCGCACTTCCTCGGCGATGAAGCTGAACAGGTTGACCACCTTCTCCGGCGTGCCGGTGAACTTCTTGCGCAGCTCCGGGTTCTGGGTGCACACGCCCACGGGGCAGGTGTTGGAATGGCACTGGCGCACCATGATGCAGCCCATGGCCACCAGGGACGAGGTGCCGATGCCGAATTCCTCGGCGCCCATCATGGCGGCGATCACCACGTCGCGCCCGGTTTTGATACCGCCGTCGGTACGCAGCAGCACCCTATGACGCAAGCGGTTGAGCGTCAGCACCTGGTGGACCTCGGTGAGGCCCATTTCCCACGGCAGCCCCGCGAACTTGATCGAGGTCTGGGGCGAGGCGCCGGTGCCGCCGGAGTGGCCCGAGATCAGGATCACGTCGGCGTTGGCTTTGGCCACACCGGCGGCAATGGTGCCGATGCCGGTGCGCGCCACCAGCTTCACGCACACCCGCGCCTTCGGGTTGATCTGTTTCAGGTCGTAGATCAGCTGCGCCAGGTCTTCGATGGAATAGATGTCGTGGTGCGGCGGCGGCGAGATCAGCATCACGCCGGGGGTGGCATGGCGCAGGGCGGCGATCTCCGCCGTCACCTTGAAGCCGGGCAACTGCCCGCCTTCGCCGGGCTTGGCGCCTTGCGCCACCTTGATCTCGATCTCACGGCACTGGTTCAGGTATTCGGCGGTAACGCCGAAGCGGCCCGAGGCGATTTGCTTGATGGCCGAGTTGGCGTTGTCGCCGTTGGGCGCGGGCTTGTAGCGCGCGCGCACTTCGCCGCCCTCGCCGGAGTCCGACTTGGCGCCGATGCGGTTCATGGCGATGTTGAGGGTGCCGTGGGCCTCGGGGCCCAGGGCGCCCAGGGACATGCCGGGCGTGACGAAGCGCTTGCGGATCTCGGTGGTGGATTCCACCACCTCGGGCGAGATCGGCTTGGCCGCCTTGCGGAAATCCAAGAGGTCGCGCAGCCAGATCGGCGGCAGCTTGCGGATGCCTTCGGAATATTTGAGGTACGTGGCGTAGGCGTCCTTCTCCACCGCGCTTTGCAGGATGTGGATCAGGCGGCCGTCGTGGCCGTGGGTGTCGCCCGACTTGGCGCGGTAGCGGTAAAAGCCGCCGACCGGCAGGGTCACGGCGCCGGCGTGGAACGCCTTGGCGTGCTGCTCCAGCACCTTCTTCTGCACCCCGGCAAGGCCGATGCCGGAAATGCGCGAGGTCATGCCCGGGAAGAATTCCGCCACCATGGAGCGCGACAGGCCGACGGCCTCGAAGTTGTAGCCGCCGCGGTAGGAACTGATGACCGCGATGCCCATCTTGGACATGATCTTCAGGAGGCCTTCGCCGATGGCCTTCTGATAGCGCTTGATGCCGTCTTCCAGGCTCAGCTCGCCGAACAGGCCGCGGCGGTGGCGGTCGGCGATGGCTTCTTCGGCGAGATAGGCGTTCACACTGGTGGCGCCCACGCCGATCATGACCGCGAAGTACTGCACGTCCAGGCACTCACCGGTCCGCACATTGAGCGAACAGAAGGTGCGCAGTTTCTGGCGGATCAGATGCGTATGCACCGCGCCCGCCGCCAGGATCATGGGGATGGCCGCGCGCCGCGGGCCCACGTTTTCATCGGACAGGATCACGTGGCGCTTGCCGGCGCGCACGGCTTCTTCGGCTTCGTTCTGAATTCTCAAAATCGCGAGGCGCAGCGCGTTCTCGCCGCCATCGGCGTCAAACGTGCAGTCCACGTCGCCGGCCGTATCGCCCATGTACTTGCGCATGGCGCCGAACTGCGTCGAGGTCAGCATCGGCGAGGACAGCTGCAGGATCTCGCACTGCTCGGGCGACTCATCCAGGATGTTGCCGAGGTTGCCCAGGCGCGTGTTCAGGCTCATCACCCGGCGTTCGCGCAAGGAATCGATCGGCGGATTGGTGACCTGGCTGAAGTTCTGCCGGAAGAAATGGTGCAGGCCGCGGTAATTGTCCGCCAGCACCGCCAGCGGCGTGTCGTCGCCCATGGAGCCTATAGCTTCCTTGGCGTCCATCACCATGGGCTGCAGGATCAGCTCCATGTCTTCCAGCGTCAGGCCAAAGGCGTGCTGGCGGCGCAGCAGGTCTTCCTTGGTGAGGTTGGACGCGGGGCGCTTGGCGGTCTTGGCGATGGCGTCAAGGTGCGTGGTGTTCTGCACCCATTGGCCGAACGGCTGCTTTGCCGCCAGTGAGTCCTTCAGCTCGCGGTCGTGGAAGAATTTCCCTTCCTTGAGGTCCACGCCAATCATCTGGCCGGGGCCCACGCGGCCCTTTTCCACCACGCGCGCGCTTTCGATGCGCACCATGCCGGTTTCGGAGCCGACGATCAGCAAGCCATCATCCGTGAGAGTGTAGCGCATGGGGCGTAGACCGTTGCGGTCCATGTAGCCCAGCACCCAACGGCCGTCGGTGGCGCACATGGCGCCGGGGCCGTCCCAGGGTTCCATGACGGCGTTGCAATAGCCGAACAGGTTGCGGTGCGCTTCGGGCATGTCGGCGTTCTGGCTGATGCTTTCCGGCACCAGGAGACAGCGCGCCATGGGCGCCGAGCGCCCCGCGCGGCACATCAGTTCGAACACGTTGTCGAGGGTGGCGGAGTCAGAGCCGCCCGGCTGGATGATCGGCTTCACATCTTCGATGGCGTCGCCGAACAGCGGGTGGTCCAGGCGGCACTCGTGGGCCTTCATCCAGTTGACGTTGCCGAGCAGCGTGTTGATCTCGCCGTTATGGGCGAGCATGCGGAACGGCTGCGCCAGGTGCCAGGTGGGGAAGGTGTTGGTGGAATAGCGCTGGTGATAGATGGCGAAGCTGGAGATGAAGCGCGGGTCCAGGAGGTCGGGATAGAACGAGGTCAGCTGCTCGGCCAGGAACATGCCCTTGTAGATGATCGAGCGGCTGGAGAACGAGCAGATGTAGAACTCGCGGATATGGTCTTCCTGCACGCGCTTCTCGATGCGGCGGCGCACGACATAGAGGTTGCGCTCCAGGTCCTCGCCGGAAAGACCGCGGCGGTTGGCGATCATGATCTGTTCGATCTCGGGGCGGGTGGCGTTGGCCTTTTCGCCGATGATGGAAATGTCCACCGGCACCTGACGCCAGCCGTAGATGTAGTAACCCGCTGCCAGGATCTCGCTTTCGACGATGGTGCGGCAGATTTCCTGGGCGCCCAGATCGGTCTTGGGCAGGAACACCTGGCCCACGCACAGGGTTTCGCCTTCCGGCAGAACGTGGCCGGTGCGGGTCACATGCTCGCGGAAGAAGTCCTGCGGCACTTCCAGATGGATGCCGGCGCCGTCGCCGGTTTTGCCATCGGCGTCGACGGCGCCGCGGTGATACAGCACCTTGAGCGCGTCGATGCCGGCGTCCACCACTTCGCGGCGCGGCTTGCCCGTGACCGACACCACCATGCCGACGCCGCAGGCATCGTGCTCCTGCGCAGGGTCGTAAGCATGCGCGGCGGTCAGCTTCTCCGCGTTGGCGCGATAATTGGCGACGAACTGTTCGCCGGATTCGCGTGCTTCGAAATTCTGTTCGGTAAAATTTTGTTCGGTCATGGCGGTTTCCTTACGACGCCTGGCGCAGCGTTTGCGGCTGCGCGGCGGTGGAGGAATTGAGATAGCGGTGGATATTGGCGGCGGCGTCGCGCCCGTCGCGGATCGCCCACACCACCAGCGATGCGCCGCGCACGATGTCGCCGGCGGCGAACACGCCGTCCATGGTCGTCATGAGTGTGCGGAAATCGGTCTTGAGCGTGCCCCAGCGGGTGACGCCCAGGGCGGTTTCGCCGAACATCGCCGGCACGTCTTCCGGATCGAACCCCAGCGCTTCGATCACCATGTCGGCGGGTGTCACGAACTGCGAGCCTTCGATCTCTTCCGGCTTGGCGCGGCCCGATTGGTCGGGCGTGCCCAGGCGCATGCGCACGGCGCGCACGCCGGTGGCGATGTTGTCGGCGTCATGCAGCACGGCTTCCGGCGCCGATAGCCACAGGAACTCGACGCCTTCCTCGATGGCGTTGGCGACTTCGCGCTGCGAGCCCGGCATGTTCTCGCGGTCGCGGCGGTACAGGCACTTCACCGACTTGGCGCCCTGGCGGATGGCGGTGCGCACGCAATCCATGGCGGTGTCGCCGCCGCCGATCACCACGATGTTCTTGCCGCTCGCGTTCAACTCGCCGCTGTCGAAATCGGGCACGGTGTCGCCCAGGTCCTTGCGGTTGGAGGCGGTGAGGTAGCGCATGGCCGGGAACACACCCGTCGCGCCCACGCCGGGGCATGCCAGCGAGCGCGCCTTGTAGACGCCGGTGGCGATCAGCACCGCGTGGTGCTTCTTGCGCAGATCGGCGAAGCTGATGGTCTTGCCGACATCGACATTGTGGTGGAACACGATGCCGCCGCGCTTGAGCAGGTCGGTGCGGCGGTTCACCACCTCTTTCTCGAGTTTGAAGTTCGGAATGCCGTAAATCAGCAGGCCGCCGGCGCGGTCATAGCGGTCGTAGACCTCGACCTTGTGGCCCAGCTTGCGCAACTCTTCCGCGGCGGCCAGGCCGCCAGGGCCGGCGCCGATGATGCCGACCGAGGTGTCGAGTTCGCGCGCCGGAATCACCGGCTTCACCCAGCCCTTTTCCCAGGCGGTGTCGGTGATGAATTTCTCGACCGCGCCGATGGTCACCGCGCCGTGCTTGGACTGCTCCAGTACGCAGGAGCCCTCGCAGAGCCTGTCCTGCGGGCAGATGCGGCCGCAGATCTCCGGCATGTTGTTGGTGGCCGACGACACCTCATAGGCTTCTTCCAGACGGCCTTCGGCGGTGAGCTTCAGCCAGTCGGGAATGTTATTCTGGACCGGGCAATGCACCTGGCAGAACGGGATGCCGCATTGTTCGCAGCGCGAGGCCTGGTCGCCGGCGTCGGCGGCGGGCCATGCCTTATAGATTTCGCCGAAGTCCTTGCGGCGCTGGCCGGCGTCGCGTTTGGCCGGTCCCTCGGCATCCAGGCGAAGGAACTGCAGCATTTCTCGCGGCTTCTGGGCGGAATCGGCCATGGCGGTTCTCTGGACAATGGGCGAAGGAATGGCCGTACTTACAGGCCAGCCTCGCGGCAAACCAGCAGAATCCAGAGTTTAGGACAGCTTTAATGACCTTATTTTTTGCATATTAACAAAGTCCGGATCAGGATGCGGAATTTTCGATGGGTCGACATGAATTTAGTAATCAATTGATTACTAAATGTCTTATGCAAGAGCCTTTGGTCCGGGAATCCTCGGTGGTATAAGGACTTAGGGACTAGGGATGGGTGTGGACGCGTGGCGCTGACGCAAGCAGTAGTGTTCGCGGTGCTACAGGGGCTGGCGGCGATTTTCCCCATCGGGGTGTCGGCCCATTTGGCTCTTTTGACTGAATTCACGGGCTGGAGTGCTCCCGGGCCGGCCGCGCAGGCCGCCACCCAGGCCGGTGTGCTGCTGGCCATGCTGGCCTATTTCTGGACCGATCTGTTCGACATGGGCGCGGGCGTGGTGCGCGCCGCCAAAGGCAAACGCGATCCCGGCGCGCGCCTCGCGGCGCAGATCTTCGCCGCCGGAGTAGCGGCCACGGCGCTGTTTCTGGGGATCGAGCGCTATGCCGCTGGCTTCGCCGACTCACGCGAATGGATCGGATGGCTGGGCGTCGGCGGGGCGCTCGCGTTGCTGGCGTTCGACACCATGTGCATGACGGTGAAGCGTGTCGAGCACGCCACCTTCATCGACGCGGTGCTGATCGGGCTGGGCGAAGCCGTCGCGCTGCTGCCGGGGATGCGCAGCGCCGGCGGCCCGGTCACCATTGCGCGCCTGCTGGGCTACGAGCGCGACGAAGCGGTGCGCTTCTCCATCCTTGCCGGAGCGCTGCCGCTGGCGGCGGTGCTGGTGAAAACCGTGATCGAAGCGCGCGCCGCCGGCGCGGCGCTGGAGTTTGGGCGCATGGACCTGATCGTGGGTGCGGTCGGCTTCGTGATGGCGCTGGCGTCGCTGGCGTCGCTCATGAGCTGGCTGCGGCGCTCAAGCTTCGCGGTGTTCGCGGTCTATCGCTTACTCGGCGCCGCGGCGGTGCTGGTGCTGGCCTACGAACTGATCGCGTTCTAGCTAGTGCGCGTTCAGCCGTCCGGCGGAGCGGATCTTCTTGGTCTGCTGAACCGGACGGAAGCGCTTGAGGTATGTCGGCACCACCAGTTCCACCGGCGTGGCCGCGATGCCGAACGCTTCGAGGCCGGGCGCCCGGCCCGACGCCACATTGTCCAGCTGGAGCAGCTTCACCTGATCGGGCGTCAGCAGCGGTTTCGGCAGGAACTGCAGGAAAGCCGCCTGAATGCGGGCAAACATATACGGCATCCCCCAGATCTGGCGGTTGCGCATGGTCTCGCGGTTCACGATCTTCAGGATCTCAAGCATGGTGTAGACCTTGGGACCGGCGAGCTCATAAGTGCGCCCTTTGTGGGGCTCACCGCTCACCGCGGCGGCGATCGCCTCCGCGACATCGCCGACGTAGACCGGCTGGAACTTTGTGCCGCCGCCGCCGGGCGCATGCGGCGCCGTGTTGGTGAAATACGGCAGCACCGGCGAGATCTGCGCCATGGCGCCGAACAGGTTGAAGAACTGGTCTT
>CANJOI010000085.1 GCA_947475365.1 Fidelibacterota bacterium | reverse complement strand
GGCATAGCCGTGGTAGCGCAGATAGAAGACTCGCGGGAAGCCAACGGCGGTGAACCAGGGTTCTTCCCAGCGGCCGTCGGCGCCCCGGGGCGCGGCCAGAAGATAGTCGATGCCGCGCTTTACCGCGGGATGATCCACTTCGCCCGCGGCCATCAATCCCAGCACCGCCCAGGCGGTTTGCGACGGCGTCGAGGCTTTGCGCTCATAGCGGCGCTCGGTCCAATAGGTCGCGCCGTCCTCACCCCAGCCGCCGTCGGAATTCTGGTGCGCGAGCAGCCAGTCCACCGCCTTACGAATATAGGGGGCTTGCATGTCCTCGCCGGCCGCGTTGAGGGCGTTCAGCACCGACCAGGTGCCGTAGATGTAGTTGGTGCCCCAGCGGCCGAACCAGCTGCCGTCCTTCTCCTGTTCACGCTTCAAGTAGTCTATGCCGCGCACGATCACCGGATGCGCGCGCTCGCGGCCGATCTGCGCCAGGAAGCTGATGCAGCGCGCGGACACGTCAGCGGTGGGCGGGTCCAGCAACGCGCCGTGATCGGCGAAGGGAATGTGGTTGAGGTAGAGATCGCTGTTGTCCACATCGAAGGCGCCCCAGCCGCCATTGGCGCTTTGCATGCCTTCGATCCACTCGGCGGCACGCGCGATGGGTTCGGCGTATTTGGCGTGGTCGGCGCGGTGGAGCGCCATGGCCACGACCGCGGTGTCGTCCACGTCGGGATAGTGGGCGTTGTTGTACTGGAACGCCCAGCCGCCGGGCCGCAGGTTCGGGCGCTTCTCCGCCCAGTCGCCCTTGACGTCCAGGATCTGCTTGTCCCTCAGCCAGTCGCAGCTTGCGCCGACGCCGGTGTCATTGTCAGACGCACCGGTTTCCAGCAGCGCGAGCGCCGCGAGGCCTGTGTCCCAGATCGGTGAAACACACGGCTGGCAAAACATCTTACCTTCACCCGCGGTCAGCAGGTTCTTGATGGATTTCTTGGCCGTCACCAGGTTCGGATGATCCTTGGGAAAGCCCAGCGCTTCCATCGCCATGACGGAATTTGCCATGGCGGGGAAAATCGCGCCAAGGCCGTCCTCGCCGTTCAGGCGTTCGGTAAAGAAGGCGAGCGCCTTGTCCATGGCTTTCTTGCGCAGACCTTTGGGCGCGTGGGGTTCGATCACGCGCAACACTTTGTCCAGCGCCAGGAAGAAATTCCCGCCGCGGCCGCCCGTGGGGTTGGTGAGGTACACCCCGACCTCATCAGGCGGGGTGGTGAACAGTTCCTGGATGCGCACGCCCGTGGGGTTCTTGGCGCGCGGCTTCAGCGCAGCGAGGATCAACAGCGGCGCGATCACCGTGCGCGACCAGTACGAGAAGCGGTAGACCGTGACCGGGAACCACTTGGGCGCCAGCATCAGCTCCACGGGCATCACCGGCACCGCCCGCCAGGGCACTTCCCCGAACAGAGCCAGCGCATAGCGGGTGAAGACATTGGCCTTGGCGGCGCCGCCGCGCGCGAGGATGGCTTCGCGCGCCTTTTTCATGTGCGGCGCATCGATGGAATCGCCCGCCAGTTTGAGCGCCAGGTAGGCCTTGACCGAGGCGCTCATGTCGAAGTCGCCGGCATGGAACAGCGGCCAGCCGCCGTGCTCGCCCTGGATGGAGCGGATATAGACCGCGAGTTTCTGCTCCACCTCGTCCTCGCGCTCGTCGAGGTAGTGGTTGAGCATGATGTATTCCGACGGGATGGTGGCGTCCGCTTCCAGGTCGAACACCCAATGGCCGTCGGGCCGCTGGCGCTGTTTGAAGGCGCCCACGGTTTCGGCGATCACGGCATCGAGGCCGGGAAGCCCGTGCGACTGAAGGTTGGTGGAGATGCCCATTCTTGTTCTTATTCTCAGGCCGCTTTTGCGGCGCTTGGCTTGAGGACTTCGTCCGCCGCGGTGAACCCTGAGCGCACGGCGCCTTCGATGGTGGCCGGAAGCCTGGTATCGGTCCAGTCGCCTGCCAACAGCAGGTTCGCGAAGCGCGTGCGGCACCCGGGCCGCAGCTTCGCCGCCGCCGGTGTCTGGGCGAAGGTGGCGCGCTTTTCCTTCACCACCCGCGCCGGCGGGACGGTGCTATCGCTCAATTCCAGGGCCAAGGCAACATCGCTCCAGCAGCGCGCGATAATCTCCTCGGCGGGTGTGTCGGCTAGGTCACTGGCGGCGGAGATCGTCACCGAGGCGATGTCGCCGCGTGCGAACACCCATTGGGCCATGCCGCCGACCACACCGACGAGGCGCACATCTCCGGGTGCGGTCACAGGGCTGGGCAGGCGGTAGTGCACATTGACGATGGGCTCGCCGGGCGGCGGCGCGGCAAGGCCGGGCAGTAGGGTCTCGCCAATCCATGCCGGCGCGGCCATGATGACGCTGTCGCTGTCTGAGACAGGGACACTCACGCCATCGGCATCGAGGGCCGTTACGCGCGTGTCGGACAGGGTGAGCGCGCGGATGCGTGTCCCGAAGCGGAACCGTGCGCCGGCGCGGGTGAGGGTGGTCACCGCCGGGTCCACCAGGGTGGCGGCCAGGCTCTCGCGCGCCACCAGGGGGCGGCAGGCCGCCGCACCCTTGAGGAAGGTCTCGCGCAGGACCGGTCCCATCAGACCGGCGGCGGCTTCGCTTGGCGCGGTGTTGAGCACCGCCACGGTCAGCGGCTCCCAGAAGTTGCGATAGAGGGCGCCGCTGGCGCCGACGCAGGCGGCCATGGTGTCGCCGATGCCGGCGCGCATGACGCGGGCCACGCTCAGGTACTGCCAAGCCGTGGTGCCGGGTACGCGGCGCGCGGGGTCGAACAGCCACCAGGGAATCACGCCGTTGCCCGGACGCAAGCTCCAGCGCGCGCCGCTGGCGGCATCGACGAACGGGAAGGCGGCATCGCGCGGACCCGCGAGGCGGTCTTCGGCGCCGATGGCCTTCACATAGGCCATGATGGCGTGATTGCCGCTGAGCATCAGGTGATTGCCGTTGTCGATCACGCAATCGAGGACCGGGTCGTGATAAGAGCGGCAACGCCCGCCGGCGCGGGGCGCGGACTCATAGACCGTGACCGATACGCCCGCGGCCATCAGGCGCACGGCGGCGGCAAGCCCCGCGAGGCCGGCCCCGATGATATGAACATGTGAAGGCAGACGGGGGCTCATCAGAACAGCCCGTAGTGGACGGCGATCCACAGCTTCTCGATATTCGCGCGCGCGCGTGCGAGGCCCGTGCGCGGCGGCAGCGGCCGCCAGCGATTGGCGGCAAGCCGGTCGAGATTCTTCCGGTAGACCATCATCATGATCACCGCGGGACGCATGGCGCCCTTGGAACATTCCGCCAGGGCGGCATCGGTGTCGGCGTAGGCGCCTTGCGCCATGCCGCCCACAATCTCCATGACATGGGGCAGGCCGGGGGAGTCCATCACGCGCGCGGGGTCGGCCGGCACGCCCTCGCGCGCGAGCAGTTCGGCCGGCAGGTACAGGCGTCCGATGCCGGCGTCTTCCTCGACGTCGCGGAGGATATTGGTGAGCTGCAATGCGCGGCCCAGGCGGTCCGCGACGCGTTCCCCGGCAGGCGTGCTTTCGCCGAACACGGGCACGCACAGCCGCCCGACGGCGGCGGCGACACAGTCGCAGTAGAGGTCGAGTTCCTCAAGGCTGGGCGCGACGATCGGTCCGCGCGCATCCATTTCCATTCCCTGGATGACGGCGATGAAGTCCTTTTTCCGCAGCCCATAGGCGGTGACGGCTTGGGCGAGCGTGCGCGTGATCGGGTCGGAGGCGCGGCCCAGGTAAAGCTCCTCGACGCGCTGGCGCCAGGTGTCGAGGGCGACGATTTTCTCGGGCCGGGTCGCGTCGCCGTCGGCAATGTCGTCAACTTCGCGGCAAAAAGCGTAGATCGCGAACAGCGCCTCGCGCCTGGCCTGCGGCATGAAGCGCATAGCCCAATAGAACGATGAGCCCGCGCCCTGAACCTTGGCGCGTATCAATTCGGCGTCGCTTTCAGCTGATGATGAGAGGGCGGGCGCGGACATCACACGTTCCTGGCTGTCGCGTCGGCGGAGCTAACTTCAGTTTAGCGCAAACGTCCGCCCACTTCCCGGATTAAGGCCGGACGGCCCAGGGCCGAAAGCACCATATCGACAATATGCCGCGCCTGGAGGCCGGCGTCGGCATACTGCTCCTCCGGCTTGCCATGGGCCACGAACAGGTCGGGCAGCGTCATGGTGCGGACCTTGAGGCCGCCGTCGAGCTGGCCGTTTTGGGCGAGCAGGGTCAGCACATGGGCGCCAAAGCCGCCGGCGGCGCCTTCCTCGATCGTGACCAAAACTTCGTGGTGCGCGGCCAGCTGGCTGATGAGGTCTTCATCCAGGGGCTTGGCGAACCTTGCATCGGCCACGGTGGCCGAGAGGCCGCGCGCGGCGAGATCGTCGGCGGCGCGCAGGCATTCCTGGAGGCGGCCGCCGAGCGACAGCAGCGCGACGGATGAGCCCTGGCGCAAGACGCGGCCTTTGCCGATAGGAAGCGCCCGGCCGCGGGCCGGCAAGGCAACGCCAAAGCCTTCTCCGCGCGGGAACCGGAACGCTGACGGCCGGTCATCGACAGCGAGCGACGTCGCGACCATGTGCTTCAGTTCCGCCTCGTCGGCGGCGGCCATGATCACCATACCCGGCAGACAGGTGAGGTAGGCCAGGTCAAAGCTGCCGGCATGGGTGGCGCCATCGGCGCCCACCAGACCGGCGCGGTCGATGGCGAAACGCACGGGCAGGCTCTGCAGCGCCACGTCATGGACGATCTGGTCATAGGCGCGCTGAAGGAAACAGGAGTAGATCGCCACCACCGGCTTCAGACCTTCGGTGGCGAGGCCGGCGGCGAAGGTCACGGCATGTTGCTCGGCGATGCCGACATCGTAGCAGCGGTCCGGGAAACGCTTCTGGAACAGGTCGAGGCCGGTGCCCGAGGGCATCGCCGCGGTGACCGCGATCACATCCGGGTCGGCGGCGGCTTCCTCGATCAGGCTCTCGGCGAAAACCTTGGTGAAGGTGGGCGCGGCCGCCTTGGCCTTGAAGATCTCGCCGGTGGCGGGATCGAAACTTTCGAGGGCGTGATAGTTCTCGGTGTTGGGCGCCGCGAACGGATGGCCTTTGCCTTTCTCGGTGACCACATGGAGCAGTACCGGGCCTTTGCGGGCGCCGTCCTTGATCGCGGCCAGAACGCCCACCAGCGCATCGACATCGTGGCCGTCGACCGGTCCGATATAGGTGCAGCCCAGTTGCCCGAAGAGGGTGTCGGCGGCGGCGAGATGCGCGCGGGCCGATGCGGTTTCATCCGGGAATTTGTCGGCCAACAGCTTCTCAACGTCGGCGACGGACAGGGTCTTGCGGGTGCTGGTGAGATCTTTCAGGTAGTTGGTGAGCGCGCCCAAGGACGGCGCGATCGACATGCCGTTATCGTTGAGGATCACGGTCATGCGGCTATCGCTGGCGCCGGCATTGTTGAGCGCTTCGTAGGCCATGCCGGCGCTCATGGCGCCGTCGCCGATCACGGCGATGACATGGTTGTCGGCTTTTTTGTGATCGCGCGCGGCCGCCATGCCCAGCGCGGCCGAAATCGAGGTGGAGCTGTGCGCCGTGCCGAACGGGTCGAATTCGCTTTCGGCGCGCAGGGTGAATCCATAGAGGCCCCCGCGCTTGCGGATCGAGCGGATGCGGTCGCGCCGGCCGGTGAGGATTTTGTGGGGATAGGCCTGGTGGCTCACGTCCCAGATCAGACGGTCGGCGGGTGTGTTGAAGACGTAATGCAGCGCGACGGTCAGTTCGACCACGCCAAGACCCGCGCCGAAGTGCCCCCCGGTGGTGGAGGCGGCGTCGATGGTTTCGGTCCGCAGTTCAGCCGCCACCTGCTTAAGCTGCGCTGGCGCGAGGCCGCGCAGGTCGGTAACAGACTGTATCCGGTCGAGAAGCGGTGTTGCGGTGCGCGCCAAGGTTCGGTCCTTAAATCGTTCTTCTTATGCGGCGGTCGGGTTTCAAAAAGCCGCCGCGCGGGACGTGGATAGTCCCGTGCGCGGTCTTCTGCGTGATGTCCAAATCCCCCGGCTGAGCCCTACCCCTAGCCTTGAGGGAACCGCCGTCGGAAACCGCCGTATTGTTCTTCGCAGCGACTTGTTTCCTAAAGGGATTTTGCCAGATTGGAGGGGTTGGAAGAAGGCCCATAGTTGCGGCCTTTCCACTGCCCTCCGCGGTGCTGTCCGTGGGACAAGGCGGAGTCGATGGTCATGGCGCAGTAGAGGGCGGCCGCGGCCGGCAATCGCAAGCCTTCCCAAGGGCTTCGCTGGTAGTCCAGCAGCGTGGGCCGGTAGGTCCAAACCATCAGGCTCCAAGCCATAATTCCCGCTAAAGTTGCAAGTAATTTCCCATGCCACAAAAACGTTAGCACGACGAAGGCTGGGCCCAAGAACACCAGCGCGAGTCCCAGGACCGCAAAGGCCAGTTGAACATAGGAGTGCCCGAGCTGGGTGAAGGCCGTGCGCTTGACCATGCTCCACAAGGGCGCGAGCGAGTCCGCGACGCGCAAAGAGTGGCTGTCGTCGGCCAGCCCCAGCCACGGGCGCCCGCCGGCGCGCTTGATGATCCGGGCCAGCGCGCAGTCGTCGATGATCTCGCCCTTGATGGCCTCGAGCCCGCCGGCGGCGGCAAGGCGCGCCCGGCGCAGGAGCACGCAGCCGCCGGCCGCGGCTGCGACGCGCGTGCGCGGGTCATTGGCCGCCGGGAACGGGTAGAGCATCTGGAAGAAGTAGATGAAGGCCGGGATCAGCAGATGTTCCCAGGGGCTTTTGCACCGCAGGCGGACCATGAGCGACACAAGATCGCGGCGGCTGCCGAGCGCCATGGCCGCCAAGCGCGTGAGCGTTGAGGGCGCATGCACCACATCCGCATCCGTGAACCAGACGAATTCGGTCTCCCCCGCATGCTGCAAGCCGGCATTGAGCGCGGCGAGCTTGCCGGTCCATCCGGCGGGCAGTGGTGGGGCGGTAATGACGTCAACCTTGGCTGTCCCGGGCGCGGTGGCGCCAGCGATACGGGCCAGCGACGCTGTGTCGTCGGTGGAGGAATCATCGACGATGATGATGCGCAAGGTCCCCTGGTAAACCTGACCGCGCAAGGACCGCACACAGGCCTCGATGGTGGCGGCCTCGTTGCGCGCCGGCACGATGGCGGTGACCGCCGGCCAGTGCTCCGGCGGGTCGAGCGCCGGCGGCAGGCGTTGATCGCCGCGCCAGAAATCCCTGTGAAAGAAGGCGAGATAGCACCACGCCAGCAGCGAGAAACCGGCGATAAAAACGATCATGACAGCCACAGACGCAGCACGCCGGACACGGCGGAAAAGGCAAAACCAAACGGCCCCAGAGCGACGCGCATGGCGATCGGGTCCTGCCGGCGGAGTTTCACCATCAGCGCGTCGGCCACGGACACAATCACGGCGGTCTCGGCGGCCAGGCTCTTATGGCGCATGGCCTTCGGCAGACGCCGAGCGTCCATCATCAGGCGTTCCGTGCCGTCCAGGCACTGGTCGAGCACGCGCCGCATCCCCGGCGTCGCCGCAGTCTTGGTGAGGTCATCCACCGACGTTCCCGCCGCGGTCATCCAGTCGTCAGGCAGGTACACGCGGTTCAACGCGGCGTAATCCTTGGCGCAATCCTGGAGGTGGTTGATGACCTGCAGCGCGTTGCAGAGGGCGTCGGACAAGGGCAGCAGGGCCTGATCCTCGCCGTGGAGGTCGCACAGGAAGCGTCCGACCGGCGCGGCGGAGCGCAGGCAGTAATCGATCAGATCGTTCCAGTCGGCGGTGCGATGTTTGACAGCGTCCTGCTTGAACGCGGAAATCAGATCGAGGCCGTGGCGGGCCGAGATGCCGGTGGCCGCGAGCGTGCCGCGCAGCGCCTCGGCCTTGGCGTAATCAGGGTCGCTGCTGCCGTTCACCAGCGCCTGGGCGAAGCCCTCCAGGCGCCGCACCTTGTCGTCGGCGCTGAGCGCGGGATTGTCCGCGATGTCATCGATGGCGCGGGCGAAGGCGTAGTAGGTCGCCACATGGGGGCGCAACGGGCGCGGCAACAGCCACGATCCCACGGGGAAATTCTCATCCCCCGCGCCTTTCCCAGACGGTGTTTCGATCCCCACGACGACGCTCATAACGGCCACGACGACAATGGCCGTTCAATACGCGAGGCGGCCGTACATGAGCAAGAAATCCCGTTGACCGGGGTCAAAGACAGTCCTGAAAACATGCGCAAAGTATTGGCAACATTGCAGAAACGCGAATTGACCAAAGGGCGCCCAGTCGCCACACTGCGCGACCTTTCAAAAAGCGCCCAAAATCGCAATGAACGTCGTCAGCCGCAGCCAAACGGCAGAACCCCTGTCCTCCCTCGCGCCGCTCAAGATCGGCTCCGAGGAGCACAAGCATGCCTTCTGCCGCATGCTGCTCGACACCTTCAATCCCTATAAGCCGGCCGTTATCGATTGGCCCGAACTCGCCCCCGATGCGCTGGCGCGCATCACCGGCCTGCCGATCTGGACCATCGCGGTCGAAACCGAGGACCGTGCGTCGGCGCATATCGGCCTGATGGCCGAACAGACCAAAGACCCGTTGGTGCGCGAAGCCCTGACCTTGATGGCGTTCGAGGAAAGCCGCCATCGCAAGGTGCTCGACGCCCTGGTCACGCGCTACGGCATCAAGCTGGATCCTTTGCCCAAATATGTGCCGTCCAAGCGCACCGAGTGGAACTTCATGTCCACCGGCTACGGTGAATGCCTCGACTCATTTTTTGCATTCGGCCTGTTCGAGCTGGCGCGTCAGTCCGGCTACTTTCCGCCGGAACTGGTGGAGACCTTCGAACCGGTGATCGCGGAGGAAGCCCGCCACATCATCTTCTTCGTCAATTGGGCCGCTTACACCCAGGCCAACACGCCGCTGCTCGGCAAACCCTGGTTCGCGGCCAAGCGCCTTGCGCATCTGGCGCTCAACGGCCTTTCGCGCGTCGGCATCGCCGGCGACCAGGACGACTTCGCCACCACCGGCAAGGAAGCCGTGGGCGTCGACATCGAACTGGCGCAGTTCATGGACCTTTGCCTCTCGGAGAACGAACGCCGCATGAGCGTCGTCGACGGCCGCCTGCTGCGCCCCATGATCATGCCGCGGGCCGTCAAGGCCGCGCGCTGTTTCATTCGCTGATTTTCATCCGCTGATGCCGGTCCTTTCATGACGTCTTCTCTTCCGCTGGTCCCGCCGACCCGCATCGATTTCACGCCCGAGGATCAGGAGTGGATCGCCAGCCGCATCAAGGAAGTGCTGGCCAGCGGCCGCCTGACCCTGGGCGCCTTCGGCGAACAGTTTGAGCGCGAATTCGCGGGCCTGACCGGGTCCAAGCACGCCATCGCCGTCAACAGCGGCACCGCCTCGCTGGAAATCATGCTGCGCGCCATGGACGTGGCGGGCAAAGACGTCCTGGTGCCCGCCAATACCTTCTTCGCCACCGCGTCCGCGGTGATCGGCGCCGGCGGGCGTCCGGTGCTGATGGATACCGACGTGACGACGCTGTCCACCAGCCTCGCCGAGATCCAGCGCCGCATCACGCCCGAAACTGTCGGCATCATGGTCGTCCATATCGCCGGCATCATCACCGCCGAGATGCCGGCCATCGCCGCCTTCGCCAAATCCAAAGGCCTGTGGCTGATGGAGGACGCGGCCCATGCGCAGGGCGCCACGCTTGACGGCAAACACGCCGGCACTTTTGGTCTCGCGGGTTCGTTCTCGTTCTATCCGACCAAGGTCATGACCTCGGCGGAAGGCGGCATGATCGTCACTGATGATGACCGCATGCTCAAGGAAGCCCATCTTTACCGCGACCAGGGCAAGGCCAGCTTTCTGCAGAACACCCATGTCCGCATGGGCTACAACTGGCGCATGTCCGAGCCGCACGCGGTGATCGGCCTCAGGCATCTGCAAGGGTTCGCCGGCCTGCTGGCGGGCCGGCGCAAGATCGCGCGGCTCTACGACGCCGCCCTCACCGGCGAAAACGGCCTGCGTCCCATCGCCACGCCCAAGGGCTGTGAGCCCAACTACTATAAATATGTGGTCATGCTGCCGGACGGCTGCGACCGCGCGGCGCTCAAGGGCTGGCTCAAGGAACACCACAACGTCCACTGCAGCGGCGAAGTTTACGAAGTGCCGCTGCACAAGAACGAGGTCCTGAAACACCTCGATCCCGGCGACCTCACCGGGTCGGAAACCGCCTGTGACCGGCAGCTGTGCCTGCCGATCTTTGCGAGCATGACGGAAGGCCAGGGCCACCAGGTTCTGGACGCCCTCGCGGATGCGAAAAACAAGGGCATTTTGTAGCGTTCTCCCGCCCGATTTTCATGCGCCGTTAATTAATTTTAAAGCGACTCAATGGCTATCATCGGTCTCTTACGGAAGGACCGATCATGCGCACCACCCTTTCCCATCTAACTGTCGGATTTATCGCGGTTTTTTGCCTCAGTTTGCCGGCGGTCCAGGCGCTTTCGGCGACCGCGCGGCCGGGCATCGAAAAGCCCTCCGATGTGGCTGGCTTGGATGGCGCATTCTACGCGGAAGTCTTCCCGACCTTCCCGGCCACCAGCGCCAACGTCTCCTTCATCCGCCTGGGCAACGACAACAACGCCGCGTCGGTGTTTCACGTGACCGCGGTCGGTGCGCCATCGGGCGAGCTATATGGCACCGGCGACATCACCGTTCCGGCCCACGCCACGCCGCAGTACGAAATCGGCACTTTCCTCACCCGCATCGACGCCCTGCCGCTGGCCAATGGCGACACCAGCTATTCGTTCTATTTGAACAACGACGACCCCAACACCTACTTCCAGACCGTGATCTACAACGGCGGCAACGGATTCTTCGAGGACACCACGATCTGCGCGAACGGCAGCAGCATGCAGGGCAGCAAGAAAGTGGCGAACGTCCACACCTCCAAGCTGGCCGGAAACCAGTACCCTTCGACGGTCTATGTCCACAACCTCCTCTACGTGGATGCCGAGTACAAAGTGACCGTGCGCGATTCCGGCACTGGCAACGTGCTCGGCACCGTGGCCAGCGTGCCGGTGAAGGCCAACAGCACCACCGCCTATCCGTTCTCCTATTTCGAAAGCCGCGTGACGATTCCCGCCGGCGTCGTGCACGCAACCCTGGAATTCAAACCGACCCCCGCCTTCGCCGCGGTCCTCGATCCCACCGGCACCCCGCCCAATCCCGACCCGGACGATCTCGGCGCGATTTTCGGCAACACCGTCTACAGCGCGCCGTTCAACGCCTTCCTCAATCTCTCCAACAAGTGCCGCATTAACCGCTGACATTTGCGGTGAATCTTGCGTGACGGATGAATCCGGGGGGCGCGGCTAGTCGGCGGCCCTGCTACCATGGGCGTCTGTTTGCCCAAGGATGAGCTTTTCCATGCGCCTTTTGATATGCCTGCTTCTTGCCGCAGTCGTTGCGAAGCCCCCGGCCGCTTACGCGTTTGGATGGGATGGACATCATATGGTCTGCGCGGTGGCGTGGGATGAACTGACGCCGGACCTGCGCGCGAAGGTCGAGGACATTCTTGAAGCCAAAGGCCGGGACGCTTTCGCCCTCAGTTGCCGGTGGGCCGACGACGTGATCCGTTGGCGCAAGGAAACCGCGCCCTGGCACTATATCAACGCGCCGCAGGGCGAAACCAAAGTCGACATGAAGCGGGATTGTCCGCAGCCGAACAGTTGCGTCGTGGAGCAAGTCTCTTGCCACGCAGCGCGCCTCAAGAGCCCGTCCGCCAAGGACGACCTCCGCTACACCGCGCATTTCATCGGCGATCTTCATACGCCTTTGCACGTCGGCTATGAGGCCGATCGCGGCGGCAATGACATCAAGGGCAAGTTCGAGGGGATCGACACCAATCTGCACGCGGTCTGGGACTACAACATGCTCGATGCGACGCATAAGCCATGGCCGGAGCTGGCTGACGAGCTCCACGGCCAGATTACGGATGCGGAGCGAAAACAGTGGCAAGCCGGCACCCCTGTGGACTGGGCCAACGAGAGTTTCGCCATCACGCTCAGCCCGGCCATGGGCTATCACCGTTATGATCCGCCCTTTGACTTGGGCGAGGCCTACGCCAAGACCAATCTTCCCACGGTCTATCAGCAGATAAAAAAGGCCGGGGTCCGCCTGGCGTGGGTGTTGACCCAGGTGCTCAAGTAGCCGCCCGGACACGGGGGATCTGGGCCAACGGCGGCACAACCCTGAGTCTCAAAAATGCCTTGATTGCCGCCGAAATGCCTTCCGGTTGTCCTAGGGTCATCTCAATCCCGGAGTTTTATGAGTGTGCTGGTTTTCCAGCGCCCAAGAAACTTCTTGGCGAGGCTTTCGGGAGGATGAGACCGTGGAAAACCTGGACCGCTTCTTCGACGCCTATGACCGGTTCCTGCCGCGCTACTTCGGCGAAGTGGCCATGGCCTTGCTGCTCTTCGGCTCGGTCGCTTTTTTCACCCTCTAGGCCTTTTCGGGCCAAAAACCGCGCGGCCAGGCCGCGCGTTTTTGCTATACCTGTTCCATGAACAGGGCCTCCTTCCTCCGCATCCTTTCCGCCGCAGTTGTTTGGAATGTCCTGCTGTTCTCCCAGGCCGGGGCGTCTCCCGCATTGCCGCGTCTTACGCCGCTCGGGGTGGATCTTGAGGGGACCTGGGACGGCTTGCTGCAAACCGTGACAGGGGCTCTGCCGATCGCCTTCACCATTGCCGCGGTTGACGGCAAATCCACCGTCGCGGTCGACATTCTGGAACAAAACGCCCGCGATATCCCGGTGAATGCCGCCACCAGGTCCG
>CANJOI010000084.1 GCA_947475365.1 Fidelibacterota bacterium | reverse complement strand
CCTCAAGAAGATGCCGCATGTGAACGCGTCCTGGGCGGAAGACGACATCCATGTTTACGACGATGTCGACATCTCGGTGGCGGTCGCCACCCCTGAAGGCCTGATCACCCCGATCGTGCGCAAGGCCGACCAGAAGAGCCTGTCGGCGATCTCGGCGGAGATGAAGGACCTAGCCAGCCGCGCCAAGGACAAGAAGCTGAAGCTCGAGGAATTCCAGGGCGGCGGCTTCTCGATCTCCAACCTCGGCATGTTCGGGGTGAAGGACTTCGCCGCCATCATCAACCCGCCCCAGGCCTGCATCCTCGCCGTGGGCGCGGGCGAACAGCGCCCTATCGTCAAGAACGGCGCGCTCGCGATTGCAAACGTCATGAGCTGCACGCTCTCGGTTGATCACCGCGTGGTGGATGGCGCGGTGGGCGCCGAGTTCCTTCAGGTGCTCAAAGGCCTGATCGAAAACCCATTGACCATGTTGGTCTAAGGAACAGGTGCAACATGGCTGACCTACAGGCTTTCGATCTCGTCGTGCTCGGCAGCGGTCCCGGCGGTTACACCGCCGCCATCCGCGCGTCCCAGCTGGGCATGAAGACCGCGATCATCGAGCGCGAGCTGCTCGGCGGCATCTGCCTCAACTGGGGCTGCATTCCCACCAAGGCGCTGCTGCGCACCTCCGAGCTTTATCATCTCATGCACCGCGCCAAGGAATTCGGCCTGAAGGCCGACAATATCGGCTTCGACATCGAGGCGGTGGTGAAGCGATCGCGCGCCGTGGCGTTGCAGCTCAATGGCGGCGTCAAGCACCTGATGAAGAAGAACAAGGTCACGGTGATCGAAGGTCACGGCAAGCTGGCCGGGAAGGGCAAACTTCAGGTTTCCAAGGACGGGAAGGTCGTGGCCGATGTTTCGGCCAAGCACATCATCCTGGCGACAGGCGCGCGCGCGCGCGAACTGCCGGGCATGGAGGCGGACGGCGAACTGATCTGGACCTACCGCCACGCCATGACACCGAAGATGTTCCCGAAGACCCTGCTGGTGATCGGGTCGGGAGCCATCGGTATCGAGTTCGCGAGCTTCTTCCAGACCTTGGGCTCCAAGGTCACGGTGGTCGAAGTGATGGACCGCATCCTGCCGGTGGAAGACGCCGAAGTGTCGGCCTTCTGCCACAAGGCGTTCGAGAAACAGGGCATGGTCATCCGCACCAAGGCCGGCGTGAAGGCCCTCAAGAAGGGCAGCAACCAGGTCACGGCCACCATCGAGCAGAACGGCAAGACAGAAGAGCTGGTGTTCGAGCGCGTGATCTCGGCCGTCGGCATCGTCGGCAATGTCGAGAACATCGGCCTCGAAAACACCAAGATCAAAGTCGAGAAGACTCATGTGGTCATCAACGACTACTGCGAAACCGGCGAGCCGGGCGTTTACGCCATCGGCGACCTGTGCGGCCCGCCGTGGCTGGCGCACAAGGCCGGCCACGAAGCCGTGATCTGCGTCGAGAAGATCGCGGGCCTGCATCCGCATAAGCTCAACGTTGCCAACATCCCTGGCTGCACCTACTGCCATCCGCAGGTGGCCAGCGTCGGCCTCACCGAGCAGCAGGCCAAGGACAAGGGATACCAGGTGAAGGTCGGCCGCTATCCGTTCATCGCCAACGGTAAGGCCATTGCGCTGGGGGAAACGGGCGGTTTCGTGAAGACCGTGTTCGATGGCAAGACCGGCGAGCTGCTGGGTGCACACATGGTCGGCGCCGAAGTCACCGAAATGATCCAGGGCTACGTGGTCGCCAAGACCCTGGAGACCACCGAACACGAGCTGATGGAATCCATCTTCCCCCATCCGACACTGTCGGAAATGATGCATGAGTCGGTGCTGGACGCGTATGGACGGGCGATCAACAACTAGTCTTGAGGGTGAGGATGCGGCGGTTTATTGCCTGTTCAGCAAGCGCCGTCATATTTCTCGGTGCGGTAGCGATGGCAGCCGAACCCGTGGCGCTCCCCCTAGATCTAGATACGGGAGGCACGGCCAATTGCGATGCTCGGCAGTGTTTCATGTCCCGGGTGGCGGCGACCGGCGAACCAGGGGCTGCGGTAAACATGGGCTTGGTCTTCAGCCGGTCGCGCATGCAACCGGTCGGTATGATCATTGAACTGCCGGCGACGGCGGATCAGAAGGCGGGCATCAAATACGGCTTCGCGGATGCGGACGGCAAAACTGTCCGCCTGCCTTTGAACAAGCAGTTCACGGCGCCGATCACCTCCTGCGACAAGGGTACCTGCGCCGTTCGCATCGAGGATGACATCACGCTCGACGGACATGATCTGCACAAGGATTTTCTCGATAATCTTGGGAGGTACACTGCTTTCGCCGTCTCCTTCCAGTCCGGCGGCAAGGAGATGGGCGCGGCCGTCAGCACCCGGCACCTCACCGGCGACCACGAATTGATGATCGCGGAAAACCAAAAAGTGGAACAGGGGCATGACACGGGTATGCGCCAGGTATTGGGATGGGATGTCCAATGCCGCGACAAAATTTGCACGATGACTCACTTCATTCCGTTCGAGCATAACGGCAAAAGAGGCCATATGGCCGCTGCGTTGCAATTCGATCGCGCGAGCGGCAAGCCAAATACCTTGATTGTACAAGTGCCGCCAGACGCGGATCGTGAGCAGGGCGCTGAGATCGCCTTCTTCGACCGGCCACAAACGCCGGCCAGCCGCGAGCCAGCCGTATTTGCAATGCGTTTCGCCCAATGCGATGAGACTTCCTGTATCGCGCGAATAACGTCTGATCCCTCTAATCCCGATCGCGATCTCCAGGCCAGCTTCGTGGAAAATGCGTTGAGCCATTCGACGATCGGCATGAGTTACCACATTGGTGGCGAGCGGGCGGTGACCACTGACTCCACCCGCCAGTTCAAGCCGGACTACCAAACCCTCCTGGCAGAGTTGAAAAAACCGCAGTAAAGCCAGCTTTGCCCTCTGTGGTATGGTGTCATATGAGCAACGTCGAACCCCTCAAAGAGAACAAGCCCCGCCAACCCAAGCCCAACTGGCTGCGGGTGAAGGCGCCTGTTTCGCCGGGGTATCACTCCACCAAGAACCTGATGCGGGAGCTGAAGCTCCACACGGTGTGCGAGGAGGCGGCTTGCCCGAATATCGGCGAATGCTGGTCCCAGAAGCACGCCACCATGATGATCCTGGGCGACATCTGCACCCGGGCCTGCGCCTTCTGCAACGTCAAGACCGGCCGCCCCGGCGCGGTGGACGCCTCCGAGCCCGAACATGTGGGCGAGGCGGTGAAGTCCCTCGGCCTGCGCCATGTGGTGCTGACCTCGGTGGACCGTGACGACCTCGATGATGGTGGCGCCGCCCATTGGGTCGCCGTGATCAAAGCGGTGCGCGCGGCGTCGCCGGAAACCACCATCGAAATCCTGACGCCGGACTTCCGCAAGAAGATGGGCTGCGTCGACCTGGTCGCCCTGGCCAAGCCCGACGTCTACAACCACAACCTTGAGACCGTGCCGCGCCTGTACCGCAAGATCCGCGCCAGCGCCCGCTACTACACCTCGCTGCGCCTCTTGGAGCGCGTCAAGGAAATCGATCCGATGATGTTCACCAAGTCGGGCATCATGGTCGGCCTGGGCGAGGAAAAAGAAGAGGTGCTGCAGGTCATGGACGACATGCGCGCGGCCAATGTGGATTTCCTGACCATCGGCCAATACCTGCAGCCGACCCCGCGTCACGCGGCGGTGGAGCGCTTCGTGACTCCCGACGAGTTCGCGGAATATGAGCGCATCGCGCGGGTGAAGGGTTTTCTCATGGTGTCGGCGAGCCCGCTGACGCGCTCGTCCTATCACGCCGACGCCGACTTCGCGCGCCTGCGTGAAGCCCGCCAAGCCCAAGGCTGATTAAGCCCGTCCGATGCCCGTCCACCAGGAAACGCGTCACCTGCCGTACACGCCGGAGCAGGTGTATGACCTTGTGGCCGATGTGGAACGCTATCCGGAATTCCTGCCGTGGTGTGTGGCCTGCCGCATCAAGACGCGGGAAACGCCAACCCGTTTCATCGCCGATCTCGCGGTAGGCTTTAAAATGGTGCGCGAGCAGTTCACATCGCGCATTACCCTCGCGCCCAAAACCGCCATTACGGTCGACTACCTCAGCGGTCCGTTTGAGCACCTGCGTAATACCTGGGGCTTCAAGGCCGCGCCTGGCGGCGGTTGTGAGGTGGACTTCTTCCTCACTTTTGAATTCCGGTCGAAATTGCTGCAGGCCGTGATCGGGGCGCTGTTCGAGGAGGCGGTGCACCGCATGGTGAGCGCTTTCGAGGCCCGCGCCGCCAAGCTCTACGGAAAGAAGGAACCCGCCTAGCGTCCGCGGGGTTCACGCGCCAGCCGCGAGCTAGGCTTCCGCCTTCAGGGTGCTGAGCAGCAGTTCGAGCGCGGCGCCGACCGCGGCGCGGCGCACGTCGTCGCGGGTGCCGGCGAAAACATAACGTTTCACCACCGCATCGGCGTCGGTCTGGGCGAGGGCCATGAACACCAGGCCCACCGGCTTGTCCTTGCCGCCGCCGCCGGGGCCGGCGATGCCCGTCACCGACACCGCCATTTGGGCCTGCACCTGGGCGAGGGCGCCTTCGGCCATGGCCGAGGCGACGATATCGCTGACCGCGCCGTGGGTCGCGAGCGCGTCACGGGGCACGCCGAGCAGGCGCGTCTTGGCATCGTTGGAGTAGGTGACGAAACCGCCCTCGATCACGTCCGACGACCCCGGCACGGCGGTGAGGAAGCTCGCGATCAGTCCGCCGGTACAGGATTCGGCGGTCACCAGGCGCTTTCCTTGCGCTCTCGCGCAGGTCAGCACTTCCTTGGCGAGTTCGACGAGATCCTGGGGGAGTTCGGTCATTTTTAATTCCAGAGGGGAAGACGTTCTAGACCGGCGCGCGCACCGAGTAAAACCGCGATGGCGTAGGCCGCCGCCAGGACGTCATCGAGCATCACCCCCAGACCACCGACCACCTTGCGGTCGGCCCAGCGCACCGGCCACGGCTTCCAGATGTCGAACAGGCGGAAAGCCGCGAACCCCGCCGCGTACCAGAAGACATTGAACGGCACGGCGGCCAGCACCGCCCATTGGGCGGCGACCTCGTCGATGACGATCCACTGCGGATCCTTCGTGTCCGGGACATCCCGTAGCTGCAGTGTGGACAGCCGCCAGCCGGCGATGAACACGCCGGCGGCTGCTGCCGTCAGAAGCCATGGCCCCGCCAGCAGCACCAGAGCGGCGGCGAGGGGGATGCTGCCCAGGGAGCCCAGGGTGCCGGGTGCCTTGCCGATCAGGCCGAGGCCAAACCAGGACAGAAACATGGTCCGGACCGGCCAGCGATGATGCACCGGAACGCCAGCCGAGTCTGTCGGGGGGTCAAAAGCCGTCACAGTCGTTTATCCATAAGGGGTTATGAATCGTTGTAGTGGTGCCGCAGGGCAACACCCCGGTGTCAAAATTGCACCTGCAGATCGTTTGCCATAGTATTGAAATGTAACAGTTTTCCCGCCTTTACTTACTCTTTGCTTTTCCCGGTCAGTGTAGGCAGGATCGCTCACGTTGTTCGCAACACTGAAGCGCCGGACGTGATCCGCGTTCCGCCAGGCTGGGATGTTTGTCTCAAGTCACGGCGGTCCAAGGTTCCACGTTTCAAAAAGAGCGCAAAGCCGAAATCGGCTTTAGTAGTCGCGGATGACTGGAGAAGACCGGGGGCACCAAAACCAACAAGACCGCCCTCGGACCTGAACATGTCGGCCCATCACAAGGGGCTGCCATACGTGGCGTTATGGGGAAGAGGGGACAGCCTTGTTCACAGGCAAGCAGCACTCGAAATTTGACCCGCAGGATCGCGGACTCAGCCGCGGCCAAAAGCTCCTGCAACGGTTTTTTCCCGAAAAGCAGCTGATCATCCGTTCCGGCGAGCGCATGCGCACCTTGCGCTTGTCCACCAACCGGCAGGCCGTGCTGGTGACCTTCGGTCTGATCCTCGGCACCTGGACGCTGTTCAGCTCCGGGCTCGCGATGAACCACTCGGAACGCATCCGCGCCAAGAACACCGAGATCAAGGACGCGCGCGTCGGCTACGAGCAGCTGCTCGCCCAGGTGTCCATCTACAAGGAGCGCGTCTCCGAGCTGACCAGCGATCTAGAGCGTAATTACGGGCGTTCCCTGGCGTTGCTCGAAAAAGAATCTGACATCGTCAAGCAAAAGGCGGCGGAACTGGGCCAGGGCCCCAAGAAGACCAGCTTGGTCGCCAAGATCGCCTTCCGCGCCAAGGAAGTGCTCTCGCCGGATGCGGCCGCGGCCGCGGGCGGCAGCGATCTGGATCTCGCGCTCGGCAAGGCCAGGCTTGACCGTGGTCACACCGAGGAAGAGCGCAAGAACCTGATGGCGGAACTCGCCGACCTGGAAAACTCCATGGTCGACGTGGTGGGCCATCACCAGAAGACGCCGTTCATCGCCACCGACAGCCTCGAGTTGCGCCAGGTCGTGCTCCAGCGCGACCTTGCAGTGTCCGAGCGCGAAGGACTCTCGACCCGCGTCTCCGCGCTCGAGAATCAGATCCGCGAAATGGAGAGCAACGAACTCCTGCTCTATCACCGCTTCTCCGAGGTCGCCGAGAACAAGATCGCCGGCATTGAGAATTCGCTTTCGATCACCGGGCTCGACATCGATCTTCTGGTGAAACGCCAGAAGGGCTCGTTCCCGGGCCAGGGCGGTCCGTTCCTGCCGATCACCAAAGCCGCTCAAGACTCGGGGCCGCTGCAGGAGTCGCTGAACCTGCTCAACGCCAATGTCGATCATCTCCAGGACCTGCAGCGCCTGGTCACCAAGCTGCCGATTGACACTCCTGTGAAAAGTTTCGAGCTGAATTCGGGATTTGGCGTTCGCAAAGATCCTTTCACGGGCACCATGGCACAACATCTGGGGTTGGATATGGGGGTCGCCTACAAGACCACTGTCATGAGCCCAGGCGAAGGCAAAGTGGTGCGCGTTGGGTTTGACGGCAGTTATGGTCGTATGGTTGAAATTGACCACGGCATGGGTCTGATCACGCGCTACGCGCACTTGGCGCGCGCCATGGTGAAGGAGGGCGATAAGGTCGTCCGCGGAACCGAGGTCGGTCAGGCTGGTTGCAGCGGTCGCTGCTCCGGACCCCATCTGCACTACGAAGTCATGTACAACGGGCAGCACGTCAACCCGCTCAAGTTTCTGAAAGCCGGTAGCGATGTTTTCAAGAGCTAGCACTCCCAAGGACCAGAACACCTCGTCCACGGCCGATGTCGCCACCGTCAAGGCGGTGCCCTCGATCGTTTCGTCGGACCTCACCATAGAGGGTAACCTCAACTCCGCCGGCGAGATCCAGGTGGACGGCGTGGTGCACGGCGACATCAAGTGCAAGGCGTTGATCGTCGGCGTGAAGGGCTCCGTCACCGGTGAGGTCAACGCCCAGACCGTGCGTATGCACGGCGCCGTCAAGGGCATGATCCGCGCGAAGAGCGTATTTCTGGCCTCGACCGCGCGCATGTCCGGCGACGTTGAACACGAAAGCCTGGCGATCGAGCCGGGCGCCTATATGGAAGGCCACTGCAAGCGCATCACCGAGACGGTGGTGACGCCCGCGCTCGTCGCCGAAGTGCCGCGGCGGACCGAGAGCTTGGCGTCCGGCCGCGTCGGCGGCGGACTGCCGAAGCCGGCGATGGCCGGCGCGTAAGCGCAGCCCATAACGCGTAAGCGCGAGACATAAAATGCGAAAAACGGCCGGTGGTGACACCGGCCTTTTTCATTTTCAGTTCGTCGGGTTGACCTGCTTGCGCGCCAACTCGGCTTCGAGGTTGGTGCCGACCTTGAGCGTGCCGCCAAGCACGCTCCGGTAAGTCATGACGCCTTCCATGACCCGCTGCACGTAGTCGCGGGTTTCGTTGAAGGGAATCATCTCGACCCAGTCGATGGCGTCCACCTGCGGGTCCTGGGGGCTTCCGAACTGGCGCACCCAGGCGCGGGCGCGCGATGGGCCGGCGTTATAGGCCGCGGCGGCGAGGATGTAGGAACCGTCGAAGCCGTTCACCAGCGACTAAAGGTAGGCCGAGCCAAGCTTCAGATTATAAAGCGGGTCGCTCACCAATTTTGCCCGCGCGTAGGTGACTTTCTGCGCCTTCGCCAAGCCGCTGGCGGTGTCGGGCATGAGCTGCATCAGCCCGCGCGCGCCGGCGAAACTGACCGCGGCGGGGTTGAAGTTGCTCTCCTGGCGCGTGATGGCGAGGATCAGCGCCTGCTCGGGCGCGGCCGGGTAAGCGTAGGGCGGCACCGGATAGCCGTATTCGATGAGGTCGATCTTATCGCGGGCCGCGCCGCGCGCGATGACGATGCCAAGGTCCGGACGCGCATGACGGTTGACCATCTCGGCCACCATCTGCCGGTGCACGCCGTAGCCGGAGGATTCCGCGAGTGTGATGGAGAAGGCGCGCTCGTAGGTCTTGGCGTCCACTTCCAAGATCGCGCGCAAGGCCTTGGTGAGTTCGTTGCTCTCAAAGGCCGCGCGCTCCGCGGGGGTCGGCGCCGGATCGGCGGGAAGCTGCGGCGCCGACTGGTCCTTGGAGAGACGGGCCAAGGCAAGTTGGCCGTGATAGGTCGTGAGATACGTGGCCGCGCGCTGGTACCAGCTGTCGGCGATGTCCTTGCGCCCGAGGGCCTCCGCCGCGCGGCCGGTCCAATAGGCCCCGCGCGCGAGATACGGCGGCGTCACGCTGATGTCGTAGATTTTCTGGAAATGGGGAAGCGCGGTCTCGCCATCCTTCAGGAAGCGCAGCGAGATCCACCCGGCCAGGAACTCGGCGTCGGCGACATTGGTGGAATCCGTGGCGCCGTGATTCTTGGCGATGGAATAGGCTTCGGTGATGCGCCCGCGCGAAAGCGCGTCGCGCACCAGGTCGGAGCGCTGGCGCCACCACAAATCCGGGCGCGGGCCGGGCACGGTGCCTTTGGGCACAAGGTCGAAGATCGCATCGCTCTTATCGCGGGCGTAGCGCCACTTCAGCCGGTCGTACATGAGGCCGGGATCGTTTTGCAGCTCGGCCGGCAGTTCCCGCATCTGGGCTTCGGCGTTGGAGAGGCCGGTAATGAAGGCGATGCGCGTGCGGGCAATACGCGCCTGGTCGGGCGAAACGCGCGCCATCATGCGGCCCGCCGCGGTGGTCTGCTGGTCGTAAAGGATGCGGTCCAAGCGCGCCCAATGATCTTCTGGCGTCAGCAGGCCGCCGAAGGCCTGGAGGAAGGCGTTTTCGTCATTCGTATCGAAAAAGCCGGCAAGCCAGACCTCCCGGGCAATCTTATGCGCATCGGCGGTGCGTCCCTGCGACACAAGCGCCTTGGCGTAAGCGACCTTGCCGGCCGTCTGGACCGGCGGGTTCTTGTCGAACCAGGCGATCAGCGCCTGGGGGGAGGTGGAGGAATCGATCGTGTCTTCCGCCAGGCGGCGCAGGTCCAATGGCTGGGGCCAGCCCGGATTGGCGGTGATGAAGGCGGTGCGCTGGCTGAAATTGGCGTGCGGGCCGGGATCGCGCAGGAACGCCCATTCGGTGATCTTGCGTAGGAGCGGGTTGCGCGTCTGATCGGCGAACGCCAGCGCATCGTTCCACTGGTGCTTCACAGCGGCGCTCATGGCTTGGCCGAATAGCTGCTTCTCGCGCTGGGTGAGCATTGGCGCTTCCGGCTGGGCTTTGGCCACCATGAGCGGGCGCGCGGCGCCGGGGTCGATCGCCGGCGGCCCGGACGGTTTCTTGGGCGGCGGCGCTTTGGCAACGGCTTTCGCCGGCGCCTTGGCGGGCGCTTTCTTGGCGGGCGCTTTGGCCGCGGGAGCCTTGGCGGCGGGCGCCTGCGCGGTCGCCGCTGGCTTTGGCGTAGCGGCCGCGGCGGATTGCGGCGCCGGTTTTTGTGCTTCCGGTTTTTGTGCTGTGGGCGGTGTGGTTTTGGCAGCAGCGTCCGGCGCGGGCTTGGAAGGAGATGCGGCCGGGGCGGGGGGCTCGGCACTGCCGGCGGGCGTGGCAAAGGAGAAGGCCAGCGCCAACCCCGCCGCGACGCCGACCCTGACTTTCAATACACTCCACGCCAACGCGAACTCTCCGTCACCGGCCGTTTCGGCCGTCCGATCTGTAATATCCGCCCCGCCGGTAAATTTTTATGCACAGCGGCGTGAGCGCGGAACCCGCGCGCCAATAAAATAGATGCCGGTTCGGCCGGCACGCAAGTGCTTCACAAGATTAATGAATCACGGTTGTGGTGCCTGCTTGTCGATGCACCCGCCTATGGTAATGTCCGCCCCTATAACCTAACTATCGGCCACGCCCACACTGCGCGGGGCCTTTTTCAGGAGCGTCTTCCATGTTTCGCGGTTCTATCACCGCCCTCATCACGCCTTTCAAGAAGGACAAGGTCGACGACCAGGCCTTCCAGGAATTCGTGAACTGGCAGATCGCGGAAGGCACCCATGGCCTGGTGCCCTGCGGCACCACCGGGGAATCCCCGACCTTGTCGCACGAAGAGCACCACCGCGTGGTGGAGATGTGCGTCGAGGTCGCCAAGGGCCGGGTGCCCGTGATTGCCGGCACCGGCTCCAACTCGACGGCTGAGGCCATCGAGTTGACCAAGCGCGCCAAGAAGGCCGGCGCGAATGCGGCGCTGGTTGTCACGCCTTACTACAACAAGCCGACCCAGGACGGGCTGATCCTGCACTATCTCTCGATCGCCAACGCCGTCGACCTGCCGATCATCATCTACAATATTCCGGGCCGCAGCGTGATCGACATGAGTCTGGAGACCATGGAGAAGCTGGCCGCGCACGAGAACATCATCGGCGTGAAGGATGCGACCAACGATCTCGCGCGTCCCGCCAAGCTGCGCCTGTCCTTAGGCGAGCAGTTCTGTCAGCTGTCGGGCGAAGACGCCACCGCGGTGCCGTTTCTGGCCCAGGGCGGCGTGGGCTGCATCTCGGTTACGGCCAACGTGGCGCCGCGCCTGTGTTCCCAGCTCCAGGACGCATGGCACCTCGGCGCCTATGACGACGTGTTCCGCGTGCGCGACATCCTGACGCCGCTGCATGAAGCCATGTTCCTGGAAACCAACCCGGCGCCGGTGAAATTCGCGGCGAGTTTGCTCGGAAAATGCGCGCCGGACGTGCGTCCGCCGCTCGCGCCGCTAAGGGTGAAGACCAAGGCGCGGGTAGAGGAAGCCATGCGCGGCGCGGGTCTGCTAAACTCGGGCGATGAGTAAAACCCTTATCTCCCACGGCCGCGTTGCCGAAAACCGCAAGGCCCGCCACAACTACGCCATCGAAGACACACTCGAGGCCGGCATCATTCTGACCGGCAGCGAGGTGAAGTCGCTGCGTTTGGGGCGTTGCACGCTGGTGGAGGCGTTTGCACAGCCGGAAGGCGGCGAACTGTACCTGGTCAACTGCCATATCCCGGCCTACGCGGGCGCCAGCCATTTCCAGCATGAGGAAAAGCGCAAACGGAAGCTCCTTCTGCACAAGAAGGAGATGGAGCGCCTCAGCGGCGCCATTGCGCGCAAGGGGATGACGGTGATCCCGCTGGCGCTGTTCTTCAACGACCGAGGCCTCGCCAAGGTGCAACTGGGCCTCGCCAAGGGCAAAACCCACGGCGACCGGCGCGATGACATCATGAAACGCGAATGGCAGCGCGACCAGGCCCGCCTGATGCGGGCTAAGGGCTGACCATGGTGGACCGGATCAAGGACAAGCTGATCCGCACCAAAGAGGAATGGGCCCGCACCGGGCGCGGGCTCACAGGTGAATCCGCCGATCCCGGGAAAGTTCGCCGCCCGCCGGGACAGCGCGTCACCGAGGATTTTCCGGTGCTGGACCTCGGCATTCAGCCCAATCTTTCCACCAAGGAGTGGGCGCTGTCGGCCGCGGGGCAGGTGGCTCATCCCCTGAAATGGACCTGGGACCAGTTCATGGCCCTGCCGCAGCGGGAGTTCAGAAACGACATCCACTGTGTCACCACCTGGTCACGCTATGACAATGTCTGGCTAGGCGTGGCCTTCCGCGACATCCTGAAGCTGGTGGAGCCCACACCCGCGGCCAAGGCCGTCATGCTCAAAAGCTATGACGGGTATTCCACCAACGTGCTCTTGTCTGACCTGGACCGGGATGAGGTCTTCATCGCCCATACCTGGAACGGTACGCCCCTGACCCGCGAGCACGGCGGTCCCGTCCGCCTGGTGGTGCCGCACCTGTACTTCTGGAAAAGCGCAAAATGGCTGCGTCATATGTCTTTCCTTGACCGGGACCAGCCGGGATACTGGGAAGCCCGCGGCTATCACATGCGGGGTGATCCTTGGCAGGAGGAACGCTATGGCTAAATCCATAATTGGTGCTTTGGCTTTTGTGGTTTCCATGGCTGTGGGAGGAACTGCGATGGCAGGTTCGGCCTACGATTACGCCTTCGAGAAGATCGAAGGCGGCGCGCTGCCCATGTCGCAGTTCAAGGGCAAGGCGGTGCTGGTGGTGAACACCGCCTCGTTCTGCGGTTACACATACCAGTACGAGGGCCTTGAGAAGCTCTGGAAGTCCTACAAGGACAAGGGGCTGGTGATCGTCGGAGTGCCGGCGAACAACTTCGGCGGCCAGGAGCCCGGCTCCAACGCGGAGATCCAGACGTTCTGCACGGCAAAATACGACGTGGATTTTCCGATGGCGTCCAAGGTGTCGGTGGTCGGCGGTGACGCCCATCCTTTCTACAAGTGGGCCAGGGAGACCCTCGGCGACTCCAAAACGCCGAAGTGGAATTTCCACAAATATCTTGTCAGCGCCGATGGTGCCTTGGTGGGGGCGTTCCCCAGCGGTGTCGAACCGGGCAGTAAGGAATTGGCCGGCGCGAT
>CANJOI010000083.1 GCA_947475365.1 Fidelibacterota bacterium | reverse complement strand
GTGTCCGCCTTTTCCGGCTTCAGGTTCGGGTTGCCGCTGCCCACCGAGTATCCGTTACTCGTTGAAGTTCCGGTAAACGGATCCTGGAACGTATTGGCCCCGGCCTGATCGCCACCGGCATAGAGTTCGCCGAGGTAGGCGGCGCGGATATCGCGTGACCGCGTGGCACGGAATCGAATGTCGTCGATAAACTGCCAGTTGGCGCCGATTTTCCACGTGGTGACGAAACCGGACGTCGTGTAGCCGGTGAAGCGCGCGGCCGCCGACATATCCAGCGACTTGGCCCACACCGTGTCCTTGGCCAGCGGAATCACACTTTCGACGAAGCCTTCGTTCACGTCGAACTTGCCGAGCGAGCGCTTGAAGTCGCCCGCCAGGAAGTTATTGGCATCGTCGTCCGGTGTGTTGACGGTGCGGACGCTTTCCTGGCGGTGTTCCACACCGGTCGCCAGCGACACCGGGCCGGCCCAGGTCGAGAACGGCTCACCGTTCACAGTGAACGAGCCGATATGCTGGCGCAGGGTGTCGTAACGGAACGAAACCCCGACGAAGTAGTTGATCGCGGCCTGCGAGTTGACACCTTGCCCGAAGAAGTTGAACGGCACGCAGCCCGGCATGTCGTTGGCGGGATCGGCGTCGACATTCACGCGGCAGACGGGGATGCCTTGGGCGTTGCGTATGGAATCGGTAGCTGCGTTGATGTGCGGGACCATGCCGCTGTTGCGGATGCGCGACGACAGGCCCTGCATGGTGCTCTGCCAGTAGGCGTCCCAGGTCCAGGTCGAACCGAAGGCGTCGAACTTGCCGTCGCCGCCCACCGACCAGCGCCGCAGCTGGCGGACGTTGTCGGCGATGAAGCGACCCACGTCGCCGGATGTGGTGCCCATGGTGATCGACGTGATTTTGAGCGCGGTCATCTGCGCCTGGATGGTCGCCGGCAGGAACGCGTTGTCGATTTTGATCGGCACTTGGTCGATCAGCCGGTTGATGTTGTTGACGTTCCAGGAATGCGACCGGCCGTACTGCAGCTCGGCGTGGACGTTCACGTTGTCGGTGACATCAAAGCTCACGCGCGCATAGGCGTTCTGGCGCGTGATCAGCGGATCATAGTCGACGCCGTCGTCAACGCGGCTGATCTTCCAGTCGCCCCCGGTCATCAGGTTGCCGCTGGAAAGCGTGCCGTAATTGAACACCTGCGGCACGCCGCCGGGACCGAAATAAATGCCTTTAAGCGGGCACACGGATAGCCCCGGCGCGGTGCAACGCGTGATCAGGCCGCCCGGCATGGCGTTCTGCATTCCGGTGTGATCGCCGGCGATCCAGTTCGGCAGGCCGTTGGTAGCGGTGCGGGCCGGGTTGGATGTGACCACCCCGCCGTATTCGTTGAACGGACGGTGAGCGCCGCGCAGACCTTCGTTGTAGTTCACCTCACCGGACAGCAGGAGATGACCGCGGCCGCCGGCAAAGGCCGTGCCGCTGGCGAGGTTTATGCCCCAGTTGCGGTCATCGCCATAGGTCGAGACGCCGCCCTGCGCTTCGCCTTTGACACCGGTGAATTCCTTGTCGAGGACAAAGTTCACCACGCCCGAGAGCGCGTCAGAACCGTAAGCCGCCGAAGCGCCGCCCGTCACCACGTCAACGCGCGATATCAGCCCTTGCGGCATGGTGTTGGTGTCCGCGCCGGTATAGCCCGCGGTCAGGCCGGCGTTGATCACGCGCTTGCCGTCCATGAGAACAAGCACGCGCTGGCTGCCCAGTCCGCGCAGGTTGAGGAGGTTCACGCCGGCGGCGCCGGACGACAGGTTGACCGCGCCGGTGCGCTGGGTCTGGGAGCCGGTGAACGCCGGCAGCTTGTTGATCGAGTCCGCGACGTTGGCGTTGGCCATCGAATTGAGTTCGTCGGCGCTCAGCACAGAGACCGGCGTCGGCGCTTCATAGCCGTCGCGAATGATGCGCGAACCGGTGACGACGATTTCTTCCACCGCCGGCGCCTGGGCGGTCTGGGCCTGGGCGGTCTGGGTTTGCGCCTGGGCCGGCGCGAGCGCGCTGACCAGGAGCGCGGCGGTTGATGTGGACGCCAGCGCGAACGCGCGCGCGAAACGGATTTTCGACGATGTCATGTTGATACACCCCCTCTAATGTAACTTTGGTTGTTCTCGTTTAGCGCTCACTCCAAGAAGCCGGCCTGTCTCGGCCGGCAATGGTGTCCTCAATTCGCCGCCTTGCGATCCGGGACCTCGATCATCCCGCCGGCAAGCGCTGGTGTGTTAACCGGGCGGCGGCGCGCGTGCGTCGCCTGTTCGAAGCTGTACCCGAGCGCCAGCAGCTTGGGCTCGCTGAAAGCGGTACCGAAGAACGAGACCGTGACCGGCAGATCGTCGGTGGTGAAGCCCGCCGGCACGATCAGATCGGGAAAACCCGAGAGATTGGCGATGCCGGTGGCGCCGGGAACCGTATCCCTGCCCGCCGGTACGGCCGCCGCGATCTGGGCCGCGCGGCGCGCGCCGGTCGGATAGATGAAGGCGTCGAGTTTATCCTTCGCCATCATGTTTTCGATCAGGTTGCGGGTCATCGGCAGGAAGTAGTTGATCATCGCCTGATAACCCGGGTCCGTCATCGGCACGGCCGGCAGGTCGCGATCACGCAGCAACCGCCAGCGTGTCGGATTGGGGCCGGCGCCGTCCTTGCCCATGCCGACATAGACCTGGTTGCGATCCACCAGTTCGGCCAGGGTTTTGGGATATTCCGGTTTCAGTGTTTTCAGGTAATCGTTGATCTGCACCTTGAATTCCGTCGGCACGATCACCGAGACCATGCCTTCGGCGCCCGCCAGGAACCACTTCGGATAGCGCACGTCGACAACCGTGGCGCCCGCCTTCTTCATGGCCACGACCGCGGATTCGATCATCCAGTCCACGTCCGGATCGGCGCCCATGAAGTCGCGCGCCAGCCCGATGCGCGCGCCCTTGAGGCCGTCGGCCTTCAGAAACTTGGTGTAGTCCTTCTCGAACTTGCCCTGACTCTTCTTGGTGGCATCGTCGCGAGGGTCGACGCCGGTCATGGTGCCAAGGGCGAGCGCGATGTCCGAGACATTGCGGGCCATGGGTCCGCCAGTGTCCAGCGTCAGCCCCAACGGAATGATGCCGGCGCGGGACAGCAGCCCGTGAGTCGGCTTCAGGCCGACGATGCCGTTGACATTGGAAGGCCCGCGGATGGAGCCGCCGGTGTCGGTGCCAAAACCCAGCGGCGTATAGCCGGCGGCGATCGAGACGCCCGTGCCGCCCGAAGACCCCGCGGGCGTGCGCGTCAGATCATGCGGATTGAGCGACTGCCCGCCCATGGAGCTTTGTCCGCCATTGGCGAACTCCCCCAGGTTGACCTTCGCCAGCATGATGGCGCCGGCTTCGCGCAGCTTCTGCACCATGAAGGCATCTTTCGGCGGGATCGATCCGTCCAGGATCACCGAGCCGCCCGTCGTGGGCATCTCCACCGTGTCGTAGTTGTCTTTGAGCACCACGGGAATGCCATGCAATGGACCTCGCACCTTGCCGGCCTTGCGTTCGGCGTCCAGCGCCTTGGCTTCATCCATGGCTTTGGGGTTGAGAGAGATCACCGCATGCAGCTTGGGACCCTGGCGGTCATAGGCCTCAATACGCGCGAGGCAGAGCTGCATGAGTTTTTCCGCGGTCAGCGCACCGGACGCCATGGCGCCCTGAAGTTCGGCGATGGTGGCGTCGTCGAACGCGACCGATTTCGCGGAGGCCGGAGCGCCGGGGCCGAGCAGAGCAAAGCCCAGCAGCAGCACCGACGCGAATTTCAGCAGAGCACGCTGCGTCGACGTAGGTCTTGTCATGGTGCGGCTCTTCCCCCTCTGCAGCTATTTCGAAACCGCTTGGCGACCCTCACGTACCGGCAAGCCCGCAACGGACAGCTGGATGGCGTATCGGACCAGCACGACGTGCCTGCCGACAGACTCCGGACGTAGAAATTAAGCAGTCCCTCAATTGCATGAATTGCGCGCAGCGCGCGGCAGCCCAACATGCCCCCCCGGGCAGCAATTTCCAGCAGTATGAAGAGGCGTCCTAGGGGATAAAATGATTTATTGTAATAAGGTGATCATTTACGCAGATCATGCTGCGATGATGCCGGCGTCCGGACGCCTCCGCCCAGGTGTCGGGAACAAAAACACAAAAATACAGCTCCTTACGCAATAATATAATGTGGAGCAGTATGGGCCGACCGCTGCGGCCACTGGCCGGCGCAGGCCATGCGCTGGTCACTCCCCCAAAAGGCCATGCAACCGTCAGCCGGATTCCGGCATGAAATTGCCCCATAGGCGCGGGCAGCCAACCGGCCTTTCCCACAAAAAAAGGGGCGCCCTTCGGCGCCCCTTTTCGCAACAAGTGGTGTTTGGGATTTAACGGCGATCGCCAGCGCGCTCCGTTTTGGAAGCCGCCGGCGCGGCCTCCGCGACTTCTTTCGGGGGTTTCTTCAGGAACACCTGGGTGAGGTCGGTCCCCCAAGCCATGGAGATGGCGGTGTTCTTCCCGGAGGCATCGGGATAGGCGTCAGCCAGTTCGTGGATCGCCTTGTAGATGCCGGGCGCCGACACCGATCCATAGGCCAGATGATGGGTCGAACGGCCACGGGCGAGGCCATAGTACCACTCCTCGATATTCTCGTAGCCGGCGATGAAGCCGTTGGCCCGCTCCTGGGTCAGCTTCAGGCGCATGCGCATGTCGAGGATATGCTGGGCGCCGGGATTGCCGCCGAACCACGCGAACGGCCAGTACATCTCCTTGACCGGCTCGGTCGTCAGCACGCCGTTCACGATCTTGCCCTTTAAGTGGGTGATGAACTTCTGGCCGAACTTGGTGTCGATACGCTGGGTGCCGCCGGGCATGATCTTGGCGCCGGTCGCGTCGGCCATCAGAGCGTCGCGGCCGCGGTAGATGGTGACATCCACGTCGGGATCGTCAGCCAGGCTGTCGACATTGGTGAGTTCGATCAGTCCGCGGTTGTAGTTGAACTCGCGCATGTAAATGTCGCTGAAGTGATAGCCGATACCATCCGGACCACGCAGCCAGCGCAGGCAGCCCAGCGCGCGGAACAGTTGGTTGTCGATGCCCTTCTCGCCGTCCGGGCTGGTGAAGTCGTTGGGACCCACTTTTCCGTCGAGATTCAGGCCAAGGCCGACTTTGCCGCCGGCATGGTGATAGGGGAAATTGTACGCCCGTTCCTCGGGCGACCAGATCGCCGCTTCGCGCGCGAGCTGGGTTTCCACGACCGAACGCTTGGTGCCGTCATCGGGGAACAACGCCTTGAAGGTTTCGCGCGGCCCCACCTCGTTGATGCCATCGGGGCATTCCGCCTTGCCGTCAGCGGTCTGATACAGCCCCCAGTGCCCGCCGCTCACCGCATAGGCGATGCTGCGGTCGCGCACATTGTTGGCCCCGGCGTCATCCGCCGATGCGGCGCCGGCGACCGAAAGGGCCGCCCCCAGTACGAAGGCGGAAAATCCTGCTGTGAGAGCGTGTTTCATTTCCCTACTCCCTAATTTGCGGCGCCAAAGAAATCGTCGCGCACCATGAACGCCCGGAAGCCGTTGCGCTTGCCGTTGAACTCGCCCCAGGTGTTGCCGTAGAGGTCGCCCGGCTTTTTATCGCCATAGAAGTTGAAGAGCGGCCGGTCGCGATAAGCCCAGACCCTGAGCGCGCCCGCCTGGCCAGGTTCGGCGTAATGGCCGGTCTTGGGGTCGATCCACATGATGGACCAAGACCGGCTGGTGCTCTTAGCGTCCGCGGCCGCCACCAGGTACGGGAAGCGCTGGTTGCACTTCTCGACGCTGCCGCCGCCGCATACCGCGATACGATAGGCCTGCGGGGCGCCGGGGTGATCGCAAGCCAGCTGATCCTTGGAGTCATCGCCGCAGGTGTAGAAGTAGACAGCGCGGCCGTTGGGGCCGATCACGGTCTCGCCCGCCTCATTGTCGACGACGCTGAAGCCCTTGGGCAGCGGCGGAGATTCTTGGGTAAAGACGTTGTGCCACCCCGGTTCGTCGCTGCCCTCGAAGCTCCAAGTCCGGGTGTCCTGGGTGGAGACATAGAGGGGCTTCTTGCGGAAGGCCCATTGGCGCACGCCGGGCGCGCGGTTCACCACCGACCACTCCCCGCTCGCCTGGGCGGCGGCCGGCGCGATCACCGGCAGCCACATCCGGGCGCAAGCATCGACACAGTTGGATTTATCGGGCTGGTCCTTGTCGTAGCTATAGACCGAGTATTTTTTGTCCGTGAGCAGCAGCCGGCCCTTGGCGGTGGTGATCACATCGAAGCCCGGCGGCACATTGGGAGCGGGACCTACCGGCTCGCGCTCCGCGGGGCCGTCGCCGCGTTCCCGGCGCCCCGAAGCGCCCATCACATCGCCCGGCGCCTTGTCGAGGATCGAGGTGTAGAGCGCTCTCTTGTTGAACGCCCACTGCTTCTTGCCGTCGGACCGCGTGATGATGGAGAAGCCGCCGACCGGCTTGGCGTCGTCCGCCGCATACACCGGCGGCCACACCTGCGCGCAGGACATGCGCTTATCCAGCTCCGGCAGCACCAAGCCCGGCGGATAGGGGCTCATCATGCCCGCGGTTTCGGTGGTCGGCTTGGTGTCGCAGGCCGACATGTTCTCGTTGTCGCCGGTGGCTCCCACTCGCATGGTCCTGAACGGCCAGATATAGAGTGTGCGCCCTTGAGCGTCGGCGAACACCGGCCCTTCAAGTTCCGTCGGCACCACCTGGAAACCCGGCGGCATGGGCGCGCGGATGTAGTCCTCGCGCAGAGCCGCTGTCTTGGCCGCGTCGACCGCAAACACGGCGGTCAGCGGCGCGGATGCGAGGAGCAGAGCCGCGAGGACTGTGAGGTTCCGCATGCTTACACCAAAATCTCGCCGATCTCTTTCGACGTGTTGTTGGATTGCGTGCCCCAGGAGGTGTTCTCCAGGCCGAACACCTTCATGGCGGTATAGCCGAGGCGCGTGCCCTGACCGCCGGCGCCGGCAATGTGCAGACCGGTCTTGAGCTTGCCGCCCGCCCTGCCCGCGGTGAACATCGGCAGGCCGTCGATCTGGTGCAGGCGCGCCAGAGACTGGTCGGTCGAGGCGTAGATCAGCATGTTGTCGAGCAGGGTGCCGTCGCCTTCCTTCATCTTGGCGAAGGAGCCGACGTACTGGGCCCACAGCTCCATCTCACGACGGATGAACCAGGACACCTCTTTCTGATAGCCGAGCTGCGCATCCACCGGCTCTTCGTGCGTGGCGGTATGGTGCGGCTTGTCATAGCCGGGCTTGGTGGTCGCGGCCTGCTGGGCGGCGATCGCCATGTTGAAAACGCGGGTCTGGTCGCAGGCCACGGCCATGACCATGAGGTCGGTCATCATCTTGTGGCGCTGGCCGACCAGTTCGTAGTCGAGGCCGGGCTTGGCGTCTTCCGTCGGCGCCTTGGCCGGATGACAGGCGGCGCGCGGCTCGGGCTTCTTGAGCTGCTGGTCGAACTGGCGTTCGAGGTCGCGCAGGCCGCTGAAGTACTGGTCGATGCGCGCCTTGTCCTCGGCGCCGACCACCTTGTTCAGTTCCTTGGTGCGGTCGAGCACACCGGTCAGCACGCTCTTGCGCACCATGGTGCGCGCGCTGGGCTTGAAGTCCGGCAGGTTCGGATCCTGGAAGTCTTCGCCGAACAGCTTGGAATAGAACTGCAGCGGCGACCAATCGGCGATGTTTACCGATTTCGCGTTTTCATAAGAGTAGCTGTCGCGCACGTTGCCGGTGGCGGTGGCGGTGAGCGTCTGGAACCGCGTCGTGGTGCTGATCTTCTTGGCGATCGTGACGTCGATGGTTTCGCCGGGCAGGTCGCTCTGGTTCGCGGGCGCGATGCCGGAGCGCGCGATCACCCAGCCGGTCTTGTGGCACAGGTTCGGCGCCGCGTCGCGGAAGCAGTCGAAACCGGTGAACAGATTGATGTGCTTTTGGATCGGCGCGAGGGCCTGGATTTCCTCGGGCAGATCGAAGTTGGCGCCGGTCTTCTGGGGAACGAAAATCGCCTTGTTGAGACCCAGCCCCCAGCCCCAGGTGCCGAACCGCACCGGCAAGGGCGAACCGTCCGCCATGGCGGTGCCGTTGCCGTTGAGGAAACAGTTAAGCAGCGGCAGCGCCACGCATACCGCGGTGCCGTCGAGCAGGCCGCGCAGCACGCGGCGGCGGTTCATCCCGTTCATGACAATCTCCCTCAGGTTCATTTCGCGACCGTTTGTTGTCCGGCGTCCGCGGTTTTCACCGCCGCCGGTGTTTCCACGACTTCAGAGAAGGCATCGCTCACGGCGATCATCCGCAGCAGATCCGGCACGCGGTACCCCGCCTGCGCGAAAGCCGCGCTCAGGGCTTCGACTGCGGGTGTGTCGGCGTTGGATAACGGACCGCCGGTGCCGAAGCTGTACATGCGCTTGACCAGGCAGGAGGCCAGTTGCGGGTGATCGTGCAGCGCCGAACCCAAGCCCTCGGAGGAGTTGAAGGTCTTGCCATCCAGGCTGCCCGAGGTGTCGAGCTTCACGCCTTTCTCGGTGTCGCGGTAGCGGCCCGCGCCGTCGAAGGTCTCAAGCGCGAGACCGATCGGATCGGTGATCTTGTGGCAGCCGGCGCAGACCGGGTTGACGCTGTGGCGCGTCAGGCGTTCGCGCGCCGTACGCAGCGTGGGGTCCGGGTTTTCCACCGCCGAGAAGTCCACATTGGGCGGCGGCGGCGGGACCTTCTGGCACAACAGCGTTTCACGCAGCGCCTTGCCGCGCTTCGTGGCTGAGCTGCGCGCCGGATGGGAGTGCAGCGCGAGGAAGCTGATCTGCGACAGGATGCCGGCGCGGTGGGCGTCCTGCGGGAACTCATAGGCCGACCAGCCGGTGCTCGACGGCACGCCGTAGACCGGCGCCAGTGTCGGCGAAATGAAGGTGTTACGGGTGAGGAAAAGGTCGCGGTAATCGCCTTTGCGGGTGATCAGGTGGTCGACCACCGTGCGCAGGGTCTGTTCGCGCGAGTCCAGAAGCGTCTGGCCGGTGATCATCGGGTAGGTTTTCGGATCCTTGGCGGTGACGGCAAATTCCTCGAACCCGAACATGTCGTCGAAGAACGCCCGGACCCCGGCTTCGAGACGCGGGCTGGCGATCATGCGGTCGACCGCGGCCGCGCGGCCCTTCTTGGTGTAGAGCGCGCCGCTCTCGGCGGCCTTGAGCAGCTCATCGTCGGGGGCCGCGTCCCACAGGAAAAAGCTCAGGCGTGAGGCCAGTGCGTTGGCGGTGAGGCGGCGCTTCCCGGCATGCGCCGGATCAGGCTCGGTGCTATCGGTGATCAGCAGCACGCCGGGATCGAGCAGCATGCCTTCGATCACGGTGGCGAGGCCGGCATAGAAATCCTTCAACTCGGCGGCGCCCTTGTGGGCGTTGCCGGTCAACTCGGTCACCAGCGCATCGGGCAGAGTGTGGCGGAACAGCAGGCGGCCGGTCTGCCTGATGAACTTGGCGGCGCAGGCATCGTCCGGGGCATCGATTGCCGCCGGCTTGCACGGCACCAGGAAGTCCCGGCGCGGCGAGGTGCGGTCGCCGAGGTTGCCTTTATCGACAACTTGCGTCGCGATCGCCGAGGCGCTGCGCTGGAGCTGCTGGAACTCACCGGCGGTCATGCCGGCCGAGGATGCGCCGGACGCCAGGAGGCCGTCGGTGCGCGGCAATGGCGCGAACGGCTCGCCGATGCTCAGGTCCGAGCCGAAGACATACGCGATCGTGTTGGTGTACTGGCTTTGCGTCATGCGGCGCACGCGCGCCGGCGTTCCGGCATATTGCGCGACCGCCGTCACGCTGGACGTCTTCACCGCGGCGCGGCCGGACGATGCGTCCGAGCAGCCCGCCAAGCCAAAGCCGGCCGCGAGGCCCACCGCACACACAACGGAACGCGACAACAACACCTTCACCTGACGTATACCTCCTCACGAGCGGGGAGCACGTCACGGTCGGCGGCAACATGCGCTGCCGCAGACCGCCTCTCCCTCGGTCTCTTATGTCGCGCCCTCCCAACAGGCGCGGCTATGAGGATAACTCATAGTATGGGGGGAGGATCACGAATCTCCGGAATGACCCCATGACCAAAGATGCATCAAAATCAACTTAGTCTATATATATCAATTGTTTATGTGAGTTTCCAGCGCGACAAGAAAAACCGGCCGACAGGCCTGCAAGACGCCGAAACCGGCGGAATCGGCGCCGTTTTCGCGGGAATCCGGCGCGTGACGCCATCTGACGGGCTAACCGCTGGCGCCGAGATCGGCCATCTGCCACCCCAGACGCGTCGCACTCATGACAGCGCTGGTCGAACCGGCGCTTGCGTCGGTGGGTCGGCATTGTTCGCCAGAGTACCGGCGGTCTGGCGCAGCGGAAGCCTGACCAGAAGGATTGCGGCGAGGCTCGCGACCCACATCAACCGCGATTGATAGCGGTCATGCGGATTGGAGAGCGCGCCGCAAATGAAGGCGTTGCCGAGCAGCGCGGCGAGGACAAAGGCCGGAAGATACAGTCTGTCGCCGCGGTCGCGGCCATAGACCGCCCCGGCGAGCATCGCAATCAAGACCGCCAGGGATAGATACCCGACCGGCACATGGATGGCGTTGAGCCATGAGAACGCAATCAGCCCGTTTTGCTGACGGGCCGCGGTGTAGGTGTCGAGATAATACGGAGTGAGTTGGGTCAAGATCGGCATCAGCACAAATTGCTGTGGCTCGATCCCGTCGCCGGTAGCGAAGCTCGTGAACTGCCGGACGGTATCGACCAGCGCCGAGCGCACATGGATCCAGGGATAACGTCTGAGGCTCTCCGCAATGATGCTGCGGGACTCCGCCGCTCCCCCTTCGAAGCCGCCGAGAGGCAGAAACGGCGATGTAGCCCCCCACAAATAGTCGTCCGCCGACGTGGGGAGATTGTCCTTATATTCGCACAGTCTGTAGCCGGACTCCGGGCAGGTATCATCCAGCAATTGCTTGACGATGCCGTCCTGGACCAGACGTCCGAGGATGAAGGCCGGTCCAGCCCGGCTGACAAAGACCTGCCCGGTGCGGACAAAATTGCTTACGACCAGCGCCAATAGCGCCGCCGCGAACACCGCGGCCGGCCAGCGCCAATCGGGTCGTACCCGCTCCGCGGCGCCGCCGCGGGTTACCATCTGCAGGAGCGCAACGACGGCCGTCAGCCCCGCCGCCAGACCAAGATGCGAGGCATGGGCTGCCGCCGCCAGCACGGCGATTACGAAGAACACGGCCTGGAGAGGCCGGCTCAGGCTGGGACCATGGAAGCTCAAGAGATAGAGGCAGAGCACAAGCAGCGGCGCGAAAACGTCCGGCAGCACCTGGGCGACGTACCACGGCAGGCCGGTTCCGATGCAGAGGACGGCAATCACGGGAACAGCCGCGCGCGGCGCAATGGTGGGATCTGTTCGCGCCGGCGCAACGCGCTGTAAAAAGACCGCGATCACCAGCGCCGTTATCAGCGCCTGTGCCAGCATGGCCGGCCACAGGCTGAAGCTCGGCCCGGTTGCGGCCAGGAACCATGCGTAAAACACCGACCGCTCAGCGAAGAACCCGCCGGCTATGGCCTGGGAAATAAACGCGGCGGTGTCGTAGAACATGAACGGGAATCCGTTCCAAACCGCCGGCGCGAGCATGAGGCCCGCGGCCGCGATCAGGGTGGGCGGCCACAGCCCGCGGGCGCCCCGCCATGTTCCTGGGAACCAGGTGATCTGCAGCGGTGTGTTCAAGCGCTCTCCCAGGGATGCCCTTCGCCCGGGAGAACGATATTGCGGCGGCTTGGCCGCAATAAGAATGTTTTATCAAATTGGGGCCAGATCCCCGATTCAATGCCCTCCGAGAGCTTCGCGGTAGAGAGCGGAGTTAATTGAGCGGCGACACAGGCATCACTGAAAACGCCGCACCGCGGCCAGCGGCACCGTCTGGTAGTGTGCGGCCGCGTGCAAGGCCACTTTCGGCGCCAGCGCCCGGTTCAGAGCCGTGAGAAAGATGTCCACGGCTACCGGTTTGACCACGTAGGCGCTCACGTCCAGGGCGACCGCGGCCTTCACCACGTCAATCTCGCCGTGGCCGGTGAGCAGAATAAACGGCTGGTCGCGCGCTACATGAGGCTGCGTCCCCATCCGAATCGACTGCAGCACCTGCAGGCCGTTGATCGGCTTCATATTGAAGTCGCAGACGACGCAGTCGAACGGGTCGCGCTTGCTGCATTTTGCCAGGGCTTCCTCGGCGCTCACGGCCTTGACCAAGTCACTCGCGCCGAAATGGCGCAGGATTTCGCAAACCACGTCGATCATATGAGGATGATCGTCGACCACCAAAAAGCGGCGTCCCGCCAACACCTTGCGGTCGCGGGTCTTGGCGGGGTTGATCGCAACCCCGGGTAATCCGGCAGAGTGTGTCATGGTAGGCCCTTTGGCCGCAGGCGGCCTTCGCCCTTTCCCGCCTTCGGCGGACTGGGCTTGGCGCGAGAACGCGCGTGAGCAAACAGCATTCGGCCTCCCCGCTTAATGGCTTACCGCTGCTTCTCCTCCTTACCAGACTTGTCGAGGCTTTCGAGTGTCCGCTTCATGACATCGATATCGTTAACACGGCGTAGGAAATTCAGAACGTCACCGAACCTTCAATGTCGAGAGTTTGCGGCGCAATGATAAGAAGGCGGCGCTGGCCGGGGGGATCGCCATGAGCGGAATTCTAAGTGAGATATTCGACCTTTTCGCGCGCTTTGGCGCGGAGCGATACGGCGAAGATCTCTCGATCGCCCAGCACATGCTGCAATCCGCCGCCATGGCGGAATCGCTGGGCGCCGCTCCGCCTGCGGTGACCGCGGCACTGCTGCACGATATCGGATACTTCTTGCACAGCGACGGCGGTTCCGGCGAGCACCCCCATGAAATATTGGGTGCGGCCTGGCTAGCGCGCGGATTCGATACGGATGTCACCGCGCCCATCGCCCTGCATGTGCAGGCCAAACGCTATC
>CANJOI010000082.1 GCA_947475365.1 Fidelibacterota bacterium | reverse complement strand
TTGCCGGAATCCACCACCACCATCTTGGAATTGGCGCAGGACGAGAACAGCCGGTGCGCCTCTTTGTCCATCGCCAGACCGTGCGCGCCTTCGCAATCGGCGATGGGCCAGCGGGCGTCGATCTTGGCGGCCTTGGCGTCGACCCGGACGATCTCTTTCTTGTCGGTGATGTTGATATAGACGTGACCCGCATCGTCGGACACCAGGAACTCGGGCTTGCCGCCCAGAGGCAGGTTGACGATCGCGGTGTCGGTCACCGCATCGATGATGGTGACATTCGCGGCGTCGCCGTTCACCACGAACACGCGCTTGCTGGCGGCTTCGTAGGCCACGCCGTCGGTGTCGGCATCCGCGGGGACTTCCTTGGTGACCTTGAAGGTTTTCAGATCGAAGGCGACGGCGGCCTTCTTGGCGCGGCTGTCGGTGTAGCCCTTGCCCAGCGCCGGAATCACCGCGACGCCGTTGACACCCTGAATGCCTTGAACGCGGCCCACCACCTCACCGCTGTTGGTATCCACCACCGTGATCTCGTTGGCATGGGCGACGTAGACCCGGTGCGAGGCTGGTTCATAGGTCACATAGTCCCAGCCATCGGGGGCGCCGAGCGGAATACTCTTGGTCACCTTATAACTGGGCGCCGCCGCCAGCGCCGGCGCGGTCGCGAACAGTATCAGAGTCAGAACAAGGCGGTTCATGGCGCATCCTCCAACGAAAGGCTGACTCTGCCACCGGGGAAAACCCCAGACCACGCCCGGAACTATGTAGTTTTGCAATGTAGGATGTGCCGCGCCGGGGCGCGGAGGTTAGGCGGCGGGCGGAGCGCCGGGATCGCGCCGGACCTTGCCGATGCCCATGCGGGCCATGAGGCCATCGCGCAGAATAAACTGATGCCACAGACTCGCCGCCACGTGCAGCGCCAAGAGGGCCACCATGCCGTAGGTGAGCCAGGCATGCAGGGTCTGAGCCGGACGATAGATTCCCTTGTCGGCGACAATGCCGGGCGAAACTTTCACCACCCCAAAATCGAACACGCGGCCATGCCACAGGAAACTTATCAGGCCGACCACAGGAATGGCCGCCATCAAGACGTACAGGGCTGCGTGCGTGGCCTTGGAAAGCATTCTTGTCCGCGCGTCCGCGTCAGGCGGGGGTGGTGCGGGATGAGCGAGGCGCCACACGGTCCGGACCGCCACCAGGATCAGCAGCACCAACCCCACGATGGCGTGCAGATTCAGCCAGAACGGCTTGGCGGCATGGAGGAGGTTGCCAAACATGAGGCCCACGGCGCCGACCCAAATGATGAGAGCCGCGACAATCCAATGCAGGGCAATCGCGAAGCGGTCGTACGGCGGCAATGAATACACTCGATGTGGCGCCTTGGCGCGGCCTTAGGCAGATCTCCGCTTATATGGGCGCGCCCTACGGCCCCTCATGAAGATTCCATGACGGATATCGCGTCCCGGCGCGCCAGCGTGAGCAGCCGCCAAACTATACAAAAAATACAGCTTGGGAACGCCAGCGCAGCACGGGCTTTGCGCGCCTGGACGCTGAAGCGCAGGCAGGACGCACGCGCATCTGTCATGCATTCTTCATAAATTGAATCGCTGTGAGAAATCCCGCCTCCGACATCAAACGTTCATTTGCGCGCGCGTCACCCCGGGGCGTTGAGTGCGCCGCGTTTCATCCCGCGCGACGGTGCACGGGCGCTTTTTTTCGGGGGCCAAATGCTGTTCGTTCGTTCATCCAAGACCTGTTTTCTCGCCGCGACGTCTCTTGCCGCCTTGATCGCCGGCCACGCCCACGCCGCCGACACCGCGCAGACCGCCGCCGCCGACCAGGCCAAGCCCCAGAGCGCCGCCGCGACCGCCGACAAGTCCGATGCCGGCGATGCCGACCTTTCCAACTCGCGCGCTATTGAGGAAATTCTGGTCTACGGCAGCGGCATGGCCATCGACCTCGCGCCGATCAAATCGTCGCTCGCCGCCACCCAGCCGGTGTCCATCGTCACCCGCGAATACATCGAAGAGGCCATTCCGCAGACCGGGGACTTCTCGCCCATCGCCCAGATCGCCCCCAGCGTTTCCGGCACCAACAAGAATGGCCCGGGTTTCGCCGAATCCAAGACCGTCCTGCGCGGCTTTCAGGACGGCGAATACAATATGACCTTCGACGGCATCCCGTTCGGCGACACCAACAACCCGACGCACCACTCCACGTCGTTCTTCCCCGGCTCGACCATCGGCGCCATGGCGGTTGACCGCGGCCCGGGCAACGCCGGCCAGTTGGGTCAGGCCAACTTCGGCGGCTCCATCAACATGTTTTCGCTCAGCATGGGCGACACCTTTTCGGTCAGCCAGTCGGCGACCATCGGCAGCTTTGAGTCCACCAACTTCGTCACCACCCTGCGCAGCGGCGCCATGGACGAAGTCGGCGGCGCCAAGGTGCTGGTCAACCTGCAGGAACTGAACACCGACGGCTACCTCACCCACTCCTACAACAAGGCCGAGAACCAGAATCTCAAGATTGTGCTGCCCATCGGCGACAACGTGAAGGTCACGCTGTTCGGCGCGCACAACACCATCCGCTATTTCCAGACGGATTCCGACGGCGCCACGCTTAACCAGGTCGCCCAATTCGGCAAGAATTTTGGGCTGAGCGACAATCCCGCCAGCGCCACCTACTTCGGCTACAACGTCACCCACAAGGAGACGGACTTCGAATACATCCGCGTGCAGGCGGATCTCACCGAAGAGATCTATATCGACAACTCCGCCTATACGTATTTCTACCAGAACGACACGCTGTCGGCGCTGCAGGCCAACTACATCGGCTCGGCCGCGCTCGGCACCAAGGCCGGCGCCGCCGGCAACCGCAATGTGCCCGGCTATTCCAAGAACAATGAATACCGCGTGTGGGGCAACATCTTCCGCGCGGGCAAGAAATTCTCCTTCGGCGAACTGCGCGCCGGAATCTGGTACGAGCGCGCCAGCACCAAGCGCTACCGGTTCGATTACGACTTCACCCTCTCGCCGCCGCTGACCACGCCCACCGCCCAGCTGGTCAAGGACAACCGCGAAAAGACCGCGCCGCTCAACATCAACTACCTTCAGCACTCGGGCTGGCACAACTACCAGCCGTTCGTGGACTTCGAATTCCAGCCGGTCGAAGGGCTGACCGTCACCCCCGGCTTCAAGTATGTGAGCTTCGAACGCTTCACCAACGCGGCGGTCCAGCAGACCTCGCGCGTGCCGTTCAACGGCACGGGAACCTTCACCAAGCCGCTGGAATTCCTGACCGTGAACTACCGCGTGCGCGAGGACTGGTCGGTTTACGCCCAGTTCGCCAAGGGCTTCCTGGTGCCGGATCTGAACGTGTTCTATCAGCCGAAGCCGAACGTGCTGGCGCTCAAGCCGCAGACCTCGACCAACTACCAGGTCGGCACGGTGTTCAACGCCGATAAGTTCACCTTCGATGGCGACCTCTATTACATCGACTTCAACGATAAAACCTCCTCGTCCGTGGTCAACGGCGAGACTGTGTTCTCGAACCTGGGCGGCGCGGTTTACAAAGGCATCGAAGCGCAGGGCACCTACGCCTTCCAGGAAGGCATCGCCGTGTTCGCCAACGCCTCGCTCAACTCCGCCAAGACCAAGGACACCCAAAAGCAGATCGCCAAGGCGCCGCAGTGGACCGCGGCCGGCGGCCTGATCCTGAAATACGGGCAGGCCGGCGCCAGCCTGATCGAGAAAATCGTCGGCACGCAATGGAGCATCGCCGGCGAGCCCGCCGCCTATAAGGTCAGCCCCTACAACACCACCGACCTGACCATCACTTATGATTTCCCGCATGTGCGGCTGATCGGCGGCGTCTACAACCTGTTCAACAACACCAATATCACCGCATTGAGCTCCCAGGGCTCGACCCCGGCCTTCGACCAGTACTACTTCCAGGGCGGCCGCGCGTTCCAGCTGACCGCGAAAGTCACCTTCTAGTCCGGAGTATCCCATGCCCCGCGTTGCCGCCGCCGCCGCGCTTCTGCTTCTGCTCGCAACCACAGCCATGGCGGCGGAGCCGCGCGCGGGGAACTTTGTCGATGTCGCGAAACTCGACCTCACTGTCCTTCTGCCTCCGCCTCCCGCGGCGGACTCGGCGCAGGCCAAGGCTGAACTCGCCGAGATCCACCAATTAGAGAAAACCCGCACACCGGAGCGGGTGAAGATCGCCCAGGACGACGAGACCGAAACCGTGTTCGCGGTGGTGCACGGCGACCTGGGCGAGGGCTTCACCGCCGAACGCCTGCCGGTCACCGCCGCGTTTTTTAAGCGCGTGTTGGCGGACGAAGGCGTGGTCGTCGATCCCGCCAAGACCGTGTGGGGCCGCGCGCGCCCGCACATCGCCGATCCCACCGTCACCCTTTGCGTCAAGGCTTCCAAGAGCAACGCCTACCCCAGCGGCCACGCCACCGTGGGCTATCTCAGCGCGCTGGTGCTGGGCGACATGCTCCCGGACCGCCGCGCTGTCCTGTTCGCCGACGCGCAGCGCTTCGCCGAAAGCCGGGTGGTGTGCGGCATCCACTACCGCAGCGACATCGAGGCCTCGCGCAGCGTCGCCGCCCTGATGGCCTTCCAGATCCGTCAAAATCCGGTATTCCAAAAGGAATTCGCCGCGGCCGCCGCTGAGCTGCGCGCGGCGCATATCGGCCAGTAATAGGCGCCACGGCCCGCCCCCCGGGGGAGGGCCTGGGCGACCCCGGCCCCCGTGAAGAAGGCGACGGCGCACCCCCTCCGCGCTATCATGCGCTCATGAAAATCCTGCTTGTCGAAGACGACGCCCAGACCGCCAGCCATGTCTCGCGCGGCATGGTCAACGAGGGTTACGAGGTGGACGTGGCCGCCACCGGCCCCGACGGCCTGACGCGCGCCCTCGAGGGCGCCCATGACGTTATCATTCTTGACCGCATGCTGCCGGGGGTGGACGGCCTCTCCATCGTCAAGTCCATGCGCGCGGTGGGCGTGCGCACGCCGGTGCTGTACCTGACCGCCATGAGCGGCATCAACGACCGGGTCGAGGGGCTCGAAGGCGGCGCCGACGACTATCTGATCAAACCGTTCGCCTTCGTCGAGTTGCTGGCGCGGGTGCGCGCGCTCGGCCGGCGCCCGCCCGCCCAGACCGACGATCAGACCCACCTGGTGGCCGGCAGCCTGAAAATTGACCTGATCAAGCGCACCGTGAAACGCGACGGCCGCGAGATCGACTTGTTGCCGCAGGAATTCAAACTGCTGGAATATCTTATGCGCAACCAGGGACGGACGGTCACGCGCATGATGCTGCTGGGCAATGTCTGGGATATGCACTTCGACCCGCGCACCAACGTGGTGGAAAGCCATATCAGCCGCCTGCGCGCGCGCCTGAGCCCGCACGACCCCAAGGACATCATCCAGACCGTGCGCAACGTCGGTTACGTGCTGCGTGCTCCGCGCTAGGCTGTTCCGCACCGAGAGCTTCAGCCTCACCACACTGATGGCGGGGCTGATCGTGCTGTCCAGCCTCGTGCTGGCCACCGCCATGTTCCTGGTGACGGGCCGCGCCCTGAACGCCGGATTCAGCAATTCCATCCGCGGCAACATCGCCGCCATCGAGGAAGCCTACCGCAACGAGGGCCTGCCCGAGGCCGTCGAGATCATCCACCAGCTGAGCGAAACGCCGGCCGCCTCCGATTACTACCTGCTGCAGGATAGCGCCGGCAACAAGCTGGCAGGCAATCTTCCCGCCATGGCGCCGATGCTGACACGCACGGAGCTGCCCGCCCCGCCCGGCCGGGCGAGCGCCAAGGAGCATGTGATCGTCGGCGAGGGGAAGCGCCTGCCGGACGGCAGCTACATGTTCGTCGGCGCCGACAGCTATGAACTGATCCAGGCCCAAAAGCAGACCCTGCTGGCGTTCGCCCTGATCACCGGCGCCACCATCATCGCTGCCCTGACCGCCGGTCTCCTGCTCAGCGCCGGGGCCCTCAAGCGCACCGACGCCATCGCCGAGGTGTGCCGCGCGGTCGCCGCCAACCGCTGGGACCGGCGCGTGCCGGTGCGCGGCACCACGACCGAGAGCGACCTGCTGGCCGCCACCATCAACGGCATGCTCGACCGGGTCGCCACCCTCATGGACAACCTGCGTCAGGTCTCCACCGACATCGCCCACGACCTGCGCACGCCGCTCACGCATATGCGCCAGCGCCTGGAGCGCGCCCAGATCGAGGCGCGCTCGCCCGAGGAATATTCGCTGGCGGTCGAGCGCGCCCTGGCGGACTCCGATGAACTGCTCGCCATCTTTTCCGCGTTGCTCAGCCTGTCGCAGATCGAGGCCGGCGCGCGCGCGGTGGCTTTCGGGCAGGTGGACCTTTCAGCCCTGCTCACGCATCTCGGCGAGGTCTACCGGCCGGTGGCCGACGATCAAGGCCTGACGCTTGAGACCGCCATCGCCCCCGGCATCGCCGTGGCGGGCGACCGCGCGCTGCTCATGCAGATGTTCGCCAATCTCATTGAGAACGCCATCCGCTACGCCGGGGCTGGCGCTCGATTAACCCTCGCGTTGACGCCGGATCAAAGTGGTGTGACGGCTGCGGTGGCCGATACGGGCCCCGGCATCAAGCCCGCAGACCGCAAGCGCGCCTTCGACCGCTTCTGGCGCGGAGAAGCCAGCCGCAGTTCGCCCGGACACGGGCTGGGATTGGCGTTGGTCAAAGCGATCGCCGACCTCCACGAGATCGAAATCGCTCTAGGCGACGGCTTGCCCGGCCTGAAAGTGGAAATTCGTTTTGCTAAATAGGTGATCTGGCTTGGCGATGAGCTGCGAGATGACTTTGCCAAGGCTCGTAGCCTCCTGTGGCTACCAGTAACACTCTCAACCATGATGAAACCCGCACCGAGGCGAGCGAGAGACTCCGCGCTCTTATTGGCGGGGTGCGCTTGGTGCCGGACGGTAAGAAACTGCGCATCCACCTCGTTGGGCAGCTTTCCGAGCTGTTCGCCCTGGCGCAAAACAAACAACCCGGTCTCAGAGAGACCGGGTTGCAAGTAACGCTGGTTGCGGGAGCCCGATACCCCCTATACCGAAAAACCCTTTGGCTACTCCGAGGGCGGCTTATTTCTGAAGAATCACCGGGTCGCTGAGGTTCAAATCCCGAGCCTACAACCTCCGACAGTTTAGGCTTCCGGCGATCGAGGTCTGAGGCGTCGGATACGCCATGGCTGCGATCCCTGGCGCCCCAGCCATTCCCACGATTTCCTGTTATTATAAGCACTTCCGGGTGACGCAGCGGCATCGTGACGTAGCACGGCGTAACAGTTCGGCGTCACCAGCATTCGAGCTTTTGCGGGCGAGACCCCAATGGCTGTCACTGTCACGCGCACATATGCCCCGCTCCACTTCGAGGACCTTGAGCCACATCGGTTCGAGGACCTCATTCGCCTTCTCGCCTATGATTTTCGTCCTTGGCGCCGACTGGAGCCAACGGGCGCGTCCGGGTCCGATCGAGGTTACGATGCTCGTGGATACGAAGCGGTATCACAGCCTGCGCCAAATGACTCCGGTGACGACGCTGAAAGCGACGATGCTGATGCGGTAGAGGAGAGGGTGTGGGCAGTCCAGGCCAAGCGCGAGGCTGCCGTCGCTCCCAAGAAGCTGCGCGGATACGCCGCGGCCCTGCCTCCAGAAGCTTATGGAGTCCTGCTTGCAGCTCCAGCCGAATTTTCTCTCAAGGCCCGAGACGCATTTTTCGCCGAATGCAGCGCGAAGGGCTACCAGGAGATACACCTGTGGGGCCGCCGCGATCTGGAGGATATGTTATTCCAACCCAAGAACGACCACCTGTTGTTCGCGTACTTTGGCATCTCGTTGCAGATCAGAAAGCGGACCGCGACGACCGCCATCAAGGGCAAGCTCGCGATTCGGCGTCAAATTCAGCGAGCCCTTGAGAAAGACCAACTTGTGCTGTTACGCGACGCCTTTGAGGATGGGTATCCTTATTTGCGCGGCGACGACAAGATCGAGCGCCATGATCGAGGGCGCTGGTTGCCTTTTCGGGCTGAAGGTTGCTTTCACGACGGGCTACGCGTGGTGGTTTTCCGACGCCGCGCCTTCATTGACGACGACGGCATCCATTGGGACTTCGCGCCGACCTGCGACGACGCCAAGCTCACACGACACGAAGACCCCTGGGCCGATCGCAACTCCAATTGGCCCGACTGGGAGTGCACGCGGATAGATCAGATTTGGTGGGCGTTGCCTGAGCAGAACCGCGCTTGGCTGACGGTGCATCAAACCATCCCTTACGAGAAAGTCGTGGCTGTGGACCCGGATGGTGACGAACTATTTGATCACCCGCACATTTATACGACCGCATGGGCTGGAGGCCGGCCGCCTCTAACCGACGGCCAGTGGGTGACTCTGCGGACGATTTCGGGGTTCGGCGGGCGGCAGATCGAGGATGAGCCAGCCAACCGCGTCGAGAAATTTCCTCGGACCCCCATGACCCCTGAGGAGCTGGAGACCTTTAAGTCCGAACGCGAACGTAGCATCGCCCCTGATAGCGAGCCGCCACCAACCCGTCGGCGCTGATAGACACGCCTCGACGTGGGGTGATTGCAGATGACGATGGATCATCCCGGCTGCCGAAATAATTTATTGGGCTAACTGTATGTGAATCCCGGGGAAATAACCCGTTACGCGTTCTGATGGACGAAACTCGGCATGCGGGGGTTGCACATCAGCGAGGCGCACCCGACATAGGGAGGACGCCCAGGGACAGACTTGCGTCCCCTCCGGGCGGTCAATCCCTGGGGGTTCTGTTGGCTCGTTTCCAGATGCTCGCCCTTAGCGGCGGCGGTTATCTCGGCCTGTACACCGCCCACATCCTCGCGGCTCTGGAAGCGCGGGCGAAGCGTCCGCTCGCCTCTTGTTTCGACCTTATTTGTGGCACTTCGATCGGCGGCATATTGGCGCTCGGCTTGGCCCACGAGGTGTCCACGGCGGAGATGGTGAAGGCGTTCGAGGAGGGGGGCGAGAAAATCTTCTCGGATCGTCCGCCACCGCAGACTGCCACGGGGCAGTTTCTGGACCTGCGCCGCTATGCGTTCAAGCCGAAATACTCCGCTGATCCCCTACGCGCCGTTGTCGATAGCCTCCTAGGTTCTGAAACGCTCCTCGGCGACGCGAAGCACAGAGTCGTGATTCCAGCGCTGAACATGACCACCGGCAGCCCGCAGATGTTCAAGACGCCCCACCACACATCGCTCTCCGAGGACCGAAACCGCAAGTCCGTGGACATTGGCCTCGCCACATCCGCCGCCCCGATGCTCTTCCCTCTCGCGGAGGTCAACAACGCCCTGTTTGCAGACGGTGGCCTATTTGCCAACGCCCCAGACATGATCGGACTGCACGAGGCGAGGCATTTCCTGGGCCAGACCACAGATGACGTTCATATTCTCAGCGTGGGAACCACCACTAGCAGCATGTCCCTCGCCCACGCGACAGGCCGCGACTTCGGCATCGCGAACTGGATCGCCGGTCAGCGACTCATAAGCGCGGTGATCTCGGCGCAGCAGCAGTCCGTGGACTTCATGCTTCGGCATGAACTCGGTGATCGGTATCAGCGGATCGATACAATGCAGTCACGCGAACAGGAGCGCCAGCTTGGCCTCGACGTCGCGAACGCCGCCGCACGCGCCACGATTGCGGGGCTTGCTGGAGCCGCCGCTCAGAAGGCCTTGGGCAACAGCCGGGTCACCGCGTTCCTCGAACACCAAGCACCAGCGGTCGAATGGAGTCACCATGGGTAATTCCGCCAGCCTGTTTTATAGCAGCGATCCGGAAAAGCAGACCTTGCACCGGCGGGTGGCACCAAACGCCCGACAGCTTGAACTGTTGCAGTCGCGTTGGCAGGAGCTGCGCGATTTTCTTGAAAGCTACCTGTCCGACGTCACAGGATGCGACGTCCGCACATGGATTCAGGGCTCCTACAAGTTTGGGACCCTCATACGACCCGTGCGCAGCTCCGACGAGTTCGATGTCGATCTGGGTATTTATGTGGTCTGGGAGGGCGACCACGACCTGTTTAGCCCCGACGACCTCAAGGGCTTTGTCCAGGACGCCCTGATCGCCTTCAAAGAATCCCATGACGATGTGACGAAAGTAGCCGATCCGCCGAAAGAACGGTGCTGCCGCATCCATTACAAACAGAACTTCCACATCGACGTCCCGGTTTATCACCTCGACCCTCGGACAAATCGGCGACGCCTTGCAACAAGCACGCGCGGTTGGGAGTTTAGCGACCCGCGCGCAATTTACATTTGGTTCAGGGACAGGGCCTCAGGGCATGATCGACTGCGGCGTCTGATAAGATATTTAAAGGCCTGGGCGGCACTGACTTTTCCGCAGGATGCGGGGCGCCCATCCTCGATCATGCTCACTGTTCTTGCCGCGCAGTTGTATGGCATCAACGCGATCCGCAACGCTGACGGCGACGATGATGCGCTCGCCGCTTTACTTGACCAGTTGGCTCGACACTTTAATCAATCCCGTGCTGTACCAAATCCGGTTGCCCCGGACGAGGACCTGAACCGTCTGACTGATCAGCAATTCATAGCCTTCCGCACCGCCCTGGTGCGGGCGGCGGAGGGTGCCGCGCGCGGGATTGCCGCCAATGACGCTCTGACTTCCTACGCAGCTTGGTCGGATATTTTCGGATACTTGTTCCCAGGATCGGATGCCCTTCCCGCTACCGCCACCCGCGCGAACCTGCCGGTGGCGGTTGTCACGCCTGAAATTAGTGTCCGCGTCGTATCGACAAAGCCCGCGCACCTGGTGGGCACCTACGTCAATTTCGTGCCCCCAATCCCGAAGGGCTGCGACCTGTTTTTCTCAATCACAAACCCGGAAGCAATTCCCGTTGATGCCACGGTCGAGTGGGTGGTGCGAAATGAAGGCGATGAGGCCGAGGACACCAACGATCTCGGGCATTTCGCCTCCCGGGGATCTACTCGGTCTATGACCGCCACCGAGAGTTCGGCATATCGCGGCAAGCACTACATGGACTGCGTAATCAGGCGGTGGGGCCAAATCATCGGCGGGCGGCGCGTTCCAGTTACGATTCAGGCGCACTCCTTCCCGGTGCGCAATCCGCCCCGTCCCGCGTTCGTCCAGCACCGAAAGGGCGGCAGGTAGGCCTGGGGCCCACCGCTTCGATACCGGCCAAGCCGGTGCGCGACGCGCGTTCAAAGGACTCGGCAGCGCAAACCCGCGCTTAAATCTCGACCCTGAGGCCGCAGATGATCCTCTGAACGCCGGGCATTATCACTCCTCGCGATTTAAGGAATTGCGCCCAGCCGTTTACTGCAGCAGGGACATCACCGAGCACCTTATGAATGCCACCATCAAGAGTGTGGGCCAGTAATTCTACTCCGCCATATTTGCCGACGCCCCAAGTGTCAATGCCCCAGCCCGCGCCGCAGACCAGCACGTCTGCATTCGAGCGAAGGGGCAGACTTGGATTGCTTACGATCTCGTGCTTGTGCGCTACCGCGATGGCTTCCATCCGCGTGAGGCTCTTTTCGCGTAGTTGGTTGCTGTCATTGGGCAGCGTACATAGTCCGCCCACCGCCTCTCTTACCTTGGTCTTGCTCAACCCGAATTCCAGGGCGGCACGATCAGTGAGTCCGTCGATGGCTACTGCGCAGGCGGCGCCCCGCCGCTTCACTTTCTTCTCGGCCTCGGTGCGGAGGACCGCGTCGCCCGCTTCAACGACAGAATTCAGCTCGAGCTCCGCCTCCTCGTACTCGGCGACGCACGGCAGGACGACGTCAAGCAGGTGCGAAAGAGTTGAACTCATCTCCAAATGCTATCTATCCATCGATGATTTACGAATGGCTACTCTGACAACCTCAGCAGGTGTACCAACCAGACAGCCAACACCTCGACGAGCTTGGCGAAGATGACCAGGGCAAACGGTTGAATCACTTGCCAACGCTTTCCTCGATGTCGCTGCGCTGTTCTTGTGCTCATGCATAGAAGCTAGGCTTCCGGGTCTTCGTCCACAATGTGTCCAGAAAAGCATAACAAGCGCACTTTGGATTCCTGTGGAAACCGCCCAGCACCGCTGGCCGACGAGCGCCGCAAAGGCAGCAGCTCAAGCTCTCGCCGCGAATAAAGCAGGACGGGGACCAGACCGTACAGGAGCAGGCCCTTGTGGCGGGAGACGAGACGAGGCCATGTGACCACCTTGGGCATGCCCAACCTTAGCATGCGGTGGTCCTGTCGGTGTGATGGCGGCCTCCGCTTTCCCCACCATCCCCATTTTGGTCAGATGCCGATCAGGCTACCACTTCATCCAGATCAAGGTCTTGTGAGCCGCTGAAAGGTTACCCTGCTGGCGCTCTCGCCGGTGGAGGCCTACAATGCCTTCCATGATTTCGCTGCGCCGCCTTTGCCTGTCGATCCTAGTCGCCGTCATCGCGATGACAGCGTTTGCAGCAGCCCCGTCTGTAGCCTCCGCGCCGGGCGAAGTGGCCTTCGGTAAGCATTGTGAATGCAGCGATATGTGCGGCGGCGACGCCGCGACCTGCAGCACAATGTCTGGCTGCACCGCGGTCTGCGCCAGCATTATCTTCGGCGATTTTGCCGCTTCACCCATTATCCAAGGTGTGCGCACACACGCCACTCTAGCGCCCGCTGGCGCGCTCATTGCCATCGACCGGCCACCACCGCTTGGCCCTCCCCGCGCCTGACCTTCCATAGCCGCGAACCGCGCTGATCTCTTTTGGGAGCAGCGCCCGTGCATCCGCGCCGTCTATCGGCGGCGCGCACTTATGGACTAGTCATGCTTTCTTGTAAGCGCGTAGCTGCGATCGCCGCCCTCCTGCTCTTGTCATACCCTGCTGCAGCCAAGCCGATCTCCTATGTCGGCGGTACGATGCTGATGGTCGAGAACGACTACACAGGCAACACCGTCAGTCTGGATTACACCTTCACGCCGCGCTTCGCCGCCGCCTTCTACGCTAAGCACGAAATCCACGGCAACGAATTCACTGCCCTGGGGCCCCAACTCAACACGCTGATCAAGCGCTGGAACATGCCTG
>CANJOI010000081.1 GCA_947475365.1 Fidelibacterota bacterium | reverse complement strand
GCGGAAATTGTTGAAGCCCATCTGGCCCCAGCGCAGGAACTTGTAGCGTTCGCCATTGCGCTCGAACTCAAGGTCGATGTTCTTCTGCAGCGATGTGCTGCTGGCGTAGGCGTCCACCATCACCGAGTGGTCGATGACGAGATCGACCGGCGAGAGCGGGTTGATCTTCTGCGGATCACCGCCCAGCGCCTTGATGGCATCGCGCATGGCGGCGAGATCGACCACCGCCGGCACGCCGGTGAAGTCCTGCATCAACACGCGCGCGGGGCGGTAGGCGATTTCCTGGTCGGAGGCTTTGGTATTCAGCCAGGCGGCGAGCGCTTTGACATGCTCGACCGTGACCGTCAGGCCGTCCTCATAGCGGATCAGGTTTTCCAGCAGCACCTTGAGCGAGAACGGCAGGCGGGAAATGTCGCCGATCTTTTCCGCCGCGGCCGGCAGGCTGAAATAGTCGTAGCTCTTGCCCCCCACGGTGAGAGTACGCCGGGTCTTGAGGGTGTCTTGACCGCTGAGTGCCATGGGGGAGTCCGCTCCTTGGTTGTTTCTTGGCGCGTTGATTTTTTATGGGCGCGTCCCGAGGGAAGGCGGAGGACGGGAACTGACATTCCGGCGCGAGAACCGCGCCAGCTTGTCCTGGACACCCGTGATGCCACCCCCTGGAGACTTTGGGCCATCATCCACATCCCCAGCCCAAAGTCCAGGGCGCATCGTTGCGTTTCTGGGCTCAACCCATTGACCCATATTGCAATTTACCGCGCGCGGCGGCGCAAAAAGCTGCCACATCTGGGGCCTGAAATGATTGCCATGGGCCATCGCTAGGGCCTCTCCCCCGGAACCTGCGCCGGCCGCATTTTTTTTGCCGGTCGTTCTGCTATGGTCCGCATGGACGACGGGGATTCCCTTGCAAACACAAACCTTTGCGCCAGCCTCCTTTGCCGGAACAGGCCTTGCCTGCCGCCGGGGGGGCCGTTTGGTGTTCACCGGGTTGGAATTTAACCTGGGATCGGGGGAGGCCGTGGTGCTGCGCGGGCCGAACGGCAGCGGAAAGACCACCCTTTTGCGTCTCATGGCCGGTCTTACCCGCCGATCGGCGGGTAAAATGACCTGGGGCGGCGCCGAAATCGACGATTTCGAGGCCTTTGGCGCCAATTTACGCTTCATTGGGCACCTGGATGCCGTGAAACCGGCCCTGAGTGTGGCCGAGAACCTGGCCTTCTGGCGCGATTTATGGGGCAACCCCGCAGGAAACCTGCCGCAAGCCGCCGCCAAGCTCGGCCTTGGCCACCTGATCGACTTCCCGGCGCGGCTTTTGTCGGCCGGCCAGCGTCACCGCCTGGCGCTCGCCCGTCTTTTGGTGGCCCCGGCGCCGCTCTGGCTGCTGGATGAACCGGGCAACGCCCTGGATGACGCCTCCCTGAACGCCCTGGCGGCCATTATCGCCGATCACCGCGCCCGGGGCGGCATGGTGGTGATCGCCAGCCACGGCTCCACCGTGGTCGAGGCCGGCCGGGCGCTGGACGTCGGCGCCTACACCCCGGCTTTCAACCATGCCCGCGAAGACCATTGGAGCGACGCGGTATGAGCGTCTTTGGGGCCGTTCTGAAGCGCGATTTGGCGCTCGCCATCCGCCAAAGCGCGGATTCCTTCACCGTGTTGGCCTTCTTCGCTATCGCCGTGGTGCTGTTTCCCCTCGGCGTCGGGCCGGAAACCAACACGCTGGCGAAAATCGCCGGCGGGGTTCTGTGGGTGTCGGCGCTGCTGGCGGCGCTGTTGTCGCTGGACCGCTTGTTTACCGTCGATTTCGAGGACGGCACCCTCGATCAACTGGTGCTGTCCGGCGAACCCCTGGTGTTTGTGGTGCTGGCGAAGACCGCCGCCCATTGGCTGACCACCGGCTTGCCCCTGATCCTGTTGTCGCCGGTGCTGGCCCTGACCCTGCATTTGCCGGCCGAGGGCTATGGCGCGCTGTTGACGGCCTTGTTGCTGGGCACCCCGACCGTGAGCCTGATCGGCGCCGTGGGCGCGGCGTTGGTGCTCGGCTCCCGGCGCGGCGGCGTCCTGCTGTCGTTCCTGGTGTTGCCGCTCTACGTGCCGATCCTGATCTTCGGCACCTTGAGCGTGGAGGCGGCGATTCTCGGTGTTCCGGTGAAAGCGACGCTGGCGTTGCTCGGGGCCATGGCGCTGTTCGCCGCGGTGCTGGCGCCCTGGGCTGCCGCTGCTGCACTGCGGCAAGCAACGGAATAGCGATTCCAAAACAGCCCCTGCGGCGGCACGCGCGTACGTGATGCCGGAACCACGCGGAAGTTGTCGGAATCCAGCGGCTTAGGCCCTATATTTAAGGGACAACACCGGCCTCGGGCTGATAAACCTCCGGCCGTGTTCGGAAATGCAGCGAAGACCCAAAAAGCGATGCACAGGTTCGCCAACCCCACCACCTTCATGCGGATCGCCAACGCCATCTTTCCATGGGCGGCGGGCCTCTCTGCTGTGTTGTTCCTGATCGGTCTGCCGGTCGCCTTGGTGACCTCGCCCGCCGACTACCAGCAGGGCGACAGCGTGCGGCTGTTCTATGTGCACGTCCCCGCCGCCTGGATCTCGCTCATGGTCTACGGAATGATGGCGGTCTCCAGCGCCGCCTTCCTGATCTGGCGCCATCCCATGGCCAGCGTCTCGGCGCGCGCCCTCGCGCCGGTGGGCGCCATCTTCACCGCCCTCGCGCTCGTTACCGGGTCGCTGTGGGGCCGCCCTATGTGGGGCACCTACTGGGTGTGGGACGCGCGGCTGACCTCCGAGCTGCTGCTGCTGTTCATCTACCTTGGCTATATCGCCATCGCCGACGCCTTCGAGGACCCGGAGCGCGGCGACAAGGCCGCGGCGGTGCTGGGCGTGGTGGGCTCGGTCAACCTGCCGATCATCCATTTCTCGGTGGAATGGTGGAACACCCTGCACCAGCCGTCGATCATCAAGATGACCGGCTTCACCGTTGACGGTTCGATCCTGTTGCCGCTGTTCCTGATGCTTGGCGCTTTCACGTCCTACACCATCGCCATCTGGGTGTTGCGCCTGCGGAGCGAACTGCTGGCCGTGAAACTGCGCAATGCGCGCATGAGCGAGGTCAGCCTGGCCCCCTCGTTAAACAGAGGGGCGGCGGAGTAGGCCATGGACTCTCTCAGCACCTTCCTCGACATGGGCGGTTACGCGGCGTTCGTCTGGCCGGGTTATGGCCTTGCTGCGATCGGCATCCTCGGCCTGCTGGTCACCACCTTGCGCACCCTGCGCGCGCGCGAGAAGGAATTCGCCGGCGTGCGCCGTAATCGTCCGCTCTCACAAAACGTGGGGCCAGGAGACGACGCATGACCCGCAAACGCCGCCGCCTCTATTTCGTGCTGCTGGGACTGGCGGGCCTCGCCGCCGGCGTGGGCTTGGCGCTCACCGCGTTCCAGGACAGCATTGTGTTTTTCCGCAGCCCCTCCGAAATCGCCGAGGGCAAAGTCGCGGGCGGCCAGCGCGTGCGTATCGGCGGTCTGGTGGAAAACGGCAGCGTTGTCAAAAACGGCCAGAACATCAGCTTTTCCGTGACCGACATGGCCAATACCGTGAAGGTGCACTACACCGGCCTGCTTCCGGACCTGTTCCGCGAAGGCCAGGGCATCGTCGCCGAAGGCAAGATGGAGCAGGGTGTGTTCGTGGCCAGCGAAGTGCTCGCCAAACACGACGAGAACTACATGCCGAAAGAAGTCGCCGACGCCCTGAAAAAGAGCGGGCATTGGCAAGAGGGCGGCCCGCCGCCCTCCACCGCCCCCGCCAAATAAAACCGGCCAAATAAACAGGCTCATCCATGTTTACTGAACTCGGTCACTTCGCGCTGGCGCTGGCGATGATCGTCGCTTTGATCCAGGCGAGCATTCCGCTGATCGGCGCCCAGCGCAACAACGCGGCGTGGATGGCGGTGGCCAAGCCGGCGGCGCTGATGCAATTCGGGCTGGTGGCCTTGTCATTCGCGGCGCTCACGCACGCCTTCATCACGTCGGACTTCTCGGTGCTGGGCGTCTACCAGAACTCCCATACCGCGAAGCCCTTGCTCTACAAGATTTCCGGCGTGTGGGGGAACCACGAGGGCTCGCTGCTGCTGTGGGTGTCGATCCTCGCGCTGTTCGGCGCAAGCGTCGCGGCCTTCGGCGCCAATCTGCCGCCGGCCTTGCGCGCCCGCGCGCTGGCGGTGCAAGGCATGATCAGCGTCGGCTTCATCGCCTTCATCCTGTTCAGCTCCAACCCGTTCCTGCGCGTCGTGCCGGCGCCGGGCCAGGGCCAGGGCCTCAATCCCTTGCTGCAGGACCCGGGCCTCGCCGTGCATCCGCCCATGCTCTACACGGGCTATGTGGGCTTCTCGATGGCGTTCTCCTTCGCCGTCGCCGCCCTCATCGATGGCCGCGTCGACGCGGCCTGGGCACGATGGGTCCGTCCGTGGACCCTGGCGGCCTGGACGTTCCTGACCCTCGGCATCGGCCTCGGTAGCTGGTGGTCCTATTACACCCTGGGCTGGGGCGGCTGGTGGGTATGGGACCCGGTGGAGAACGCGTCCTTCATGCCCTGGCTCACGGGCACGGCGCTGTTGCACTCCGCCATCGTGGTCGAACGCCGTGAGGCGCTGAAAAGCTGGACCATCCTGCTCGCCATCATCACCTTCTCGCTGTCGCTGCTCGGCACCTTCATCGTGCGCTCGGGCGTGCTGACCTCGGTGCATGCCTTCGCCGCCGATCCGACACGCGGAATTTTCATCCTGGCGCTGCTGACCATTGCCATCGGTGGATCGCTCACGCTGTACGCCATCCGCGCGCCGCAGCTTGACGGCGGCGGCGCCTTCGCGCCGATTTCCCGCGAAGGCGGCCTTTTGATAAATAACCTCCTGCTCACCACCGCCGCCGCCACGGTGCTGCTGGGAACGCTTTACCCGCTCGTCACCGAGGCGCTGGATCTCGGCAAGATCACCGTGGGCCGGCCGTATTTCGACGGCGTGTTCATTCCCCTGATGGTGCCGCTGGTGGCGCTGATGGGCATCGGACCGATGCTTGCCTGGAAGCGCGGCGATCTGCAGGGCGCGCTCGGACGCCTCAAGATCGCGGCGGCTTTGGCTGTGGTGGGCGCGGGCGCCACCATGGCGATCGCGGGCGTCAGCATGACCGCCCTGGGCGCCGCGCTCGGCTTCACGCTCGCACTGTGGCTGGCGGCGGCGGCGCTGCTGGAATGGGGCGGGCGCATCGGTTTTGGGCGCGCCGGCGCCTGGGCGCGATTCACAAATCTGCCGCGCGCGGCCCACGGCATGACGCTGGCCCATTTCGGCATGGCGGTGCTGATCGCCGGGATCGCGGCGTCGTCGGCGTGGCGCGCCGAAGCCATCCAGGCCATGGCCCCGGGCCAGAGTGTCGACATCGCCGGCTACACCATGACCTTCAAGGGCGTGACCCAGGAGCCGGGCCCCAACTACACCGCCGCCCACGCCACCATCGCCGTGAGCAAAGGCGGGCGCGAGATCGCGACCTTGCATCCCGAACTGCGCACCTATACCCAGCCGCCGCAGCAGACCACCTTCACCTCCATCCACACCACGGGCTTCTCCGACCTCTATGCCGCGCTCGGCGAACCTCAGGGCGATGACGGCTCTTACGTCACGCGCTTCTTCCACGAACCGCTGCTGCCGTTCCTGTGGTACGGCGTGCTGCTGATGGTGTTCGGCGGCTTTGTCTCGCTCACCGACCGGCGCCTGCGCATCGGCGCGCCGCGCCGGGCGCGGGCCGATGTATCCGGCGCCGCGCCGCAGCCGGCTGAATGATATGACCGAGGTCGCCGCAAAAAAGATAAACCGCTGGCCCTACGTCCTGCCGCTGGTGCTGGTGGCGGTGCTGGGGGGCATTTTCGTCAAGCGCCTTGCGGATGTGGAACGCGGCGTCGATCCCAAATCGATCCCGACCGTGCTGGAGAACACACCGGCGCCTGCCTTCGACCTGCCGCCCTTGCCGGGGCGCGGCGAAGCCTTGCGCAGCGCGGACCTCAAGGGCCAGGTCACACTGATCAACTTCTGGGGCTCGTGGTGCGTGGCCTGCGTCGCCGAGCACCCGATGCTGCTGGAGATCGCCAGGAGCGGTGTTGTGAAAATCCAGGGCGTCGCCTGGCGCGACGACCCCGAGGACAGCCTGGCCTGGCTCGCCAAACATGGCGATCCCTTCGACCGCGTGGGACAGGACCCCCGCAGCCGCGCCGCCATCGACTTCGGCGTGGTGGCGGCTCCCGAAAGCTACGTGATCGATAAGCAGGGCATCATCCGCTACAAAGAATCAGGCATCATCACCCGCGACAAGTGGCAGAACACCATCAAGCCACTGATCGAGCAGCTCAACAAATGACGCGGATCGCTTTCATCGCCACGCTGCTGTTCGCTGGCGCAGTCTTTGCCGTCGAACCTTCCGAAATGCTGAAGGACCCGGTGCTGGAGGCGCGCGCGCGCGAAGTGAGTAAGGAACTGCGCTGCGTGCAGTGCCAGAACGAGTCCATTGATGAGTCCAACGCCGAGATCGCGCGCGACATGCGCCTACTGGTGCGCGAGCGCATCGTGGCGGGCGACAGCAACGATGCGATCATGGCCTATATGACCGGCCGCTATGGCGACTATGTACGCCTGGAACCGCGCTTCATGCCGCGTACGTACCTGCTGTGGTTCGGGCCGTTGATTGTGCTGCTTCTGGGCGGCTTGGCGGTGATGCGGCGCCTGGGCGCGCGCTATGAAGCGCCCGCGGCGCTGAGCGAACAAGAAGCCGCGGAACTGGCGCGCGCCACCGATCACGGCTATCCGCCGCCAGGATATCTGCACGACAAGCCAGAACAGAAAGACCCCTCATGATTTGGGCCCTCATCGCCCTCGCGGCCCTGGCGACCATCGCCGCCCTGCTGTGGCCTCTGCTGCGCGCGCCCGCCGGCCAGCAGGACCGCGCCGCCTATAACCTCGCGGTGTTCCAGGATCAGCTCAAGGAAGTTGACCGGGATGTGGAACGCGGCGTGCTGACGCCCGCGGAGGCCGACGCCGCGCGCCTCGAAATCCAGCGTCGCATCATCGCCACCGGGAAAGCCCGTGACGAAGCCGCGGTCACGGATTCACCCGCGCGCCGCAAGCTGACCGCTGGCGCGGTGGCGATCGTCGTGCCGGCGCTGGCGCTGGTGGCTTATCTCTCCGTGGGCCAGCCCATGGAGCCGGCCGCCGAACCGGGCGTCGCCAGCCATGACGCCGACGAGGCACAGATCGCCAAAATGGTCGATCAACTGGTGGCCAAGGTCGCCGCCAATCCCAAGGATGTTCCGGGCCTTTTGTTGCTGGCGCGGACCTATCGCCAGCTGGGGCGGTTCGACGACGCCATCGCCACCTATCACAAACTCACGGCGCTGCAGCCCGACGCCGACACCTTCGCCGGCCTGGGCGAAGCGGAGACGGCCGCCGCCGGCGGCAATGTCACGCCCGAAGCCCACGACGCCTTCATGAAAGCCCTCGGCCTCGACCGCAACGAGCCGCGGTCCCGGTTTTATCTGGGCCTGGAATACGCCCTGAAGGGCGACGCCAAGAGCGCCATCGCCATCTGGCGTGACCTGGCCGCGTCCTCGCCGCCGGAGGCCCCTTGGGTTCCTGTCGTGCGCCAGCAAATGGCCGAAGTGGCCCAGGCCGCGGGCATTCCGCCCATGAGCGTCGCGCCCGTGCATCCGCTCGACATCAGCTCCGCCGATGGCGCCACCGTCGCCGCCACCCCCGCGCAGGCGCCGGACTCCAGCGGCTTCTCCGCCGAGCAACGCCAGCTGATCGAGGGCATGGTGGGCGGCCTGGCCGCGCGCCTCGCACAAAACCCCGAGGACTTCGAAGGCTGGATGATGCTGGGCAAGTCCTACACGGTGCTGAAGAAGCCCGAGGACGCCGCCAAGGCGTATGAGAAGGCCATGGCGCTCAAGCCCGGCGAGATTCAGCCCAAACTCCAATTCGCCGCCCTGCTCATCACCGGATCGACGGGCCCTGCCACGCCCGCCGTCGCCAAGGCGCTGAAGGACGCGCTCGTCCTCGATCCCAAGAGCGCCGAGGCGCTGTATCTCACCGGCGTCTCCGCCCAACGTGCCGGCGATACCGCGCTCGCCCGCAAATCCTTCGAACAGGTGCCCGACGCCTCGCCCCTCAAGGCCGAGGCCGCGCGCCTGCTCCAAACCCTGAAGTAGCCGATCATGGGAAAACGTATCGCCATCGCCCTCGTGCTGGCCGTCGGCACGGTGTTCATTTTGATGATGTATCTGCCCGGCCTGCGCCCGCAGTCGCGGCCGGCGGTAACCGTGTCGGGCCAGGCCGCCCTGGGCGGCCCCTTCACGCTGGAGGACACGAAGGGCAATCCCGTCACCGAGGCGGTCCTCAACGGTCACTACAGCTTGGTTTACTTCGGCTACACCTTTTGTCCGGACATCTGCCCGCTGGCGCTGCAGAACATGACTCAGGCGTTGCAGATGGCGGGGCCCGTGGCCGACGATGTGCTGCCAGTATTCATCACCATCGATCCGGCCCGCGACACCAAAGAGGTAATCGCCTCTTATCTGGAACACTTCCATCCCAAGATGATCGGCCTGACCGGCACGCCCGAGCAGATCGCCGCCGCCGAGAGCACCTACCGCGTCTACGCCGCCAAATCCCCGGGGTCCGAAGGCAAACCCGACTACCTCATGGACCACACCGGCTACATCTATCTTATGGATAAGCAGGGGCGGTACGTGGTGCATTTCCCGAAGGACGCCACCGCGCTCGACATCTCGAACCGCATGCGCCGGGATCTCAATCCTTCATGAGCTTCTGGCGGGAAAAATCTCTCGACGAGATGACACCCGCGGAATGGGAAAGCCTGTGCGATGGCTGCGGCAAATGCTGCCTGCATAAACTGCGCTACGCCGACGGCTCATTGAAGATGACGCGGGTGAGCTGCCGTTTGCTGGATACCGATACCTGCCGCTGCACCAACTATCCCAACCGCAAGCAACTGGTGCCCGACTGCGTGGTGCTGACCCAGGACAGCGTGGGCAAGCTCGACTGGCTGCCCGGCACCTGCGCCTACCGCGTGCTGGCGGAGGGCGGCGACCTCGCCCCCTGGCATCCCCTGGTGAGCGGCGACCCTTCGAGCGTGCACACCGCAGGGATTTCCATGCAGGGGCGCTGCGTGTCGGAACGCCGCGCCGCGCAGCTCGAAAATTATATCATCGACTGACTCGCGGCTTGTTATTCTCGGCGTGATGACACCCGACGACATCAAGGCCGCCGAACTTTCCCAGCATCTCAAAGCCGCGCTGGGCGAGCTTTCCGCGCGCATCGTCACACGCATCAATCCCCGTGCGCGGCGCATCAGCCTGCGGCTCGACCCGGCCGATGGCTGCATCGTGCTGGTGCGGCCGCGCGGCGTTTCCGCCAAGGCCGCCACCCGCTTTGCGGTCGAGAAGCGGTACTGGATCGAAGACCGCTTGGCGGCCTTGCCGCCACGTATCGTGTTCCGGGATGGCGTGTCCTTGCCTTACCTCGGGGTCGATCATGTGATCCGGCATGCGCCCGAGGCGCGGCGGGGCGTTTGGCGCGAAAACGGGACGATCTTTGTCAGCGGCAACGCCGAACACCTCGCCCGGCGCGTGACCGACTGGCTGAAGACTGAAGCTAAAACGCTGATCAGCCCGCGCGCGCGCGACATGGCCGAGGCGCTGGGATGCAAGGTGACGCGCATCAGTGTGCGCGACACGCGCTCACGCTGGGGCAGTTGCAGCGCCGATGGCAAACTGTCTTTCAGCTGGCGGCTGATTTTCGCGCCCGAGCCGGTGCTGACCTATGTCGCCGCCCATGAAGTGGCCCATCTCAGATACCTGGACCACAGCCGCGCGTTCTGGCGCACGGTCAGCGAAGCGCTACACGCCTATGGGACGAAAAGCGGGATTGAAACGACGACGCCCGAACTAGCGCGCGAGTGGCTGCACGGGAGCGGGGCCGCCCTGCACGCCTACGGTTGACGCCACGGTCGTGGCGCTGCCGGCATTGGCGTAAGACGTGGGCCGCGACTTTGCCTGGACGGCTTCGGCGAAGGCATTCAGGCGATAGATGAAGGGCTTCCGCACGGGCGCTTTTACCTTGGAATTGTCGCCGTCGCGGTAAAACACATGGTTCCCGATGATGGTGGTGCTTTCGTAGCCCACCGCCCAGGCCGGACGGGTGAAGTCGGCGTGGTACCAGAGGGCGCCGCCGGTCGGATCGGGGATAGCGCAATCCTTCTGCAGCACAGCGGCCGCGATCTTCAGCGACAGGCGCCACTGGTCGGGCTCCGCCATGGCGTCGGTCTTGCCTTCGCAGTACCAGGAGAACTGACAACGCTTGTTTTCGCCCTGCCAAGTGGTCTGCTTGATGATGTCGCAGAGATTGCTGGACCAGCGGGAATCCATCGCCCGGTTCAGCACCACCCGCGCCACGGCGATGCGGCCGGCCAGGGATTCGGAGCGGGCCTCCCAATAGTCGTTGAGGGCCAGGCAGACCAGCTCGTCCTTGGACACGACGATGGACGCCAGGTCGATTTTCATATCCGAGGGGATCTCCACGGCGCCCGCGTGGGGCACAGCCACGGACAAGGCGGCCAGGGCCAGGAGGCCCGACACGGTCCATTGTCGGAGGAGGGAGTTCAGCCGCGGCAGCATACGTTGAGTGATCACAGGTCGTTCCTCATTTGGTTGGACACAGCACACCCAGGCACTAGCCGGACTGGCGCATTCAACGCCGGTCTCAAATTGTGTGTTCCCTGTGTTCAACAACCGGGTTCCGCCTATGCGGTTATTGTTCTCACGCGCGTCCGGTCGGGACGTCTCTTATCCCCGCGGCCCTCAACACGATGTTCTTGCCTGCTGAACGGCCGGTAAAGCGGGCGGATATTTGAGGCCGGGGCGGAGGGAGACAACAAAAATAAAATTACATCAAATGGCTTTTGCAAGTACGATTGTTGCTATTTTCCCTATTTTTGCAACACTATTGACGAAAATCGTATTCGTTCTGCGGCCAGGTCGATCTCGCCAGGGCACCCCCTACTGATACTTTTGAACGCATCTTCAAGCCGGTAGGAGCTTCAGTGGAGATCATGGTTGAAGCTGGGCGGAAATCGGGTAATTCGGGGGAAAAAAGAAACAATCTTGCGAATTTTCTGCGCCAGTTACCTACCAAGGGCTGTATACACTACAAAATCACATATACTTTTAGTTGAGTTCGACATGTGCCTTGTAGGTGCCGGAACGGCGCCCTACTAGCGCTGGTTCGTGAAAATCGAAAGCGCCCGGCCGATCAAATCGGCTTCGGGCGCGGCGAGGCCGGGAAGGTCGTGCCGCTCATGGCCGACATGCGCGGCGGCCATCACGTCGTGCCAGATCTGCGCGGGCAGACCGCCCCCAGTGACGCCTTTCATCTCCGCGCCCGAGTCATTGCCGACCCAAACACCCGCGACATAGTCGGTGGTGAAGCCCATGAACCAAGCGTCGCGGTAGTCGGAGCTGGTGCCGGTCTTGCCGGCGACCGGATAGCCGAAGCCCGCGGCTGTGCCGGTGCCCCGGGCGATCACCTGGACCATCATTTTGTTCATGGTCTGGACGGTTTCGGGCGAGATCACCTGACCCAGGCCCTGGCCCTCGCGCTGGTAAAGGACTTGGCCGCTGCGTTCGGCGACATCCAGGATGGTGTAGGGCAGCACCGCGGCCCCTCCATTGGAAAAGGGCGCGTAAGCCCCGGTCAGTTCCAACAAGGTCACTTCGCCGGTGCCGAGCGCCAAGGACAGTTCAGGCTTCAGGGGCGAGCTGATTCCCATGCGATGGGCCGTGGCGACGATGGCCGGCGCACCCACATCCTGGGCGATCCGGACGGTGGCGGTATTCAGGGACTTGGCCAGGGCGGTTTCCACCGACACCGGACCTTCGTAGGTGTTGGTGTAATTGCGCGGCTTCCAGCGCCCGATCTTGATGGGCGCGTCGGTGACCACGTCGTCGGGCTTCAGGCCGTTCTCGACCGCCGTCAGAAACACGAACGGCTTGAAGGCCGAGCCCGGCTGCCGCAATGCCTGGGTGGCGCGGTTGAACTGGCTGTCGGCGTAGTCCTTGCCGCCGACCATGGCGCGCACGGCGCCGTCGGGCGACATCACTACCGCGGCGGCCTCGCTGACCTTCAGCTTGGCCCCGGACTTTTCCAGATGGGCGGTGATCGCCTTCTCGGTGGCGGCCTGGAGCTTGAGATCGAGGGTGGTGTGGATCACCAGGTCGCGGTCGATGGCGCCGACGTAAGAATCCACCTGGGACACAACCCAGTCGGCGAAATAGCGGGCGATCGTGGTCTGGGGCACCACAGCCTTCAGCACCGGCGCCGCGTTCTTCAAAGCCGCCTTGGCCTGGGCGTCCGACAGAGCGCCGGTTTCGACCATGGTCATCAGCACCACGCCCGCGCGGGCCTTGGCCTGTTCCGGCTCGCGCTGCGGGTTGTAGTGCGCGGGCGCCTTCAACAGGCCCGCCAGCACCGCCGCCTGGAAGACATTCACGTCTTTTGCCGGATGGCCGAAGAATTTCTCGGATGCGGCCTCGAAGCCGTAGACCCCGCCGCCGAAGTAAACCCGGTTCATATAGAGCGAGAGGATCTGGTCCTTGGTGAAGGTGCGCTCGAGCTTAAGGGCCAGCAGCGCCTCGCGGACCTTGCGGGTCAGTGTACGGTCCGGCGTCAGGAACAGGTTCTTGGCCACCTGCTGGGTGATGGTGGAACCGCCTTGCACCAGGCGGCGCGCCTTCAGGTCGACAAAGAGCGCGCGGGCGAGACCGCGAAAATCCAGGCCGTGATGCTCGTAGAAGCGCCGGTCCTCCACCGCCACCACGGCGGCCGGCAGGAACGGCGGGACTTTCTTGAGGTCGAGAGTGTCGCCGTAGATGTCGCCGAAATTGGCGATGGAGGCGCCGTTGGCGTCCAGCACCTGCACATGAGGCCGGCGGGTCAGCGCGGTCTCGTCGATCTTCGGCAGGTCCATGGCGAAATAGACCAAGGCGACGGTCGCAATCAGACCGGCCCAGACAGCGCCCGAGGCAATGGT
>CANJOI010000080.1 GCA_947475365.1 Fidelibacterota bacterium | reverse complement strand
GACCGGCGCCGCAGTGGCGGCGGCGATTATGGGCTTGCCGTTGATGGTGCGCGCCATGCGCCTCTCGATCATCGCCGTGGACCGGCGGCTTGAAACCGCGGCGCGTACACTCGGCGCAGGCTGGTGGCGGGCATTTTTCACCATCACACTGCCTCTGGCGCTGCCCGGTATCATCGCGGGCGCGGTGTTGAGTTTCGCCAAAAGCTTCGGTGAATTCGGCGCAACCATCACCTTCGTCTCCAACATCCCCGGCGAAACCCGCACCCTGCCCATCGCGATCTACGGCCTCCTGCAGTCGCCCGGCGGCGAGGCGGCGGCGCTGCGTTTGGCGGGGCTGTCGGTGCTGGTGTCGCTGGTGGCGGTGCTGGGCGCCGAAGTCATGGAGCGGCGCATCGTTGGCAAGAGCACGCCATGAGTTTCGACGTCGATGTGGAAACGCGGCTTGGCGATTTCGCGCTGGCGGTGAGCTTCACCGCGAGCGCGGGCCTTACCGCGCTGTTTGGCCCGTCCGGCGCCGGCAAGACCTCGGTGCTCAATATGATCGCGGGTGTGCTCAAGCCGGCGCGCGGACGCATCGTGGTCGAAGGCGCTGTGCTGTTTGACTCCGCCAAGGGCATCGACCTCGCGCCGGACCGGCGGCGCGTGGGGTACATCTTCCAGGACGCGCGGCTGTTTCCGCATATGTCGGTGGAACGCAACCTGCTCTACGGCTACGCGCTCACGCCGCCGGAGGCGCGCTACGCCGCGCCGGACCAAGTGACCGCCCTGCTCGGGCTCGGGCCGTTACTCGCCCGTAGGCCCCAGGCGCTGTCGGGCGGTGAGCAGCAGCGGGTGGCCATCGGCCGGGCGCTTCTGGCGAGCCCCCGGCTTTTATTGATGGACGAGCCGCTGGCGTCCCTGGACGCCGCGCGCAAGGAAGAGATCTTCCCCTATATCGAACGGCTGCGGGACGAGATGCGCATCCCGATCCTCTACGTCACCCATGCGGAGGCGGAGGTGAACCGGTTGGCGGGGGCGGTGGTTCGGATCGAGGCAGGCCGCGTCGCGGCTTAGCTAACCCCAGAAAAAATTCGAGGCCGAGCGCGTACATCCGGCGCCGGCCTCTGGGATTCCCGGGTCGCCCCGGGAGTTGCCTTGCCCCAAGTAATAGGGTGAGGCAAAGTATCGGGCAAATGAATAATTTGTGATTCACCAATCGATATTACCGATTGATGACGCGCGATTTGGCTTACGACCGTGATTTTGCTGGGGGATTCCCATGGATATGGACCAGATCCGGACCTTCTTGGAGGTCGTGGAGGCGGGCAGTTTTGTCCGCGCCGCCGAGTCCCTTAACGTCACCCAGTCCACCGTCAGCGCCCGAATCAAGGAACTGGAGATTCGCCTCGGCCAGCCGCTGTTCCAGCGCCGCAAGTCGGGCGTGACGCTTACCACCGCCGGCCGGCGCTTCCAGCCCCACGCTTCGACCATGATGCATGTGCTGCAGCAGGCGCGGCAGGATATCGCGCTCCCGGCCGAGATGCGCGCGGTGCTCAACATCGGCGGGCAGTTCTCGCTGTGGGAACGCATTCTCTTGGTGTGGATGGGCCACTTCCGCACGACGCGCCCCGATGTGGCGATCCGCGCCGAGGTCGGCACGCCGTCGTCGCTCATGCGCCATCTCGCCGATGGTCTTCTGGACTTCGCGCTGATCTATGCGCCGGAAGCGCGGCCGGGCTTCACCATTGAAAAGATCATGGACCAGACCCTGATCATGATGGCGACGCGCGAGGGCCACGGCGGGCCCGGCGAGGCCGACTATGTATTCGTGGACTGGGGCGAGGATTTCGAAGCCTGGCACTCGGACCAGTTCCCTCAATTCGGCGCGCCCGGCCTCCATGTGAGCCTGGGGGCCCTGGGGTTGCGCCACATTCTCAGCTACGGCGGCGCGGGGTATTTCCCGCCGCGCGTGGTGGCGGAAGAAGTGGCGGCCGCGCGCCTGTTCCCGGTCACGGACGCCCCGCAGTTCGTGCGCCCTGTGCACGTTATCTATCCCACCGACAGCGACAGCGAGGTGCGCGCCGCCGCGCTGCAAAGCTTAAGGGCCGCGATCGCGGCGGATGCGGCGTCTTAGCGACGTCTAGACATAAGCTCCTGGGCTTCATCGGCGTCGATGGTCACGATCTTCGAGATCGTGCAAGCGTGGCCGGTGTCTTCCTGGGCGTTCAGGGTGTCCTGCACGCACAGCCGGTTGATGCGGGTGTCGAACGCGAGGTTGCGCCCGTCAGCCATGGTGGAGCAGTCGGTGGCGAGTTCGATGCGCTTGTAGCCGCGGCCGGGATTCATGCGCACCAGGATGGTGCGGTTGTCGATCACCGGGGTTTCCTCGATGTAGTTGGACATGATGCACATCTGGGCCGCGCCCGGCTGGTCGGTCTGCTTGGCCACCTGCGCCGAGGCAGCCGTGGCCGTCACGGCGCACGCCGCCAAGGCGGCGAGCGTGCGGGCAAGGGTGGTGGTTTTGATCTGTAACGCGAACATTGGCTCCTCCAGGGGGCGGATCGGATGCCGGCCCGGTCGTGAGTGGATGATGCCAATATCAGCTGCAAATCAGGCTAATTTAGGGAGGGAAAGCTTGCGGCCGAGGCGCTATTTGCGGCCTGTTTGCAGGGGTTTTTGAAAGCCCTGCCTTGATGTTGCCTGAAAGCGGAGAGGAGCTTCACGCAGCGGAGCGGAGCGATTATTGCGAAGGCGCGCGCCCTGGGGCAACATGCGCCCATCATCGGGAATACGAAAACAGGGGCCGAGACCTAAATGCGTAAATTCACCACCTTCGTTGCCATCGCCGCACTGACCAGCCAGCTGGCGGCTCCGGCGTTCGCCGGCGAAATCTTCAACCGCACCACGGTCCTGGGCGGCACCCGCACCAGCGGCGCGGCGGCCATGGGATACTTCCGTCTGCCGCTCGGCCAGGCGGCCGGCAAGACCAGCGCGCCGCGCTTCGGGCTGATGGTGGCGGGTCCGCAGACCTACAGCGCCGGCGAAGTGCCGCTCGCGCTCAACGCGCCGCGCATTCTGGATTTCGCCGTCACCGGCCGCGATGTCAGCGCGCCGTTCGCCGCGTCGTCCTGGCGCGGCTCGTTCACCGTGGGCAATACCCTGGCCTGGGTCAGCGACCGCAAGGACCTGCCGCAGGGTGAAGCGCCGCGTTTCCTGGAAAGCGGCACCTCTTGGCTGATCGTGGGCGCCGTCACCGTCGGCGCCGTCGCGGGCGCCTTCGCCCTCACCAACCGCAAGCGCTAGCGCAAAGGCGCGCCGCGCGTCCCTGCAAGGGGGCGGCGCCGCCGCGGCATCCGCGTGTCTCTTCGTTAAATATCCTCGGCGCCTTCACGCCGGGCCACGACCTCATCGAAGCGCGGCATGGTGGCGTGGCCAGGGGCGTTTACGCCCGCGCCGGTGACGGCGATCCAGAAGGTTTTCAGGATGATTTTGACGTCGAGCCACAGGCTCAGGTTGTCGACGTACCAGACGTCGAGCTTGAAGCGGTCTTCCCAGCTCGCGGCGTTGCGGCCGTTGACCTGCGACCAGCCGGTGATGCCGGGGCGCAGCTCGTGGCGCCGGCGCTGTTCGCTGGTGTAGTGGGGAATGTATTCCGGCAACAGCGGCCGCGGGCCCACCAAGCTCATGTCGCCCTTGAGCACATTGAACAACTCCGGCAATTCATCCAGCGACGTGCGGCGCAGGAACTTGCCGAGCGGGGTCAGCCGCGCTTCGTCCGCCAGCGGCGCGCCCGCCGCATCCGTGGCGTTGGTCATGGTGCGGAATTTATAGATGCGGAAGGTTTCGCCCTTCAGCCCTGGGCGGATCTGCGTGAACACCGGCGGCCAGCCCATCTTGATCGTGATGGCGACGGCAATGGCGGCCATCACCGGCGACAGCAGGACGAGGCCTGCCGCCGAAACCATAATGTCGATGAGGCGCTTGCCGCGCAACATGCGCTCGCGCAAGACGGCAAGGCGCGGCGCCGCCGCGGCGGCTTCCTCGATGGCGGTGCGGATCTCCGACGTCGTGCGGTCCACGGCGAAGCGGCCGCCCGCCAACGCCAGGGACTGTTGGCCGGCGCGGCGCAGGCCGTCGGCGTCGCGCAGGAAATCGGTGAGTTCGCGCGCCGCGACCGCCGGGTCCGCGGGCAAACCGATGCCGGCGGCGCGGGATTCGATGAGCTCGCGGTTCGGGCCGCTGCCCCAGACCACCATGGGCTTCCCGGCGGCCAAGCCGTCGAAGAACGCCGCCGACACCTCCATATCGTCGTGAAGTGAGGGTGCCACCACGGCCGCGGCGGCGGCGAACGCGACGCCGCGCGTGCGCGGAGCCAGCGGCGGCGCGATCCACAAGGTCTTCTCCAGCACGCCAGCATCGCGCGCCAGGGTTTCCAGGCGCGAGCGTCCGGGGCCGTCGCCGCACAGGACGATGTGGAACGCATCCGGCTGGCCGGGCTCCACGGCCTTGGCGACATGCACCAGACGTTCCGCGCCTTCGGCGGCGAACGGACCGGCGTACAGCAGGACGCGGCCGGTCACCGGCAACGGGCTTTCACCTTCGCTTGGCGCCGCCAAGGTCGCATCGGCCGCCAACGGGTTGACGGTGACGCGCGCGGGCGGAAGGCCCTGATCGACCAGACGTTCGCGGATCTCCGGCGACAGGGCGAAAACCCGGCGCGCGAACTTCGCCGCTGTTCTTGAGATACCGCGCCCGGCGGCGGCCAGGGCCGCGGGCAGGAACTGGGCGGGCGTCTGGTCGCTGGGAAGGCGCCGGATATCAAGCAGCAGCGGCGCCGCGCGCTTGGCGCAGAAGATCATGGCGGCGAACAGCGCCGGCGGCGGGCAGTCAGCCGCGAGGACCACGTCGACATCCTTATGCGCCCAGATGCGCCACGGCAGCACGCGCCCGAAGGCGCCGTCGGCCGGCGGAAAACCATAGCGGGCGGGCGGTTCCGGGATGACATCGATGCGAATGCCGTCCACTTCGCGCGCGCCGGTGTCCGGCAGTGCGGCGCCGGTTGTGAGCACGCTGACGCGGTGACCCGCCTGGATTAGACGCTTCGCGATGCCGTGGGTGCGGGTAGGGCCGGGCTTATCGGGCAGGCGGAACAGCGGGTCAAGCACAAGGACATGCAGACTTCCGTTTCCATTTTCGCGCGCCGAGGTATTCACCATGACGCCGTTATACAGGCGTGAGGCGCGTGATTCTAGCGCAGCGCCGACCGCAACATGCCGGCGGTTTCGGTTGCCACAAAAGTCACATCCTCCGCCGTCAGTGTCGGATGCACCGGCAGGACGATCGTCCGCTGGCCCAAAGCCTCAGCCTGCGGATGCGGCAAGGGCGGGAGCTTGGCCTTGGCGAAGGCCTTTTCCCGCGAGATATCGGGACACGCGCCGACCCGCGCCGGCACGCCGCGCGTGTCCAGTTCGGCGCAGATGCGATCCCGCGACCAGTCTGGTTTGAGCGCGGCGGGATCAATCAACAGGGTTTGGCGATAATAGGCGTGCGCCGCCGTCGCGGCGGGCACGGGGACGCTGACACCGGGGAGGCCGCGCAGCGCATCGGCGATCATCGCCGCGTTGGCACGCCGCGTGCTGACCCAGGCGGGCAGCTTGCGCAACTGGATGCGGCCGAGGGCGGCCTGCAGTTCGGTCAGGCGCCAGTTGGTGCCGAAGGCATCCACCAGCCATTTGAATCCCGGCGCCGGATCGGGTGTCTGGGCGCGGATGAAATCCTTGCCGTGGTCGCGGTAGGACCACATCTTGCGGTACGCGTCGGAATCGTTGGTCACCACCATGCCGCCTTCGCCGCCGGTGGTGATGATTTTGTCCTGGCAGAACGAGAAACAGCCCATATGGCCGATACCGCCCACGGGCCGGCCCTGGTCCTCGGCGCCGTGCGCCTGCGCGCAATCCTCGATCACCTTCAGCCCGTACTGGCTGGCGAAGGCCATGAGCATCTCCATGTCCGCCGGCCAGCCGGCGAGGTGGACGGCAATGATGGCCTTGGTGCGCGGCGTCATGGCGGCCATGCAGGCCTCGGCGGTGAGATTGCCGGAGATGGGGTCGACGTCGCACACGATCGGGCGCCCGCCGCGCTGCGTCACGGCGGAGGCGGTGGCGACAAAGGTCCTGGCCGGAACCAGCACGTCGTCGCCCGGGCCGATGCCAAGGCCATACAGCGCCAATTCCAGCGCCAGCGTGCCGTTGGCCACCGCGAGGCCGTGTTGAGTGCGCGTGGCCCTTGCGTAGTCGGCTTCGAAGGCGCGGCCTTCGTCGCCTGTCCAATAGTTCACGCGGCCCGACCTTAGAACATCGGCGGCGGCGGCGATTTCGTCATCGCCGTGCCACGGCCAGGGTGCGAGCTTTCGCGGGGAGGAAGCTTGATCGGCCATGGGCACCAATGTTGCGCGCGTTCAAGCGCGCACCGATATTGCGCGCGCTCGAGCGCGGACTGATATGCGCGCGTTCAAGCGCGCGACAAACTATTGCGCGGCCTTGCGCTTGTACAAGGAAATGTCCTGCTCGCGGTAACGCGTGGTTCCCACCAGATCGAAGCGGGCGGTGATGGAGCCCAGCAGCGCGGCTTGATTGAGGGTGTCGTCGTGCTGGAACAGGACCAGGTCGTAGTCGCGCTCTACCCAGCGGCGCAAGGTTTCGTCGGTCCAGAGGGACTCCGCCTCAAGCGCCGCCTGCACGCGTTCCTTCTGGGCCGCCGTCAGACGCGGGCTCAGGATGCGCCGGGTCGACGGCGGGTCGAAGCTCTGCACCGGCATCAGGTGGCCGGACAGGAAGACGGCCCACGGCAGCGCCGGCAGGCGCGCGCGGCCAAGGCTGTGGATGGCCAGGAGCGGTTCGGCGCGTTCGCTGTTGCTGGCGATCCAGCGCGCCAGCGCCACCGTGTCGGCGCGTTCATCCACGGTGGCGGTCTCGCCCATGAGCGCGGCGGGATACATGTGATAGGGCGGGGTCTTGGCCAGGGCCGGCATGAACATGTTCAGCCCCACGATCACCACGGCGGCTGAAATAATCGCGACCGGCGCGGGCATGCCCCAGTCCTTGGCGTGGCGCGCGAGCAAGGCCAGCGCGAGGCCGGCGGAAAGCGCGCCAATACCGATATAGCCCGGCGCGTAGCTGGTGGCGCAGCCGGTGCAGAATCCCGGTGCGCCCAGCGTGTGGGTGACCGCGAGCCACAGGAAATAAAGCGCGGGGATCCACAGGATCCGCAGGCCCCGTCCCGCCAGCACCAACAATGCGAGGGTGGCGAGTATCGTGCCGCTGTAGGGCAGCACGAAGCCTTCGACGATATCCATGAAGCGGATGCGCGCGAGGCTGAAGACCAAGGGGTTGGCGCCGCTGGTGCCCTGGTCCATCAGCTGGAAATTCGGCGCGATGCCGCCGAGGCTTTGGATCACGGGGTAAAGCACCGGCAGGCGCAGGGCGTATTCCGTCAGCCGCGGCGGAAACAGCATGACAAGCCCGGCCGTGCTGGCGATCAGCGCGACGATGGCGATGGCGCCGTGCTGGGCGCGGTGCGCGCGCCCCGCGGCGATCACATACAGGGGCAGCAGCACCACCACCGACAGGAGCATGTCCTGGCGATAGAAGAACAGCGCCGTGCAAATGACGCCCATGGCGATGCTGGTCCAGATCTTGGGCCGGCCCATATGCGCGACGATCAGCCACACCGCCGCGAGATGCAGGAGCGCGATGGTCGCCGCCGGCGTGGCGGTGGCGAAGGCAAAGACCGTGGCGGGGGTGGCGAGGAAGATGAAAGCCGCCGCCGCCGAGGCCACGGTATTGGCGGTGAGCCGCTTGCAGATCAAAAACAGCAGGATGCCGTCCAGGACGCCGATCGCCAGGGAGAGAAGGCGCGCGGGGATAGGGCCGATGCCGGCCAGCTTTTGCCATAGGCCGATCTGGTAGAAATAGAGCGGCATGGACCAGGTGGCGTCGGCGGTGGTGTAGGGCTTGACCCCGGTGCCGGGGGCGGCGCCCACGTACCACCAGCCCCGGATCAGGGCGGCGACCTCTTCGGGCAGGCTTTGGCCATGAAGCAGGGTCTGACCCCCCAGCACGGCGTAGGCCGCCAGGATGCCGACCAGCAAAAGCCCGGCAGGCGGCGAGCGATTGGTAGATGGTGCAGGTCTAGCCATGGGCCCCCTATGACCACGGCAAACTAACACCCAGGCCATTGAAAAAAAAGGGTTTATGATCTTTTAAGGCAACCATGCGCAAGATCGGGCGTTTTTCGGCTGTGTCCGCGCCGCCGGCGTGGACAAGGCTTTGCGGTGTCGCCATAATGCCCCCGATCACAAGGTCAGACCGGCGCAAAGTCGGCACGTGGTTTCGGAAGGTATTGGCGCGCAAGCGAAGCTATCGCTGCGCGCGTTTGTGTTTCTAAGGTCCGAAGCCACGAAGTTGTCCGGTATGTTGATCGTTTCCCGTCTTCTGTCCCGCCTGCTTACCCCGCTTCGCGCGGGCGTCGCCGTTGCCGCTTTGGCGCTTCTGGCCGCTGTGCCGGCCGTGGCCGACGTCGGCGATGCGCTGAAGGCCGTGGGCCGTGACGGGCATGCGCGGGTGATCATGCGCATGCGCACCGGCCAGACAATGGCGGGGCAGACGGTGATGGGCCAGATGGGGGAAGCGCGGGTTTGGGCGCCCGGGGATTCCGCCGTGCGCCAGGCGCAGGCCGTGGATCAGGCCATGGACAACACCAGCGGCGCCCTGCGCGCCGCGCGGGTCGAGAAGTACCGCCGGTTCCGCACCTTGCCGTATGTGGCCGCCGAGGTTGACCGCGACCAGTTGCTGGCGCTCGCGGCGTCGGCGTCGGTCGAGGCGATTTACCTGGTGGAGATCGAGCGTCACACCGCGCTTGAGACTCAAGCGAACCTCACGTTGTCGGTGCCGTCCATCGATGTGCCCGCGGCGTGGTCCATGGGCTATGACGGCACGGGCCTCACGGTCGCGGTAATCGATGGCGGCTTCAACCTGAACCACCCGATGCTCGCCGGCAAAGTCGTGGGCGAGGCGTGTTTCAGCCACACCTTCGGCACCACCATCACCAGCAAGTGCCCTGGCGGCGCCGCGCCGGTGATCGCCGTGGGCGCCGCCTCCAATTGCCCGCAGGGCAGCACGCGCTGCGACCACGGCACCCACGTCGCCTCCATCGCGGTCGGCAACGACGGCACGAACTTTGGGGTGGCGCGCGGCGCCAAGCTGCTGCCGATCGATGTGTTTTCCACCGACACCGACGTCGCCGACTGCAGCCCCGACCCCGCGCCGTGCGAAGTCACCGACTCCCTGGCGGCACTCGATGCGCTTGATTACGTCAACCAGCACGCCGCCGAGTTCAAGATCGCCGCCGTGAACATCAGTTTCGCGGGCTCCTTGCGCGACGGCTTCTGCGATGACGATCCCCGCAAGGCGGCCATCGACATGCTGCGCCAGAAGGGCATCGCGGTCGCGATCGCCGCCGGCAACAGCGGTTCCACAGGGAAGGTTGCGGCCCCGGGCTGCATCTCTTCGGCCACCACGGTCGGCGCCAGCGACAACGGCACCACGGTCGCCAGCATTTCCAACTTCGCCACCATGGTCGATGTCATGGCGCCCGGCCTCAATATCGCCGCGGCCTCGGGCTCGGGCACCGGCCTCGCGGTCAAGAGCGGCACCTCCATGGCCGCGCCCCATGTGGCCGGCGCCTGGGCGATCATGCGCCAGGCCTTCCCGCAGGCGAGCTTCGATCAGATCGACGGCATGCTGAAGCAAACCGGGCTGCAGCTCGCGCGCGCAGGCGCCACTTACACGATTCCCAAGATTCAGGTGGCCGCGGCCATCCAGAAGCTCAAGGGCAAGGACCGCGGCATCCTCAACAACGTGGTCAGCCAGAATTTCCCGTCACTGGGGCAGTCGTACTTGCGGTTCTTCAACACCTCGACCACGCCCGGCGCGGTGACGGTGTCCTTGCGTGACGCGCCCACCGGGTCGCTGGTCAGCACCTGGACCAGCCCGCAGATCGCGCCCGGCGCGTCGGCGCAGGTGTCGATGCAGACCATCGAAACCAACGCCGTGCCGGCCGCGGGCGCTAACCAGACCCTGACCGCCATCGGCAGCTATAACCTCGATATCGCGGCGACATTCCCGGGGTATCTGCAACATGTGCTGTGGAACCGCACCGCGGGCGTGTTCGCGAACCTGACCAGCTGCGGCACGGGCCTTGTGACCGACGCCACCATGATCCCGAACATTCACTCCTCGGCCTTGGCAACCTATGTGTCGCGCATCCGCATGGTGAATACCGGCGTGTTCGCCAGCAAGGCGACGTTGTCGTTCACCGACCCGGCCAGCGGCCTCGCCATCGGCGCCTGGGTGAGCCCCGAAATCCCCAGCGGCGGCTCCATCGAGATTTCGGTGCCGCAGATCGAGACTCAGGTGCCGGCATTGCAGACCGCGGTGCGGGCCGGCGGCGCGCTGCAGTTCAACGTCGCGCTAAGCGGGCTGTCGGGCTATCTGCAACATGTGGTCGATAACCAGAACGTCGGCGTGCTGGTGGATATGTCGCCCAAATGCGCGCTGACGGTCGTGCCGGCGCCGGCGGCTCCGGTCGCCAAGGCCGCCGAATTGGCCGCCGCGAAGTAGGCGCCCGCCGGCTATCCGCGTTTGCGGAATTTCCGGCGTCTGGGTTCGCGGATCAGCAGCGCGAACGGAAATTTGATCACTTCATAGATCAAAAAGCCGATCACCACGCCGATGATGGTGAAGGCAATGCTGCCCGGCGTCGTGGGCAGCGCCGGCACGAAATCGCGCCACGTGGCTTCCATCAAGGTCCGGTCGCCGGAGCGCGCCAGGATCAGGGGCCTTGCGAACAGGTTGCCGCGGGCGACCGAGTCATAGCTGGCCTGCAGCGTCTGGGCCCGGGTGCGGGCGCCGGTTTCGATCTCCTGGCGCACCGTGTCGCTCATGAGCTTGTAGCGCAGGCCGGTCTCGACGCCGGTGAGTTCCGCCTTGGCGGCGGCGAGCTGGCCGCTCTGCCGGGCGAGGTACTGCATGACGAACACCTGCGACTGGCACGCCGCGATCGCCATGGCGGCGACGATCACCGCTGCGACGAAGATGTCCAATTTATGCGCAAACCACTCCACGCCCCGTCAGCCCCTTTTGCCCGTCGCTGGAAAAGAACCCCAGCCCCGACTATAACGCCCCGACTATAAAGCCGGGACCTCACACGACAAGCCCGTTCCAAAAATTATCACTTCAGCCCAGTCTTCATCCACTCCCAGCACCATGCGCGTAGACCTGTTCGATTTCGAGCTTCCGCCCGACCGCATCGCGCAGCGGCCCGCGCACCCGCGCGAGGCCGCGAAACTGCTGGCGGTAGGTTCCGCGGCATTGCGCGATGCCGTGATCGGGGATTTGCCCGGCCTGCTGCGCCCCGGCGACCTGCTGGTGGTCAACGACACGCGTGTCATTCCGGCGCGGCTCTACGGCCGGCGCGGCGAGGTGGCGGTGGAGATCCTGCTTCATCGCCAACAAACGCCTGACACCTGGGAAGCGTTGAGCCGCCCGGCAAAAAGATTGAAGCCGGGACACATCATTGCGTTCGATGAAGGCCTGACGGCGGAGGTGCTGGCGAAGACCGAGGGCTGGGTGACCGTGCGGTTCAATCGCGCCGGCCCCGATCTGATGGCGGCGCTGAAGACGGTGGGCCATGTGCCCTTGCCGCCGTATCTCGGCCGTGACGACGACGCCCAGGACCGCGCCGACTATCAGACCGTTTATGCCGCCCGCGACGGCGCCGTGGCCGCGCCGACCGCGGGACTGCACCTGACGCCGGCCCTGCTCGAAGCCTTGGAGCGCAAAGGCGTGCACCGGACCACGGTCACCTTGCACGTGGGCGCCGGCACGTTTTTGCCGGTGTCGGCCGAGGACACCAAGGACCACGTCATGCACGCCGAATGGGGCGAGATCGGCGCCGACACGGTGGCGGCGGTCGCGGCGGCGCGGGCGGCGGGCGGCCGCGTGGTGGCGGTGGGAACCACGTCCCTGCGCGTGTTGGAAAGCGCCGCGGCGGACGGCGTGCTCAAACCGTTCGCCGGTGACACGCGCCTGTTCATCACCCCCGGCTATAAATTCAACGCCGTTGACCTGCTGCTGACAAATTTTCACCTGCCGCGCTCGACGCTCTATATGCTTGTCTGCGCCTTTGCCGGCACCGATCGCATGCGGGCGGCTTATGCCCATGCCATCGCGAGCCACTACCGGTTCTATTCCTACGGCGACGCCTGTTTGTTGGAGCGTGAAGGTCCATGAGCGCGTTCGATTTCAAGGTCAGCGCGACGGACGGCGCAGCCCGGCGCGGGCAGCTCACAACCGCGCATGGCGTCATCGATACCCCGGCCTTCATGCCGGTGGGTACGGCGGCGACCGTAAAAGCCATGTTCCCCGGCGACGTGGCGGCCACGGGCGCACAGATCATCCTCGCCAACACCTATCATCTCATGTTGCGCCCCGGCGCCGAGCGCATCGCCAAGTTCGGCGGCGTGCGCAAGTTCATGAACTGGCCTGGCCCGCTGTTGACGGACTCCGGCGGGTTCCAGGTCATGTCGCTCGCGAAGTTGCGCAAAATGGACGAGAACGGCGTCACCTTTCAATCGCACATCGACGGCAGCCGGCACCTGCTGACGCCCGAGCGGTCCATCGCCATCCAGGATGGTCTCGACGCCACCATCACCATGGCGTTCGACGAGTGCACACCGTTCCCGGCGGAGAAAAAGGAAGTGGCCGAGAGCATGGCGCTGTCTATGCGCTGGGCGGAACGCTCCAAAGCCGCCTATCGCGCGCGGCCGGGGTATGGCCTGTTCGGCATCGTCCAAGGCGGCGTTCACGCGGACCTGCGCGCGGAATCCGCGGCCAAGCTGAAGGCCATCGGCTTCGAAGGCTATGCCATCGGCGGCCTCGCGGTGGGCGAGGGCCAGCAGCTCATGTTCGAGACGCTGGACGTCACCACGCCGCATCTGCCCCAGGACCGGCCGCGCTATCTCATGGGTGTCGGCAAGCCGGCGGATATCGTCGGCGCGGTGGCGCGCGGCTGCGATATGTTCGATTGCGTGTTGCCGACGCGCTCGGGGCGCACCGCCCAGGCTTTCACACGCTACGG
>CANJOI010000079.1 GCA_947475365.1 Fidelibacterota bacterium | reverse complement strand
GCCCCGGTGTGGTGACCTTCGAGTATCGCCTGCGCGTGGGCACCACCACCTCCAACTTCGCGACGGTCACCGTCAACGTCTCCGAAAATGGGCCCATCGCTAACGGCGATAGGCTTACGCTCGCGTTCACGGCCGGCCTGCCCACCACCATTCCGCTGGCGGCGCTCACCGGCAACGACACCAACACCACCAATACGCGCCTGGCCAATGTCAGCTCGCCCACGACCACGGGCAGCGCCAACGGCACACTCGCGCTCACAAGCGAGGGATTGGTCTATACGCCGGCGCGGCCCGGCACGGTGACGTTCCGCTATCAGCTCCAGAACAGTGCGGGCCTGCTCTCCAACGAGGCCACGGTGACGCTGACCGTCGGCGGCAGCGGAGCGCCGATCGTGATCTCGGATCAGTTGACCTCGAGTTTCGTCGCCGGCCAGACCACGGACATCCCCCTCCGGCTATTGACCGGCAACGACTTCAACACTGACGGCGCCACGGTGGAGAGCATCAGCACGCCGACCACCGACGGCATCGTCAACGGCACCCTTACCCGGTCCGGCGACACACTCACGTATTCGCCCGTGCGGGCCGGAACCGCGGTGTTCAATTATCAGCTCCGCAATACGCTGGGACTGTCGAATACCGGGACGGTTACCCTGACCGTGCTCTCGGCCACCGCGGCGCCACAGGCGGAGAACGACACATTGACTCAGTCGTTCACCGTCGGAACGCAGACGACGATCCAGTTCTCGACCCTCACAGCCAACGACCGGGCAACATTGGGGGCCACACTGGACAGCTTCACGACGCCCGCCACCGATGGCACGGCCAACGGCACGGTTACGCGCATCGGCAACGATCTGGCGTATACGCCGGCGCGCACCGGGGTCGTGACCTTCAGCTACGTTGTCCGCACCGCCAACGGCCTCTCCAACGCCGCGACCGTGCGGCTCGTGGTGCAGTAAGAGAGCCGGGCCGCCACCGGGATAAACCCCGCGGCGGCTTTCGCGTGCCTCACGGGCCTGGCCTATTTCGCCGGGAGAAGGCGCGCAGGCTGGTCATCGCCCTGCTTTAGAAAAACGAACGGGGACCGGGAAATTTTCCCGGTCCCCGCCGTCACCTAAGGGGATAGGTGCGTTAAGTTTTAGGCCGCCTGCGAGATCTGCTTCTCCGCCGGTGCGGTATTGCCGTTGATGGCGATACGCCGCGGCTTCAGGGCTTCCGGGATTTCGCGCTTCAGATCCACATGCAGGAGCCCGTTTTCCATTCGCGCGCCGGTCACCTGGATATGGTTGGCCAGTTCGAACTTGCGCTCGAACGAACGGCCGGCGATGCCGCGATGCAGATACTGCGTCGAGTCCTTGTCCTGGCCTTGCTTGCCGCGCACGGTGAGCGTGTTGTTCTCGACCTGGATGTCGATATCGCTTTCCGCGAAGCCAGCGAGGGCAAACGTGATGCGGTAAGTGTCTTCGCCCGATTTGGCGATGTTGTAGGGCGGATAAGAGAAGGTCTGGTCGTCGACGCGGGTCGCCGCGTCAAATACGCGGGCCAGGCTGTCGAAGCCGACGGACGCACGAAACAGGGGGGAAAGGTCCAAAGTACGCATCGATATTCTCCAATGAGCAATATCCAAGGCGCAGTTCAGCGGGCCGTTCGCCGGAGATCATCGCGGCCCCCGTCGAAACCAGGAGCCCGCATTCCGGAGACGCGCCCGCCCGGGCCGCGCCGTTCACCTCGACGGACCCCGATTGGGCATCCGTACACGTCCATATGAGCCCGATTTCGCCCCACGCAAGGGGGCGCAAACACAAAAAATTATTCCGGCGAATCAATCAGTTATTTGCGGCTTCCCAGGCCAGCATGGCGTGCCGGCGGGTGGCGCCCCAGCGGTAGCTCTTGAACATCCCGGTCGCGCGCAGCACACGGTGGCAGGGCACCAGATAGCCAATGGGATTGGCGGCCAGGGCCGTGCCCACCGCCCGCGCTGATGTGGGTTTGCCGATGGCCGCCGCGATGGCGCCGTAGGTGGAGATGTTCGCGGGCGGAATGCGCAGCAGCGCCGCCCACACCTGAAGCTGGAAATTCGTGCCGCGCAACAACAGCCGCACATCCCCGCTGCGGCGGGCGTTGCGCGAAAACATCTTCGCGGCGACCGCCGCCGTGGCTTTGTCGTCGGCGACGAAGCGCGACAGCGGCCAGCGCGCGCGCGCTTCCTTGAGGGCGCGGGCCGCGCTGCCGGCGAGGAAATCGAACCCGCAAACGCCCCTGTCGGTCACCAGGATCAAGGCCGGGCCGAAGGGCGTGTCCTGCACGCCGTGGCGGATGACCAGGTCGCGCCCCTGGGCTTTGTATTCGCCGGGCGTCATGGCCTCGACCGCGACGAACAGATCATGGAGCCGCGATCCGCCCGAGAGCCCCACATCGAATGCGGCATTCAGCACCGAGGCGGATTGTTCGAGGGTGGTCTTGGCGTGCTCCAGGGTCAGGAATCGCGCGAACTGCTTGGGGCTCACGCCCGCCCAGCGCTTGAACAGGCGCTGAAAGTGGAACGGCGATAGCCCCGCCTGGGCCGCCAGCTCAGCCAGGCCTGGCGGTGTACCACCGTCGGACACGGCCGCCACCATGGTCTCGATGGCGCGCGAGATCCGCCGGTAATCCGTGGCGTCGATGCTCCGGGGCATGTCCGGTTCTTCCGTTATCAGGGCATCCATGGTGGCAAGGGCATTCATTCCGGTCACTCCTTATCTTGGAGGGACCCTAGTCCCGCGTGCCCGGCCTGCCGACCCGATTGTTGCGCCGGATTGTTGCGCCCGATTGTTGAAACGGTCTCACAAAGCTTATGCTTGCGTCATGCTGACCATCCGGCCCGCCACTGTCGACGACGCCGCGGCCATCGCCCGGGTCCATGTGGACACCTGGCGCTCGACCTATGCCGGAATCATTCCCCAGCATTACCTGGACAGCCTCACCATCCAAAACCGTACCGTCAGTTGGGTACGCATGTTGGAGCGCCCGACCAGCGGACTCTGCACCATGGTGAGCGAGGATCACGACGGCAGGGTGGTCGGCTTTGTCGCGGCCGGCCCCTTGCGCCACCGCGACCCGCGCTTTCAGGCGGAAATCTCGTCGCTCTATGTCTTGCGCAGCCATCAGCACGGCAGCCACGGCCGCCGCCTGTTCATGGCCGCGGCCAACCGATTGTCGCAGCGCGGCTATCGCGGCTTGTTCGTCTGGGTTCTGGCCGATAACCCGGCACGCACGTTCTACGAGATCCTGGGCGGCGAGGAGGTGGGCGAAACCACCCGCGCCTTCGCCGGCAAGATGCTGACGGAAATCGGCTACGGCTGGACGGAGATTCCGAACTACAGCTAAGGCCCAGATTAGTGCGGAAGGTCCGCTTCGGCGGGGATTGCATCCTCGCGCCGGTCTTCCTCGCGGTGCGCCATGGCCAGGCGGCGCAAGTCCTTCATCACCATGTCGAGCTGCTTGAGACGCCCTTCCAGGTCGGCGCGAAACTGCGTCGGCAGGTCGGCCTGCAGGAAGCGGGTAACGATTTCGCTCTGCCGATGAAGCGTGTTCACGGCGTCCACCAGACTGCGCGACTTGGGCGTGTGGGAGTCATGCACGTGACGGAGATTGCTCATCATCATGCTGATGAGCGCGCGGATGAAGCCGTCGGCCTTCCTCATCTTGTCCATCATCATGTCGACCGAGATCACCATGAGTGAGGATTCTTCCAGGGTGAAGGCGGTGGCCATGCGCGGGCTGTTGTCGACCGCGGCCATCTCGCCGAACAGCTCGCCCTTGCGGACGGTGGCCAGGGGAATCTTGCGCCCCTGGGCCTCGCGGTAGAGGCCGATGGCGCCGGAGTTGACGATATAGGCGGCGGTGCCTTTGTCCCCCTGTTTGAAGAGCACTTTGCCCTTGGGGTAGGTCACGTTTTGAATGTCGTCCGCGGCCATTCAGGCCCACTCCCCAAAGCGCTTCCGGAACCCACCCCCGGAAACACGAACCCCGTCACCACGGCTATCGCACAGTGACGGGGCTCGCTGCAACCACATGGGTTAATCCCGGCTCAGGTGACGGACCAGGTGTTGCCGGCACGCATGAGCTTGTCGATATCGCCGGGGCCCTTGGCGCGGGCCTGGGCGGTTTGCGCCACAACCTGCGCCTCATACGACGGCGCGGGATCGCAGTAGATCACGCCCAGGATTTCCGGGTACTGGGGCGGACGCAGGCTCGCCAGCAGCCCCGCGAGCACACGGTTTTTCTCGTCATGCACCAGGATGTCTTCGGCGGTCACGCCGTTTTCTCCCACAACCACGGTTTCGATCTGCAAGGTCTTGGTGTTGAGGCGCAGGCCCTTGTTCTTCGCCTTGCCGTACAGCATCGGCTGACCGTGCTTCACATGCAGCTGCATCTCGGCGGCGACATCTTTATCGGTGAAGTTGGAGAAAGTGCCGTCATTGTAGACAATGCAGTTCTGGATGATCTCGACGAAGGAGGCGCCCTTGTGCGCGCGGGCGCGGGCGAACAGTTCGCCCAATTCCTTGGCTTGGATGTCGATGCCGCGCGCGACGAAGCGCGCATTGCATCCCAGCGCGAAGGTGCAGGCCTCGGCCGGGCTATCGACGCTGCCCATCGGCGTTGACGGCGACTTCTGGCCGATGCGCGAGGTGGGTGAATACTGTCCCTTGGTCAGGCCATAGATCTCGTTGTTGAACAGCAGGATGTTGACATCGACGTTGCGGCGCAGCACGTGGAACAGATGGTTCCCCCCGATGGAGAGCGCATCGCCGTCGCCGGTCACCACCCACACGTCCAGTTCGGGGCGCGCGAGTTTGAGGCCGGTCGCGACCGCCGGCGCGCGGCCATGGATCGTGTGGAAGCCGTAAGTGGCCATGTAGTAGGGGAAGCGCGAGGAGCAGCCGATGCCCGAAACGAACACAGTGTTTTCGAGCTTGGCGCCCATGTCGGCGAGCGCCTTGTGCATCGCTTTCAGGATGGCGTAGTCGCCGCAACCGGGGCACCAGCGCACTTCCTGATCGGAGGCGAAGTCCTTGGGCGTCAGCTTGGCGGGTTCGACTTGTACATTCATGATCTTGATCCTTTAGGGAGCGCCGAGCTGGCTGCGGATGGCGCTTTCCACTTCGTCGATCTTGAGCGGCTGGCCGGAGACCTTGAGCAGGCCTTTGGCGTCGACCAGGTATTGGCTCTTGAGCAGGGTGAGCATCTGGCCGTTGTTCATTTCGGCCACCAGCACCTTGTCGAAGCTCTTGAGCAGGCTTTCCAGATTGCGCGGCAGCGGCCAGATGTGGCGGATGTGGATATGCGACACATCGAAGCCCTTGGCGCGCATGTTGTGCACCGCGCGGTTGATGGGACCGAAGGTCGAGCCCCAGCCCACCACCGCCAGCTTGCCTTTCAGCTCGCCCGCTTCCACGCCCTGTTCGGGAATGTCGTTGGCGATATTGTTGATCTTGGCCGCACGCGTATCGGTCATCTTCTGGTGGTTGGCGGCGTCGTACGAGATGTTGCCGGAATTGTAGTCGCGCTCGATCCCGCCGATGCGATGCATCAGGCCCGGCGTGCCCGGCACCGCCCAGACGCGCGCCAGCGTCTTGTCGTCGCGCAGGAACGGATGGAAGCCCTCGGTCTCCGTGTGGAACGCCACCGGGAACGGCGCGGTGTCCTTGATGGAGGGAATCTTCCAGGGCTCGGCGGCGTTGGCGATGTAACCATCCGACAGCAGCATGACCGGGGTCATGTACTTGGTGGCGAGGCGCACGGCCTCGATGGCCACTTCATAGCAATCGCCGGGCGAACGCGACGCGACCACCGGGATCGGCGCGTCGGCGTTGCGGCCCCACACCGACAGGAACAGGTCCGACTGCTCGGTCTTGGTGGGCAGGCCGGTGGACGGGCCAGCGCGCTGGGTATTCACCACCACCAAGGGCAGTTCGGTGCCGATGCCCAAACCAATCGCCTCGGTCTTGAGCGCGATACCGGGGCCCGACGACGCGGTGATGCCGAGCTTACCGCCGTAGGAGGCGCCGAGCGCCGCGCAGCAGGCGGCGATTTCATCTTCCGCCTGGAAGGTGGTGATGCCGAACTGCTTGAGCTTGGCGAGGATGTGCAGGATGGGCGAAGACGGCGTGATGGGATAGGACGCGAGCACTGCTTCCAGGCCCGCCAACTGCGCGCCCGCCACCAGGCCCCAGGACAATGCTTCTGCGCCCGACACGAGGCGGTAGGTGCCCGGTTCGAACTGCACCGCGGGCATCTGCACCGGCGAAACGTCGCCGGAGATTTCATGGGTCTCGCCGTAAGCGTGGCCCGCCTTCAGCGCGGCGAGGTTGGCCTGGCCGACCGGATCATCGGCGCCGAACTTACGCGCGACATACTCGTTGGTGGAGTTCAGCTCGCGGTCGTACATCCACGACACCAGACCCAGCGTCCACAGGTTCTTGGTGCGCAGCGCTTCCTTCTGCGAAACGCCGAAGGGCTTGGCCACTTCCAGCGCCTGCGCCGAGATGTCCAGTTCGAGAACGCGGAATTCCTTGAGCGTGCCGTCGGTGCGCGGGTCCACCGTAAAGCCCGCGCGCTTGATTTCCTTATCCTTGAAGGCGCCGGAATCGAGGATGATCAGGCCGCCTTTGCGCAGGCCCTTGTAGTTGACCATGAGCGCGGCGGGATTGAGCGCCACCAGCACGTCCGGCTGGTCGCCCGCGGTTTTCACCACGCGGCTGCCGAAGTTGATCTGGAACGCTGACACGCCGTAGGTGGTGCCGGTTGGAGCGCGGATCTCGGCCGGGAAATCCGGGAAGGTCGCCAGCGAATTTCCGGCGAGCGCGGTTTCTTGCGCGAACTGCGACCCGAGCAACTGCACGCCATCGCCGGAGTCCCCGGCAAAGCGCACGACAATGGCGTCGAGTTCCGATTTGGGTACGTTTTGAACGTTCATGGACTCAGTCTCTCCCGCGTGTAATCCGCGAGCAGCGGACCATGTCACAAAGTCCCTCTCCCAGGAGGGCAAGTTTACGGCCGGCCGCAGCGGTCTGCATCAAAAAAGGCGTAAAATCGGGCCTTTTCGCATCTCTCATCAACATCGCCGAATAACACCACACGGGGGACACCAAAGCCTTATGCAAAGAAAACAGGGGAGGGATCAGGGCAGCGCAGCCTGGAAGCGGTCTAACCCTGCCGCCAGGTCGGCGATGAGGTCGTCCACATCCTCCAGACCCACATGCAGCCGCACGCCGGGCACCGGCTCGGTCCAGGGCTTGGCGGACCGTTGCGGGTTGGTGGGTGCGATCAGGCTCTCGTAGCCGCCCCAGGAAAAACCCAGCGCGAACAGTTTCATGCCATCGATCATGGCGGCCATGGCCTTGGGCGAAGTTTCGCGGAACAGCACCCCCATGAGGCCGGAGCCCCCGGTGAAGTCCCGTTTCCACAGGGCATGGCCGGGATCGGACGGCAGCGGCGGGTAGAGTACGCGCTTGACCGCGGGCTGCGCCTGCAGCCACTGCGCCACGGCCCAGGCGTTCTCCTGGTGCTGCCTGAGGCGAACCCCCAGGGTGCGCAAACCGCGGGTCGCCAGGTAGACATCGTCGGGCGATGTCGCAAAACCAATAGCCGATGCCGCCTTATGGACACCGGCGATGGCGTCGTCGGTGCCTGTGACCGCGCCCAGCATCACGTCGGAGTGGCCGACGATGTACTTGGTCGCCGCCTCCACCGAGAGATGGGCGCCCAGTGCCAGCGGCCGGCAGAAGGCGGGGCTGGCCCAGGTGTTGTCTACCGCCACCTTGGCGCCATGCGCGCGCGCGGCGGCGGAGATGGCCGGAATGTCCTGAACCTCGAAGGTGTGCGAGCCCGGCGATTCACAAAACACCAGGGTGGTGTTGTCGCGCAGCAGATTCGCGACGCCGGCGCCGATCAAGGAATCGAAGTACTCGGTCTCCACACCCATGTCCTTGAGGAACCCGTTGCAGAACAGCCGGGTCGGCTCATAGGCGGAGTCAGAGACAAGAATGTGGTCGCCGGCTTTGACGCAGCCGAGGATGGCGATGGTGCAGGCCGAGAGGCCGGAGGGCGTCAGCACGGTGTCGGCGCCGCCGGCGAGATCCGTCAGCGCGTCCTGCAGGGTCCAGTGGGTCGCGGTGCCGCGGCGGCCGTAAGACAGGACCTTCTCGCGCTTGAGCGATTTCTCGTGCGTCTCGCGCATGACGGCGACGCTGTCGTAGACAACCGTGGACGCGCGAATGACCGGCGTGTTGACCACGCCCCCATTGCGCTTCTTGTCCAAGCCGGCACGGATGATCCTGGTGGGCTTTTTCATAACTTTTAGGCCTGAAATCGGGCCAGAACCTAATCCCTGACGCCGCCGCTGGCGAGGGCGAATCTCTGGTCCGGCCAAGGACTTGACGGCCCCGCGTGAAAACCCTCTAGGATGCCGCCATGGCGAAGCGTTTTCCTAAGGTCCTGGCCCTCTGTGGCGTTCTGTTCTTTGGCGTTCAGGCCCAAGGCGCCGAATCCCGGCCCCTGGCGGGGTTGTCCTACAGCCCGTCCAACGTGCGGACCGAGGCGGAATTCGCCGTGGCGCCGCCCTTGGACAAGCTCAAGGCGGATCTGGCGCCCCTGGCCGCCCTGACGCCACGGGTGCGCACCTATTCCATGGCGCCGGGGGTCGACCAGGTCGTGCCGATCGCCCGGGACCTGGGCCTGAAGGTCTCGGTGGGCATCTGGCTCCAGACCGATCCGGCCGTAGACGCCGACGAGATCAGCCGTGGCATCATGGCGGTGCTCAAGACACCGACCGCCGTGGACCGGGTATTCGTCGGCAACGAGGTCCTCACCAGCAAGTTCCAGAGTGCCGTTGCCCTCAAAGCCCGCATGGCCGACGTGAAGGCGGCTCTGACGGAAGGCGGTGTCAAAGAGATCCAAGTCAGCACGGCCGAAACCTGGAACATGTGGCTCGCGCACCCCGAACTCGCGCCCGACGCGGACTTCATCGGCGCGCATATCTTCCCCTATTGGGATGGCGTGCCGGTGGCCGATGCGGTGCCTTATGTGCTGCGACGCTACAAGGAATTGCAGGCGGCGTTCCCGGGCAAGAAGATCGTCATCGCCGAAACCGGCTGGCCCGCCGCCGGACCACAGTACAAGGGCGCTATCCCTTCACCGGAGAATCAGGAACGCTTTGTCCGCGAATTCGCCCGCGCCGCTGCCGGCTTGGATTACTACATCTGCGAGGCCTACAACCAACCCTGGAAAGCCGCGCGCGAAGGCGGTGCCGTGGGTGCGTCGTGGGGGATTTTAGATGCCGGCGGGAAACCAAAGTTTTTGCTGCGCTAGCGTAGCTCCCGCGCCAGTGCTCGAATAAATGTACCAGGTACAATTAAACAATCGCCGGCGCATCACCACACGCGGTCAGCGAATTAATTGTACCTGGTACATTTATTCGCTTCGCAGTCCTTAGCCGCGCACCGGCCTTCCATCCTCATCGACCAAGCAGCGGGCTCTCAGCATCTCTAAATGCTCCGCGAAATGCGCGTGGGTGTTGGCGCGCTCGGGCAGCTCCAGCCAGTTCTGCTCCGCGAACGCCAGGATCGCGGGCTCGCCGTATTCGGTCTCCCAGAGGATGCCGAGCAGCGAGGCGAGATTCTCCTCGCGCTCTTTGGTCGCGAAGTCCACACACACGGCGCGGTTGGCCTCGTCGACGAAACCGGTTTCCGGTCCAGCGCCCAAGCCGAAGTCAGGCAGCGCACGGCGTTCCGGAGGTGCGATCTGCCAATGGGCGATCTCGTGAAACACCACACTGGTTTCCGAGCGCGTGCGAATGACGCGCCCGTCCCATGAATAGGCGACGGCAGGATCTTCGTCGCACACCGGAATGCCCATCGCCTCCGCCAGCGCGACAGCTTTGTGACGGCCAGCGTGTAAATCCGCGTGGTAGCCTGGGCACAGGTCAGCCGTCGCGGCGATACGCTGGAAAACCCGGCGCGCGAGCGGAAACGCAGCGAGCCCTGCGTCAAAGACCGCGAGAATGGCCGGCATCGTTTCGGGTTTGATGGGCGTCAAGATCATGAACCGGCGTCTTAATTCAAGCCGGGGCGTTTGGTCCAGCCATATGGAGCAGGAATCGGCCCAGTCCCGCGTCCTCTTTAAGAGCCGCTTCTCTCCCCAAACGCCGGGTTCGTCATGCCTGACATAGCCTTAGCCCGCCATCTCGCCGACCGCCTCGGGTTCGGTCCCCGGCCCGGCGATCTCGACTACATCGCCAAACGCGGCCCGGACAGTTGGATCGAAGAGCAGCTTCATCCCGCGGCCGCGTTGCCCAAGGACGTGGCCGCGCGTCTCGATCAACTCACCACGTTGAAGATGACGCCGGTGGAGACATTCATCGCATACGGCCCGCCCGCGCTGCAGGGCGTCCAGGATCCGGAGCAGCGCAAAGAGATCCAGCAGCGCGGCCGCATCGTGCCGGCGGAAGCGATCGAGGCGCGCATCCTGCGCGCCGTCTACAGCCCGCGGCAGCTGGAAGAGTCGTTGGTGGATTTCTGGTTCAACCACTTCAACGTCTTCGACGCCAAAGGCCTCGACCGGGTCTGGATCGGCACCTACGAGCGCGACGCCATCCGCCCGCATGTGCTCGGGCGGTTCCGAGATCTGCTGGGCGCCACCGCACGGCACCCCGCCATGCTGTTCTACCTCGACAACTGGCAGAACACCGCGCCCGGATCACCAGGGGCGCACGGCAACTTCAAAGGCCTTAACGAGAACTACGCGCGCGAACTGATGGAGTTGCACACCCTCGGTGTCGATGGCGGCTACAGCCAGGACGACGTCATTACGCTGGCGAAGATTCTCACCGGCTGGGGCTTCGGCGACGGTAGCCGCATGGCCGCGCCGGGCGATGATCAAGCGCGGCGCAAGCGCGGCGGCGCGGGCAAGCGCCCGCCGCGCGGCAGTTTTGTGTTCGCGGAAAATCGTCACGACTTCTCCGACAAAACGTTGCTGGGCCACCGCATCCCCGGCAAGGGTGAAGCGGAGGGCGATCAGGCGTTGGATTTGCTCGCCCGGCATCCCGCGACGGCCAAGCGCATCTCCTACAAGCTCGCGCAGTATTTCATTGCAGACGAACCGCCGCCGGCGGTGGTCGACGCCGGCGGCGCGACCTTCGCCAAGACCGACGGCGACATCAAAGCCGTCCTGAAAACCCTGTTCGCCCGCGCGGAGTTCCGCGATCCCGCCACCTTCAACACACGCTTCAAGACACCGCTGCGTTATGTGGTGTCGTCCTTGCGCGCGACCGGTGCGACGGTGCGCAACTTCCGCCCCGCCTTCGGCATGCTTCAGCAATTGGGTCAGCCGATTTACGGCTGCATCACGCCCGATGGCTATCGCTGCACCGAAGCGGCCTGGCTTAATGCCGACGCCATGACCCGGCGCATCACCTACGCGCTGGCGTTGGCCGCCGGCCGCTTGCCGCTGTCGGAAATTCCCGCCGATCAGCCACCCGCCCCCCGAGGCGGCGCAGGCCGGCGTCAAGGCCATGAGCCGCCCGTCAATGCCGAGGCCCTGGTCGCGACCTTGGGCGGCATTTCCGACAAGACCCGCGCCGTGGTGGCCGCCGCGCAGCCGGAGCTGCGCGCGGCGCTGATCCTCGGCAGCCCCGATTTCATGCGCGGTTAGGAGAGCATCATGGTTTCGTTTGATCGCCGCAAATTCCTGCAAGCCGCCGGCGCCGGTACGGCGCTGATTCCCTTCGGCCGCGCCGCCTTTGCCGCCGCGGCCGGCGGCGGCAATAAGCGCCTGGTGGTGGTGCTATTGCGCGGCGCCGTGGATGGCTTGAACGTGGTCGTGCCTCACGGCGAGACCGCGTATTACGACGCGCGGCCCACCATCGCCGTGCCGCGTCCGGGCCGCGATGGCGGCGCCCTCGACCTTGACGGCCACTTCGGCTTGCATCCCGCACTGGCCGCGCTGATGCCGCAGTGGCGCGATGGGACATTGGCGTTCGTGCCCGCCAGCGGCTCGCCGGACGAGACACGCTCGCACTTCGACGCCCAGGACTATATGGAGAGCGGCACGCCCGGCCAGAAATCCACCGCCGACGGCTGGATGAACCGCCTGCTCACGGAACTTCCGGTCAAACGCACGTCCACCAGCGCCTTGAGTTTCGGCCCCACGCTGCCGCGAATTTTCGCGGGGCCGGTGGATGTCGCGACCGTGCCCTTGGGCCGGGCCGCCGCCAATCCCATTCCCCTCGACCGGCCGGTGATCAACGCCGCCTTCGACCAGCTCTACACCGGCGAAGACACCCTCGCACGGGCCTACCGCGAAGGCCTTGAGTCCCATAAGAAGGTGATGAAAGACCTGCAGGCCGACATGATGGCCGCGGACAATGGTGCGCCTTCGCCCATTACGTTCGGCCAGGACACCGCCCATCTCGCGCAGCTGATCAAGCAGGACCCGTCGATCAACCTCGCCTTCTTCGCGCTCGGCGGCTGGGACACCCACGTCAACCAGGGCGCCAGTGACGGTCAGCTCGCATCGCGCCTGCAGCCGCTGGCGGAAGGGCTGGCGGGTCTCGCAACCGGCCTCGGCAAGGATTACCAGGACACGGTGGTGCTGGTGATGTCGGAGTTCGGCCGCACCGTTCATGAGAACGGCAACCGCGGCACCGACCACGGCCATGGCAATGTCATGTGGGTCATGGGCGGCGGCATCAATGGCGGCAAGATCCATGGCCGCTGGCCCGGCCTCGACGCCGCGTCGCTCTACGAAAAGCGCGACCTGGCCGTGACGACCGACTTCCGCAGCGTGATCGCCGCGGTGCTCGCGGGTCACATGAAGCTCGCCCCCGCGCAGATCGCCAGGGTTCTGCCGGCGGCGCCCTCCGCCGATCCCGGCCTCATGCGTACCTGAAAGCAAAAACGGCCCCAGTTACCCGGGGCCGTTTTGCATTTCGGACCGAAGACCGCTTAGGCGGCGTTCAGAAGCTTTTCCAGCTTGGCGGTGGCCGCTTCCGGCTTGATCTTCTCGACGGCCGCCACTTCATGAGCGAGGCGCTCAAGCGCCTGCTCATAGATCTGGCGTTCGCTGTAGGACTGTTCCGGCTGCGAGGCGCCGCGGTGCAGATCGCGCACCACTTCGGCGATGGAGACCGGATCGCCCGAGTTGATCTTGGC
>CANJOI010000078.1 GCA_947475365.1 Fidelibacterota bacterium | reverse complement strand
CTCAGCACCGACGACAGATAGCACACGCGGTGAACGGTATCATCCGCCGGCCCGAGAATCCGGCGCTCTTTGACGGACAGGAAGTAGGACAAGAGCGAGCGCCGCAAATCGACGACCAGATCCCAGCGCGTACCGCGAACGCTCCTCCAGAGCCTCAGCCAATGGCCGTCGAAGCGCTCCTTGGTCATGACGATCACGCGCGCGCGCGGCACGGCCGCGAACAAGGACGCCGCCAGCGGCCCGCAGACGATGGTGATGCGCGCCGCGGGATAGGTTTCCACCACATGCCGGAGCACGCCCGACGACAGCACCGCGTCGCCGATGCGCGTATGGGTGATGAAAAGGATCTCCAAGGGAGGTCTACGCTGTCGCCGGCAACGTGGCGGCGAAGGCGTCCACTTCGGCGGCGGCATCGCTCCAGGTGCGCCGGCGCGTGATGTCGCCCGCGGCCGTGCTGAGGTTCTTGTGCACGGCGTCGTTGCGCAGGATCTCGAGTGTCACGTTCACGAAGGCACTGGTGTCCGGCACAATGTAGCCGGTCTGCCCGTTGACCACGCGTTCCTCGATACCGCCCATGGGCCGCGCCACGACCGGGAGTCCCGTGGCCTGAGACTCACCCAAGGTCCAGCAGGCGAAGTCGGCGCTATTGCCGGGATACAAGTGCACCCGGCCGGCGCGGTAGACCCCGGCCATGCCTTCGTCGTTCAGGGGATCGACCACCACCACGTTCTGCTCGGCCGCTTCCTGAACCTGGTGCAGCACCGGCACGATGTCATCCGGCGCGGTGCCGGCGCTGATCGCCTTGCTCAAGGACGCCGAATACACCGCCAGCCGCGCATTGGGCATCTGCGGGTGAATTTCCAACTGCCACATATCGAGGAGCCAGGTGAGCCCCTGCAACGGGTGCGTGGTGACAATGGCATGCGGCGGCGTGACGACCGGCGGCGGCGGTTCGGGCGTGGGTTGCGCGGGATCCTCACCATAGGCCACCGCGCTCTGTTCAGCGGTGAGATAGGCGGGCGGGGCGGGTGCGAATTCGGCGCGCACGCCGGGGGCCACGACGGCATACTTAAGCTGGCCTTTATAGGCGCGGGCCTGGGCGTGGCTCACGAACATGAGGCCGGGGCGGAACGAGTCCCAGAGCGGCTTGTTGGCGGCCGCGGTGAGGTAATCCGGCGGCCCCGGCGCCCACAAAATACGGCGCCCCGCGGCGCGCACCTGGCCCAGAAGGGCCGGTTTGCGCATGGCGATCAGCACATCGGCCGCCTTGGGCGTCATGGGATCGTCGAAGGGCGTGTAATAGGCGCCATCGGACATATGGGCGTAGGTGCTGCGGTTGATCACATGCACGTCGTGACCGCGCAGCTGCAGGGCGGTAGCCAGGCCGGCCACGGCTTTCTCCGCCCCGCCGAGGGGGCGGCGGCCGGAGGTGTAACCATCGTAAGGAATGGAATCATCGACAAGTACGTAGCGCATGACTCGTTATACCCCGCCCGTTCCGGCCCTTGCAAACTTACGGGGCAAACTTACGGGTGCAAACTTACGGCGGGCAAACTTGCGGCGTGCCGCCTGGATGCTACATAACGGCCTATGGCCCATTTCACCCCCCTCCCCCACCGTGCCGTGATCGCTGTCCAAGGCGAGGACCGCATCGCCTTCCTGCAGGGCCTGGTGTCCAACGACATGACCCAGGTTGCGAACGGCGCAGCGGCCTGGGCCGCCTTCCTCACGCCGCAGGGGAAATTCCTGCATGAGTTCTTCGCCGTGCCCCACGGTGACACCGTGCTCCTGGAGTGCGAACGCGCTCGGCGCGACGATCTGGTCACGCGGCTCTCACGCTATCGCCTGCGCGCCAAGGTCACGGTCGCCGCCGCGCCCTATGAAGTGGCCGTCGCCTGGGGCGAAGACGCCGCCAGCGCCCTGGAAACGGCGAGCGAGCCCGGCTTGGTCAAAGCCTTTGGCGGCGGCGTTCTCTATACCGATCCGCGCCTCGCCGGCGCGGGCGTGCGCGCCGCGCTCACCGCTGACCAGATCGCTGGCTGGAGCAGGCTACCCGGCATGACCCCTGCCACATCGGCCGCCTTCGACGCGCATCGCATGGCGCTGGGACTACCCGACGGCAGCCGCGACATGGAGATCGAGAAAGCGCTGCTGCTGGAAAACGGCTTCGCCGAACTGCACGGCGTAGATTTCAAGAAGGGTTGCTATATCGGCCAGGAACTGACCGCCCGCACCCACTACCGCGCGCTCATCAAGAAGCGCCTCATGCCCGTGACCATCACCGGCGCCGCGCAGGCCGGCGCGGCCCTCACGGCGGGCGGCGCGGACGCCGGAGAATTGAAATCGGTGGCAGGCGGCCATGGGCTTGCCTTGGTGCGCCTCGACGCCTGGCGCAAGGCGCCGGACGGCGTTCTCGACGCCGGTGAGGCGAAAATCACCCCGGTCGTGCCCGCGTGGATGAACCTCCCCGAAGCGTGATCTGGCGCCGGCCCGCACCATGGAATAGGCTTGTTGCATGCAAAAGAAAGCCCGCATCGCCCTGGCCGCCGCCCTCAGCACGGCGCTGTTCTCAGCCCAACTTGCCGCGGCGGATGCACCGCAGCCGCTCGGCCTCTACGACCCGGAAGCCAGCTGCAAGAGCGCGGTCGAGAACCCGGTCTGCGGCTATAAGACCTGGTTTTTCTGCCGCATCGCGGGCCTGCGCGACATGTGCCGCCATGTGCTGGGCAAGGAGCCCGCCAAGGAATGGGACGACCGGCCGTGGGTGCTGCCCCTGTCGACGCTGATGTCGGGGCCCCTCGCCCTCAACGGCTTCGCCTTCATCGGCTCGCTCAAGGTGGACAAGGAACGCCTGGGCGATGATGCCCCCGAGGCCGTCCGCAAGCAGCTGCTGGGCACGGTCGAAGTGATGGACACCTATGTCGACCCCAAGACGCCGACCATTGCCTATGTGGGCAGCGAGTTTTACAGCGAGACCAAACCCGGACAGTGGAAATTGGTGGGCTGGTCCATCGCCGGCGAAGGCGGCAAAGCCCCCACGGAATGCGACGATCCCGCCGTGAAGAACGATGACATCTGCAAGCTGCGCGTCACCGGCATCAAGAGCTGGGCCGAGATGCTGCGCAGCATGAAGCCCAAGACCTAAACTTTAGCCCGGCCTTCGACCGGATAGGCCGGGTCGGCAAACTGCGGCACCGCCGTGGTGCCGGGCGCTATCAGCGCGTCCACCGCGGCTTCGTCCTCCGCCGTCCATGTCACATCGAATGCGGCCAGGTAGCTTTCCCACTGCGCGAGCGTGCGCGGGCCCGCAATGGCGCCGGTCACGGTGGGATTGGCGAGCACCCAGGCCACGGCGAAGGCGGTCGGGTCGATCCCGCGCTTCTTGGCATGGGCCGCGATGGCCTTGGCCGCGGCGATGTTCTCGGGCCGGAATTCGGATTCCATCAAACGCTTATACAGTCCGGTCGCGCTCTTCTCGGCGGCGCGGCTGCCTTCAGGCGGCGCTTCCCCGGATGCGTATTTGCCGGACAGAATACCGCGCGCGTTAGGGCTATAAGGGAACACACCCAGACCCAGATCGGCACAAGCCGGAAGCGTCTCCACCTCGATCATGCGGTTGAGCGCGTGATAAACGGGCTGGTTTACGACGGGCCGATCGATGCCTTCGGAATCGCAGATCGCGCAGACCCGCGCCATGCGCCAGGCCTTGAAGTTGGACAGGCCGAAGTAGCGGATTTTACCGGCACGCTGCAGATCGCCCAGCGCGCGCACGGTTTCTTCCAGCGGCGTACCGGGGTCTTCACGGTGCAGGTAAAGGATGTCGATAAAGTCCGTGCCGAGGCGCTTCAGGCTGGCGTCGGCCTCTTCCATGATCCATTTCCGCGAGAGGCCCTTGCGGTTCGGCCCCTCGCCGGGGATCGGCACCGCGAGCTTGGTGGCCAGCACCCAGTAATCGCGCTTGGCCGCGATGGCGCGCCCGACAATCTCCTCGGACACGCCGTTGACATAGGTGTCGGCCGTGTCGATGAAGTTCACGCCGCGTTCGGCGGCATGATCCACGATCCGCCGCGCGTCGGCTTCCTCGGTGCGCGCGCCGAACTGCATGGTCCCCAGACACAGGCGGGAGACGATCAGACCACTGCGGCCGAGACGCCGCTGAGGCACCGGTGAGGACATAGGAAACCTCCGAGAATTCGCTCGGAGAGTCCTACTCCGGCTGGGGCGGCGAGGCCAGCACAGCCTGGGCGGCCGCGAGCCGCGCGACCGGCACGCGGTAGGGCGAGCACGACACATAGTCCAGCCCGACCGCATGGCAGAAGGCGATGGAATCGGGATCGCCGCCATGTTCGCCGCAGATGCCGAGCTTGATGTCCTTGCGCGTGGCGCGGCCGCGTTCGGTGGCGATGCGGATCAGCTCGCCCACGCCTTCCTGGTCCAGGGAGGCGAAGGGGTCCTTGGTGTAGATGCCCTTGGCCTTGTAGATCTCGATCAGGTTGGCGCAATCGTCGCGCGACAGGCCCAGGGTGGTCTGGGTGAGATCGTTGGTGCCGAAGGAGAAGAACTGCGCGGTCTCGGCGATGTCGCCGGCCCGCAGCGCGGCACGCGGCAGTTCGATCATGGTGCCGATCAGGTACTCCAGCTTCACGCCCGCGCTTGCCAGCACCTTGCCGGCGGTTTCCTCGACCACCTGTTTCATCATGTCGAGTTCCTTGCGGGTGCCGACCAGCGGGATCATCACCTCGGGGAATACTTTCTTGCCCTCGGCGGCCACCTGGACGGCGGCCTCGAAGATCGCGCGCGCCTGCATCTCGTAGATTTCCGGATGCGAGATGCCGAGCCGCACGCCGCGGTGCCCGAGCATGGGGTTGGTCTCATGCAGGCTGGTGAGCTTGTCGCGCACGGACTCTTCCGACACGCCCGCCGCCTGGGCCACTTCCGCGATCTCGGCGTCGGTATGGGGCAGGAACTCATGCAGCGGCGGATCCAGCAGGCGGATGGTCACCGGCAGGCCGTCCATGATGGTGAACAGCTTCACGAAGTCCGCACGCTGGTGCGGCAGCAGCTTGTCGAGCGCGGCTTTGCGCCCGCCTGCGTCCTTGGCCAGGATCATCTGGCGCATGGAAAGGATGCGCGCGGCGTCGAAGAACATATGTTCGGTGCGGCAGAGGCCGATTCCTTCCGCGCCGAACTTACGCGCGGTTTCGGCGTCCAGCGCGGTCTCGGCGTTGGCGCGCACCTTCAGGCGGCGGATCTTATCCACCCAGCCCATGAGCGTGGCGAAATCGCCGGTCAATTCCGGGCGGATGGTGGGCACTTTGCCCTCGAACACTTCGCCGGTAGCGCCGTCCATGGTAATGACATCGCCCTCGAACAACACTTTTTCCTTTACCCGCGCGGTCTTGGCCTTGGCGTCCACGGCGATATCGCCCGCGCCGCAGACGCAAGGCGTGCCCATGCCGCGCGCGACCACCGCCGCGTGGCTGGTCATGCCGCCGCGGGTGGTGAGGATGCCCTGGCTGACATGCATGCCGCCGATGTCCTCGGGGCTGGTCTCGCGCCGGACCAGGATGACTTTCTCGCCGCGCTTGACCCAATCCTCGGCGTCCTCGGCGGTGAACACGATGCGCCCCGATGCCGCGCCGGGAGAAGCAGGGAGTCCGCGCGCCAGCAGCTTGCGCGGCGCCTTGGGGTCAAGTGTCGGGTGCAGCAGCTGATCGAGCTGCGCCGGGTTGATGCGACGCACCGCTTCTTCCTGGGTGATGATGCCTTCGCGCGCCATATCGACGGCGATCTTGAAGCCCGCTGCCGCGGTGCGTTTGCCGCCGCGGGTCTGCAGCATCCAGAGCTTGCCCTTCTGGATGGTGAACTCCATGTCCTGCATGTCGGCGTAGTGCTTCTCCAATTTATCGCGCAGGGCCACCAGTTCGCGGTACATGACCGGCATGGTCTCTTCCATGGCGGGCAAGGTGGATTGCTGCGCGGCCTTGCCTTGCAACGTGATCTGCTGCGGCGTGCGGATGCCGGCCACAACGTCCTCGCCTTGCGCGTTGACCAGGTATTCGCCGAAAAACACATTGGCGCCGGTGGAGGGATCGCGCGAGAAGCACACGCCGGTGGCGCAGTCGTCGCCCATGTTGCCGAACACCATTGCCTGCACGTTGACGGCGGTGCCCCAATCGTCGGAGATGCCCTGGAGCTTGCGATAGGTGATGGCGCGAGCGTTCATCCAGCTGCTGAACACGGCGCCGATAGCGCCCCACAATTGCGCCCGCACATCCTGCGGGAACGGCTTGCCGCTGACTTCTTCGACCTTTGCCTTGTAGGTCTGCACCAGGCTCTTCAGGTCATCGGCCGTGAGCGCGGTGTCGAGCGTGACGCCGCGGTCTTCCTTGGCGATTTCCAGCAAGTGCTCGAAGTCGTAGTGGTCCACGTCCAGCACCACACCGGAGTACATCTGGATGAAGCGCCGGTAGCTGTCGTAGGCAAAGCGCGCGTCACCCGACTGCTTGGCGAGTCCTTCGACGGTCAGGTCGTTGAGTCCCAGGTTGAGGATGGTGTCCATCATCCCCGGCATGGAGGCGCGCGCGCCCGAACGCACGGATACCAGCAGCGGCTGTTTGACGTCGCCGAAGCCGGCGCCGATCAGCGCCTCGACTTTCGCCAGCGCCGCGTCCACTTCGCTCTTCAGCGAGGCCGGGTATTGTTTGCCGTTGGCGTAGAAGTAGGTGCAGACCTCGGTGGAGATGGTGAAGCCCGGCGGCACGGGAATCCCAATGGCGCTCATTTCCGCCAGGTTGGCGCCTTTCCCGCCCAGGAGGTCCTTCATCCCGGCGTTGCCCTCGGCCTTCCCTGCGCCAAAGCCATAGACCCAGCGGCCGGGAACAGCCTTGGTGGGCGCGGATTGGGGAGCGGCGGTCCCCGGCGCCGGATACAGGTCCGGGCGCAGGTCATGGCGGGTAATCTTGCCGTCGGTGGCCTTCTCGACCGCGATGGCGCGCTCGGCGGGCACTCGGTCCCACTGGCTAACGGCTTGAGGCGTAACGTTAATTGCCCGCGCCAACGCGGCCACGCCGCCAACCTGGGTTATGGCCCGTTCCAAGGCATCGTTGCGCATGCGCCGCTCCTGTAAGCTAGACTTTCCGCCATCAAGCCATGCTTGATTAGCGAACGAAAGCGGGACTTACAACGGGCGTAAGGCGAAATTGTGTCACAGCCTTAAAAATAACGCTCAGGCGGGCCTGGGACTCCATTTCCCGGCCAGGACCGTGCCCGCCGGGACCAGTTTCTGTGTCCCGATTCGCTTGCCCTGGTAATTGTCCAGGAACTCGAACTCGCCGCGGCGAAGCTCCAGCAGGGCCACGTCCGCGACCGACCCGATTTTCAGGGTGCCCTTGTCGCGGAAGGCCTCGAACACCTTGGCGGCATTGCTGGTGGCCATGGCCACCACCTGCTCCAGCGACAGGCCCAGGTACATGAGCTTGGACATGACCGTCGGGAAATCCACGAACTGGCTGACGCGGCCTTCCGGAGTCCAGTCGGTGGAAAGGGTGTCCGGCAGGAAGCCGGCCGCCAGCACCTTCTCCGCGACATCCCAGCGGAAGTGGCCGCCGCGGCCGTGGCCCATGTCGAACCACACGCCGCGCGCCCGCGCGTCCATCACCGACGGCAGGATCTTGCCGGCCTCATCGATGATGGCTTCCGGTGGCGGCGCGAACAGGTGGGTGACCACGTCGCCTTTCTTGAGCAGCGCCATCACCTGGGACAGCGGCGACACGGACTGGCCGATATGGATCATCACCGGGAGCCCGCCCGCCGCCTCTTCGGCCCGGCGCAGGGCTTCGACGTCGTTCTTGCCCGCCACATTGGCCGACAACCGGGCCTTGATGCCGACGATCACATCGCGGTGTTTGGCGATGGCGGCCTTCGCGGCCGCCACGTCGGCGTTGGCGATGTCCATCAGCTCGCCGCCGCCTTGTCCGCCGCCCGACACACCGGGCTTGGCGATATTGATCAGGACGCGCCCGGTCTGCGGGCCGGCTTTCACCACCGCGACCACGTCATCGATATTGGTGGCGCCCTTGCTGCCGGCATCCACATAGCCGGTGACGCCATCGGCGATATTCATCGCCGGGCCGCCCACCGTGGCGCCCGCGTGGGAATGGAGATCGATCATGCCGGGGATGACGTATTTGCCGGCGGCGTTCACCACCTGCGCCGTGCCCGCATCAATCTTGTCCGCGACGCCGACGATCTTGCCGCCCGCGATGGCGACATCGCGTACGGCGTTGATCTTCGACGCGGGATCGATGACATGCCCGCCCTTGATAACGAGATCATAGGCGGCCGCCGAAAAAGCTTGCCGCGCGCCCAGCACGGCAAAGCCCGCCGTGGTCGTCAGGAATGTCCGCCGGTTCATCGTCACTGCCCTCCCCTGAAAGCGATGACGTGAGCTTAGCTCATCCCTCGATTTGAGCGAAATCCGCCACGCGGCCGGTTGTGGCCGCGATCCGGGCCAGCAGCCCCAGGCGCGCTTTACGCTGGGCGGCCTGATCGGTGTTGACCGTGACCTTGTCGAAGAAGGCATCCACCGGACGGCGCAAGGTGGCGAGCGCACCCATGGCGGTCACGAAGTCTTCTTTCGCCAAAGCCGCGTTCACTTCGGCTTCAGCGGCGACCAGGGCTTTCAGCAGCGCATCAGCCTCGGGGGCGCCCAGATGGCTGGCGGCAACCTCGCCCTTGTAGCTGACATCGTCCTTCTTCTCTTCGATGCGCACGATATTGGCGGCGCGGCGATAAGCCACCAGCAGATTGGCGCCGTCGTCGGTGGCCAGGAACGCGGCCAAGGCTTCGACGCGCGCCATCAGGCGCAACAGATCGTCTTCATCGCCGAGCGCGAACACCGCCGACACCAGGTCATGGCGCACGCCCGCTTCTTTCAAGTGCACCTTGAGGCGGTCGGCGAAGAAGTCGAGCAACTCGCGCGGCACCTTGGCCTTGTCGGCGTTGGCGTCATAAGCGCCCAGGGCGTATTCAAACGCCGCCAGCAGCGGCAGACGCAGCTTGTTCTCCAGGATCAGGCGAATGATCCCGAGCGCGGCGCGGCGCAAAGCGAACGGGTCCTTAGATCCCGTGGGCTTCTCGTTGATGGCGAAGAACCCCACCAGGCTGTCGATCTTGTCGGCCAGCGCCACGACCACGCTCACCGGCGCGGACGGACAACGGTCCTGGGGGCCGAGCGGTGAATAGTGCTGCGCCACGGCGTCGGCGATGGCAGCCGGCTCGCCGTCGTGCAGCGCGTAGTAGCGGCCCATGATGCCTTGCAGGTCGGGGAACTCGCCCACCATGCCGGTGGACAGATCGGCCTTGGCGAGAGTCGCGGCACGGCGTGAGTCTTTCGCGCCGGGCACGTATCGCTCCAACCATTCCGACAAGGGACCCATGCGGTCCACCTTGTCGAACACGGTGCCGAGTTTGGCGTGGAACACGCGCTCCTTCAGCTTGGCGACGCGGCTTTCCAGCTTTTCCTTGCGGTCTTGCACCCAGAAGAACTTGGCGTCCGACAGGCGCGCGCGCAGCACGCGTTCGTTGCCCGCGATGATTGCGGCGCCCTGATCGGCGGTGGTCATGTTGGCGATGACACCGAAGCGGTTGGCCAGCTTTCCGTCCGGGGTGCTGAGCGCGAAATATTTCTGGTGCTTGCGCATGGCCGAGGTCAGCACTTCCGCCGGCACGTCCATGAAAGCGGCGTCGATGGTGCCGAGCAACGGCACCGGCCATTCCACCAAGCCGGTGACTTCGGCGAGCAAGCCGGGATCATCCTGCACCGTCAGCTTCTCGGCGGTGGCGAGCTTCGCCAGCTGCGACACGATGACTTTCGTTCGCGCGGCGGCTTCCACCAGCACGTAGGCTTTTTCCAACTGCGCCTTGTAGTCGGCGAAGTCCTTCACCTTGAGGGCGGCGGGCGCCAGGAACCGGTGGCCATAGGTTTCATCGCTCGCCGTGCGGCCGGCGAAGTTCACCGGCACGACCTTGCCGGCGAACAGGGCCAGGATGCCCTGCACCGGGCGCACCCAGCGCGTCGGGTTGGTGGCCCAGCGCATGGACTTGGGCCACGGCAGTTGCGGCAGCGCCGCTTCGATGATTTCTTTCAGCACCACGGCGGTTGGGCGCCCGGGGCGCTTGATCACCGCGAAATAGAACTTGCCCTTGGGCAGTTCGCGCACGTCCGCGGCCTCCAGGCTGGGCAGGCCGCTGGCCTTCAGGAACCCCTGAATGGCGCCATCGGGCGCGCCCACCTGCGGGCCTTTGCGTTCTTCGCTGGATTCCGGCTGGGCTTCGGGCAGGCCGTCCACCACCACCACGATGCGCCGCGGACCCGCATGTGCTTCGATCTTGGTGGCGTTCAGCGCCTGCGCCTTGAGGGCGTCGCCGATGAGTTTCGCGAGGTCGTCCGCCGCCCGCGCCTGCATGCGCGCCGGGATTTCCTCGGAGAAAATTTCGAGAAGCAGTTCGGCCATGATTAAGCTCGCTTATATTCGTTGGCGAGCCAGGCTTCGCAGCAACTTTTGGCCAACGCGCGCACGCGGGCGATATAGGCCGCGCGCTCGGTCACGCTGATGACGCCGCGCGCGTCCAAAAGGTTGAAGGTGTGCGAGGCCTTGATGCACTGGTCATAAGCCGGCAGCGACAGCTTCACGTCCAGGAGCGCGCGGCATTCCTTTTCGCAATCGCCGAAGCGCTGGAACAGGATCGCCGTGTCGGCGTGCTCGAAGTTGTGCGCGGAGTATTCGATCTCGGCGCGTTTAAACACGTCGCCGTATTTGACGCCGCGGCCGTTGAAATCCAGGTCGTAAACGTTCTCGACGCCTTGCACATACATGGCCAGGCGTTCGAGCCCGTAGGTGAGTTCCACCGCCACCGGGTCGCATTCCAGCCCGCCCACTTGCTGGAAGTAAGTGAACTGGGTCACTTCCATGCCGTCGCACCACACTTCCCAGCCAAGGCCCCAGGCGCCCAAGGTCGGGCTTTCCCAGTCGTCCTCGACGAAGCGGATGTCGTGGGCCATGGGATCGATGCCGATGGCGCGCAGGGAGTCGAGATACAGCCCCTGCGGATCCGGCGGCGAGGGCTTCATGATCACTTGGTACTGGTAATAGTGCTGCAACCGGTTCGGGTTCTCGCCGTAGCGCCCGTCGGTGGGACGGCGCGACGGCTGCACATAGGCCGCATTCCAAGACTCAGGTCCCAGCGCCCGCAATGTCGTGGCCGGATGGAAGGTACCCGCGCCCATTTCCATGTCGTAGGGCTGCAGGATGACGCAGCCCTGCTCCGCCCAGAAATTCTGGAGCGTCAGGATGAGAGACTGGAAATTCAATGGCTTGGTTGGCATGTGCGGCTCGTTCCTAGGAGCGGCGGACGCTAACCGTAAGCCCCTTGGGAATCAAGCAAATCGGGGCTTTTAGGCCTTTTCGCAGGAGCAGGCTGTCCCCGCGGCCACATAGGCCCCGCATTTGGGACAGGGCACCAGATCCTGCACCACCGGTTGGCGGGGCTTGGACTTTGATTTGCCTTGGGGCGCGATGCCCGCCGCCCGGTCCTTCTCGTCCTGGACTTCCTTATAGGCAGCCTGAATGCGCGCCCAGTTCTTGAACGAGAACCAGATCACGTAAACGACGAGAACCGTGAAGATGAGTTTGAACATCTAGAGCATTTTAGGCCGAAGTGGAAACCGGTTCGGCCGCTAAAAATGCGACCAAATAAAAATCTAGAGCGGGATTACATCTTATCACGCTCTAGAGGCCGAAACGCGCCCAGAGCGCCCGTTCCTCGACCGCGGCCAGAAGGTCGGTGGCGAAGCCGCCAGCCCCCATCGGGAGCGCGTCCGCCGCGTAAACCCCGCCACCGCCGAACTTGCGCGAGAACCAGCCGCCGGGGCGCTCGATCATGATGAACCGCACGTCGGCGCCGTACTTGCGGCGCATAATCGTACGCATATCCCCGAGGCCGTCGATCAGCCCCAGTTCCAGCGCGCGTTCGCCGGTCCAGATATCGCCATTGAACAGGGTCTCGTCGGCGCCGGTCAGGCGCTCGCCCCGCCGGCGTTTGACCGCGGCAATGAACTGGCGGTGGATGTCCATCTGGATCTCGGAGAGGCGTTGCACATCTTCCGGGTCTTCGGGCTTGAACGGGTCGAGCAGGCTTTTGCGCGACCCTTGCGCGTGCACGCGCCGCTCAATGCCGATCTTCTCGATCAGGTCCTGGAACCCGAAGCTGGCGCTCACCACGCCGATAGAGCCGATCACCGACATGGGGTCGGCGTAGATCTCATCCGCCGCCAGCGCCAGCCAGTAACCGCCGGACGCGGCCACGTCCTCGGCGAAGGCAAATACGGGTATCTTCTCGTCCTGCGACAATTGCCGGATGCGGTTAGCGATCTGCGAGGACTGCACCGGCGACCCGCCGGGGGAATTGATCACCAGGCACACCGCGCGCACGCGCTTGGAGAACGCCTTCTTCAGCGCCGCGTCGAGGCCGGCCAGGTTCAGGCCGCGCCGGCCCATGCCGCCAACGCCGATCGCCCCGGTGAGGCGGATCACCGCCACCGCCGGCGTCGGCGTCGCCTCGCGCGCAAAGCCGTAGCGGGCAAACAGGTCGTTGATCTGTTCCAGGAGTTCCATAGGCCTAATTTAGGGTGTGAAGACCGCAAAAGAAATGGGGCGCCCGCTCAAAATAGAGGCCATTTACAGCGCCCCACCGCGCAGGACCGCATCCGCCGCCGCGGTGTAACGCCCGTCGTCTTCGTGCAGGACAAGCCCCGCCAGCATGGTATCGGGCGAACGGCGGCCCTTGCCCGCATCCACAATCACACGCCGCGCCGGTTCCCCAGCCTTTGGCCAGACCGGCAGCACGCGAATGTCGCCGCAGGTGGGCGCCAAAGCCGCCAGCAATTCCGACAGCCGGTCCGCGCGGTGGACCACCACCAGCCGCCCATTGGTCTTGCACAGAGCCAGGCAAGCCTTGATCCAGGCCGCCAACCCCAGGTGGCTTTCCATATGCGCCGTCGCCCGCGCGGCATCGGGTGGCGGTGTACCCTCGGCGCCGAACGGGGGATTGGTCATCACCACGTCGAACGGCGCAGCGAGGTCCGCGGACGCGGCGATATCGCCGTCCACAATCCGCACACGCCCGGTCATGCCATTGAGCGCGGCGCTCTCCCGCGCCAGCGCGGCGTAGGCGAGTTGAATTTCCAGCCCCGTGATCTGGGCCTGCGGCAGGCGCGCCGCGAGACAAAATGCAGCCGCCCCGGTGCCGCAGCCCGCGTCCAGCACGCGGTAGCCGTCCGCGGCGCGCACCGCCGCCGCCAGCAGGACCGGATCGATGGCGACCCTGTAG
>CANJOI010000077.1 GCA_947475365.1 Fidelibacterota bacterium | reverse complement strand
CTTGGCGGTGTACCGGCTGGCGGCATTGGGGCCCACGAAGGCCACTTTGTCACCGACGATCACCACGTCCGCGGTGGCCGGAGGCTGGTCGGCGCCGGTGTAAACCGTACCGCCGGTAATGATGAAATCCGCGGGCGCGCTGGCGGCCTGCGCCGAGGCGACGGCGAACAGGCTGGCACCGGCCAGAAGCGAGACAAGTTTGGTCACTGGAAATCCCCGATACAGAAACATGAAGCGCCGAGGATAGGGCGCGGCCCCTGCCCTTTGCCAGTGACTTAAGCTGATGGGGTTATGACTACTTGGTGGAATACATATAGTCGCGGGCTATTGGGGACCGCATGTTCTACGCGGGCGCGGACCACACGCGCCCAGGACAAAAAGGGATTGGCGTGGGGTCCCACCCTTCCTCCATAAGTTCTGTTGGGGGGAAGGAAGGGTGGGTTGGGTAGATCCTTACGTCAGATGCCGCAGCCGGCCGTCAGGTTGGTGACCGTGGTCGAACCCGTCACCGTCGCCAGATGCTCCAGCCCGATCCGCGCCGTGGCCGCCGTGGGAACGATGCTGAGCGCCACGGTCGATGCGGGCACCGCCGGAGACGCGGCCGCGGCCAGCGCGGTGGTGGTGAGGGTCACCGCGCTTTTGGCGGGAATTGAAGCCGAGGTGTATTTGCCGATCTCAGCGCCGGTGGCCGCGCTGCGCAAGGACAGCGTGATCGTGCCGGCCGCGCTGCCGGTATTCACCAGACGCACGGCGCCGCTGGCGCCACTGAAGCCCGGACCTTCCACATAGGCCAGTCCTCCGCCCCCGCCGCAGGCGCTCTGGTTGATGAGCGCGCTGGTGGTTTTGCTGAGCAGCTGCGCCGTGCCGCGAAACGTCGCGGTGACGGCCAGGTTGAGCGCCGCGGCCTGCTGCGCGGCGGTGAGCGCCGGCGCGGCGCCCGCCGCGATCTGGCTGGCGGTGACTTCGATGGCGGCGCCCGCCGGGATTGAAGCGCTGGTCCAGACGCCGAGCGAGGTTCCCGCCGCCGCGTCGTACACCGTGGCGCTCACCGTTCCCGCGCTCTTACCGCCATTGGCGAAGCGGAACACCTGCGTGGTGGCGGCGTTGTTGACGACGCCGGCAAAAAGAGACGCGGGGCCGGCACGATCGAACGGCGCGCCCACGGCAACCCCCGGCACTACCCCGCCGGAGACCAGGCCGCCCGCCACCCCACCGCTGGCCGGCGCGGCAACACGCGCGGCATCACCTTCGTCATCCTCGGCACCGAACACCGGCAACGCCAGCGCCGCCGCGATCAAGCCCGTCGCAATGAAAGTCTTGTTCATCCAGCTTCTCCCCGTGAATGGATATCGCACCGGGAGAATCCTACCCGCGTATCGGTCCCTGTCTATGGGTTATTTACCCACGATTTATTTTGTTAAGATGGCGCCCGCAATGTTGACTTGGGTTTGGAAAACCGCACTGGAAGCACCTGAAGCGCTTTGAGAACTTCCTCATCGGCTTAAAGTCTCGCAGGCCGTGCGCAAAGCCTTTGCGCATGAAGGATGCGGCGGCGCGTGATAAGCTTGCCGCCTGACCGCGCCTGCGTCTGGAGGACACCTCTATGAAGCCTCACGTGACCTTCGTTCTGTTGGCGCTGGCCCTGCCCGCCGCGGCGGCTGATGTCGCTGCCCCGGCCAAACTCGAAGCGCCGGGCGTCGTCGCCTTGCAGCAGGAGGGCTCCGGCTGGGTTTACCGCCAATTTCCCACCGGCCTTCGCCTCTACGTATCCGACCGCGACATGCCCGGAAAATCCAATTGTAACAGGGAGTGCGCCTTCGCCTGGCCGCCGCTCTACGCCGAGGCGGAGTCCAGGGCGACCGGCGACTGGACCGTGGTTAAGCGCGACGACGGCAAAGTGCAGTGGGCGTACAAGAAGCGCCCAGTCTACATGCTGTTCCATGATGACCCGCGCAATCCGGCGGGCAACGGCCAGGAAGACGGCGTCTGGCATCTGCTGGAGCCCTGACCGTGGCCTATTACCGGACGGCATAAGGTCCGCCCGGAACATCATAGGCTGTCATCTTTCGCAGTGCGCCGCTCTTACCGAGCTGCAACTTCCCACCGGCCGCCTCGCCCAGCTGCTGGTCGGCTTCAACCTCGGTGTGGAAATCGGCCAGCTGACCCTGGTGGTCACCGCGACCCTGCTGGCCGCCGGACTCATGCGCCTGCGCATGGCCCTGCCCCGGCCTCTGGTGGTGGATGTCAGCTCGGCGTTTCTGGTGGGGTTGGGTTGTTTCTGGTTCGTGACCCGCAGCTTCTAGACATGGAAAGGGCGCGGCCTTCTGCCCGCGCCCTTTCCGCTCACGGAAGTTTTTTTCAGATTAGAAGCTGAAGCCGACGCCGAGGCGAACCATCTGGTCCTTGCGGTCCTTATCGCCGAAATCAGCGGCGTAGCCGATGTTCCACAGCGCCGTGCCGAAACGCCCCTGAAGGCCGGCGCCGGCCGACACCGAATTCTCATTGGTGTTGGCGATGGCGACGGTCTGCGTGGCCATGGCGGTGGTGACGCTGGCGAGCTTCAGGTTCATCTGTTTGGCGTGCTTATTGAAGGCGGCGTTATAGAACACCTGGGCGTAGGGCGAGACCTCGCCCAAATTGCCCGAGATCTCCGCGCCGATGCTGCCGGTGGCGGTGACCGTGGCGTGGCGCGGGTACATCACGTTGCCGCCCGACGCGCCGATTTCCGTGTAGGCGTCGATGGTGGCATCGGCGTAACGATAGGCGGCCACGGGGCCAACCTTCATCATGCCGGTGTCGAACATGTAGCCGGCTTCCAGGTAGCCGGCCCAGCCGTTGCCCTTGGGGGCCGCGGTGGCCGTCTGGCCATAAGCGGCCGGGCGGGCGATGTCGGCGTGGTCGATGTTGGTGTAGGTCAGGCCGCCGTGGGCGAACATGCCGTCCATTTCGCCGCTGGCGTAGAGCGACAGGCCATACCCTTTGGCGTTGATCTTATAGCCCGAGACCTTGCCGATGTTGTCGGCATAGCCGGCGGCGGCGCCCAGGCGCACGCCCGGAATCACCTCGAAATCCGCGCCGAAGGTGCCTTGGAAGCCGAAGCGCTTGGCGGCGACGCCGGGACCGGTGAACTTGTCCCATTCGGCGCTACGGTAGCCGCCACTCACCCACACATAGGTCGGCCCCATGCCGCCGGCCCGGCGCACGGTGTCCATCTGCGACGCGATGTTGCCGGTGTTGTTGCTGCTGACACCCACCGCCGCCTGTCCGGTCATCTCGATCATGGCCGGGCCGGTGGTGATCATCGAATCAAGGTTCTGGGCGTCGGCATAGGTCGGCAGAGTCAGGCGGTAGACCATCATGTGGGCGTCGCTGTTGACGGCCTGGGAGCAGTTCTGGCCGCCGACGAGGCAATTGCTGGCCAGGAAGTCGTTGTCATTGCCGACGAACAGGAAGTAGTCGTTCGGCGCGCTTTCCTCCAGCACCGACGCCAGGGCCATGCCTTCCCACTTCTCGCCGAGGGTCAGGCGCGTAGGTGCGGCGTTGTTGAGGTTTTCGCCGAATTTTGTGAGCTGGGTGGCGTTGAGCATATTCACCAGTTCCACCTGCTGCACCGGCCGGATGCTGGGCAGCAGTTGGCCACCCGGAGACAGCGGGGTGTAGCTGGTCTCATAGGTGGTGCCGGCGATGTTGGTGGCGCCGGCTGTGTCGATCAGGAGAATGCTTTTGTAGGCGATGACGCCATTGGATTGGCCGAGGCCGTTGGCATCGCGCGACAACACCAGGAACTGGCTGTCGTTGAGGGCAAGGATTTCCGACTGGGCAGCGGTGCGGTTCGGCGCTCCGGTGCCGGTGGAATTGTAGACCGGCAGCTGCAGCACGTAGTCGGCGATCGGCGTGGTCGGGGTCTTGGTCTGGCTGATGTCATAGATCATCAGCCGGGTGTTGGTGCGGTCCTGCTGGCTCGAGGTGGTGTCCTGGTAGGTGCCGGTCTGCAGCAAGGTCACCAGTTTCTTGGAATCCGGCGTGACGGCCACGCCTTCCAGGCCCTGGTTGAAGCGCCGGCCCACGGCGGCGTCGGTGAGCGATGTGTACATGAAGTTGCCCTGGGCATCGCGCGGCAGCAGGGCCGGCGGCGGCAGGATGGCGCCCTGCAGGGTGCCGGTGGGGCTGAAGTAATAGACGTTGGCGCCGTATTCGTCGGACACGTAGAAGCTACGGTCCTTCAGGAAGCGGATGCCTTCGGCATCCAGACTGATCTTGCCGGCGCCGGGTCCGCTGGCCGGGCTCGGGAAGCGGAGGCCGTTCTGAACCGTGGTGCCGTTCGCATCGAGGCCGGTCGTCAGCGCGTTGTTGAAGTCGCGGAACGTAATGCCGCCCGCGGCCGTGAAGGAAATCTGGTTCTGCGAGCTCACCGCCGCCGGCAGGGCGGCGGTGCCGGTGTACGGCGTGAAGTTCATGGTGAAGGCGCTGGTGCGGCCAGCGTAATCGCTGAAGGTTACCTGGCCGACGCCGTTGGGGCCACGGTCCGGCAGCGCGTAGAGCGTCCCGCTGTACCCGCCGCTGGCGTTCTTGCGCCAGGTGGACAGCAGGATGTCCATGCCCGAAAAGGCGCCGAAGGTATCGCCCATGAAATCCGGCGTGCCGGCGGTGATGCGGCCCATGCCCTGGAGGCCTTGGTTGATGAAGGTTGTACCGTTCAGGATGACCTGGGTGGATCCAGCCACATTGATGATATTGGGCGAGCGGATCTCGGTTGGCGCAGCCTGTGCCGCGGCCGCGCCCAGGGACAGGGCGACGGTGGAGAACAAAAAGCGCTTCAAAGCAGACGTCATCTGGCAACCCCTCGTGAAACTAGAAAAGCGTTGGCGAGGTGTACCGGTGCGTCATGACGGGCGTGTGACAATGAGATGATGGGTCCGTGACGTTGGAAAGGTTCCAGTCGGGCGCAATCGTCTTTGATTGTGAGGGGCAGTGATGGGATCATGCGCGCCATGCGCATCGCCCCCTGGATCTTCCTGGCCTCGGTTCTCTCTTCCACCGCCGCCCTGGCCTGGGGCGGCGACAATCACCGCATCGTCTGCGGTATTGCCTGGGAGGAGACCACCCCGGCCGCCCGCGCCCGGATGGCCGAGATCCTGGGCCAGGACGGACGCGACGCTTTCGCCGAATCCTGTCTGTGGGCCGACGCCTATCGCGACGAAGGCCACAGGGAAACCGAAGGCTGGCACTATGTAAACGTGCCGCCCGGCGCCACGGCCATCGATATCGGCCGCGATTGCAAAGAGCCGGCGAGCTGCGCCCTCATGCAAATCGCCCGGACCACGAATGTCCTCAAGGGCAAGGCGCCGCTGGGGGAGAAAGCCATGGCGCTCAAGTTTCTTGCCCATATCGCCGGCGATATTCACCAGCCCCTGCACGCCGGCCACGCCGAAGACCGGCGTGGCGGCACGTTCAAGGGCACCTTCCTGGGCCAAGCCTACGACTTTCACTGGCTGTGGGATGACGGCCTGACCACCGCCCTGCACCGCCCCTGGCGCGAGGTCGCCAATGAGCTGCGCGACTAGATCACCCAGGCCCGGCGCCGCGCATGGCTGAAATCGGTGCCGCTGGATTGGGCCAACGAGAGCCTTGCCATCGCCAATTCGCCCGAGGTCGACTATGCCGATCACGGCAAGCCGTTCGCTCTCGGCGCCGACTATCAGCAGAAGCAACTGCCGGTCATCTATGACCGTCTGTCACGGGCCGGCGTGCGCCTCGGCGGCCTTTTGACTCAGGCGTTGGACTCGAATGTATCAAGGTAAGCGAAAATCCCCACCGCGCCGCCGGTGTGGATGAACACCACATCGGAATCCTTGGCGAACCGCCCCTGGCGGACGTGATCGATCAGTCCGGCCATGGCTTTCCCGCTGTAGACCGGATCCAGCAGAATTCCTTCCAGTGAGGCCAGCAGCTTGAGCGCTTCGATCATGCCGGGCGTCGGCTGGCCGTAGCCGGGGCCGACATAGCCGCTGTCGGCCACCACATGCTCGCGCTTGACCACCCCGGACAGGCCCATATGCGCCTCGGTCCTTTGAGCGAGCGCGAACACGTCCGCCTCCTGCTTCGCGCGTTCCTGCTTGACGCTGATGCCCATGGTCGGGATGCCGGAATTGAGCGCGGCCATGCCCACCACGAAGCCCGCCTGTGTCCCGGCGCTGCCGGTGGCGAGATAGACATGGTCGATCTTCACCCCTTTGGCGTTTGCCTGTCCGACCAGTTCCATGGTGACGTCGGCATACCCTAGAGCGCCCACGGGGTTGGAGCCGCCTCCGGGGATCACATAGGGCTTCTTGCCCTTGGCGCGCAGGTCCTTGGCCAGCGCATCCATCTCGATATTCATATCGGCCGCGCCGCCGTGGCGGTGGATCTCGGCGCCGCACAGCAGGTCCAGGATCACGTTGCCGTTCTTGGTGTAGTCGCGGCTGGTGAACCCCGTGCGGTCCTGCAGCAGGATGTGGCACGCGAGACCGAGCTTGGCCGCCGCCGCCGCGGTCTGGCGGGCGTGGTTGGATTGGGTGGCGCCCTGGGTAATGACAGTGTCGGCGCCCTGCGCCAGGGCATCCCCCATCAGGAACTCCAGCTTGCGCGTCTTATTCCCGCCGGTGGCGAGCCCCGTGCAGTCGTCGCGCTTGATCCACAGGCGCGGGCCGCCGAGGTGTTTCGACAGGCGTTCCAGGGGCTCGAACGGGGTTGGCAGATGGGCAAAGCGGACCCTGGGAAAGCGCGCAAAATGCATGGTTTGGATCTCCTGGAACAATCGGTAAGCCGAGTTTAGAAGGATATCGCTCCCTATTGAAAGGGTGACCGCTGATCGGTCAGACTTGGTCCCTCATCCAGGGAGGATTGCCATGAAACGCCGTCTGTTGAGCGCCGTTGCCGGCGCCTGCATCATGTTCTCGGCCGCCAATGCCGCTGACACAACCCACGCCGTCAGCCAGGCTCAGTTCGACAAATGGAAGAAGGACCTCTCCAACTGGGGCCGTTGGGGCAAGGACGACGAAAAAGGCACCCTCAACCTGATCACGCCGGAGAAGCGCAAGGCGGCGGCGGCACTGGTGAAGGACGGCGTGTCGGTTTCCATGGCGCGCGACGCCGACGAAGAGAAAGCCATCGATAACACCCAGCCCTATGAGCATGCGATGAACGGGGTCAACCCGGCGGCGTCATCGGATCGCTTCTCCGTGAGCTTCCACGGTTATGCCCATACGCACCTGGACGCCCTGGGGCATCATTTCCTGGACGGCAAGCTCTACAACGGTTTCGGCCGCGACGAATGGGTCACCGTGAAGGACGGCGCCAAGAAAGGCGCCATCACCCAGACCATGAACGGCATTCTCACGCGCGGCGTGCTGGTGGACATCCCGCGCCTCAAGGGCGTGGAATACCTGGAGCCCGGCACGCCGATCTACGCCGAGGACATCGAAGCCTGGGAAAAGATGGCGGGCGTCAAGATCATGCCGGGCGACGCGGTGTTCGTCCGCACCGGCCGCTGGACACGGCGCGCCAAGACCGGCCCCTGGGACATCGGCAAAGAATCGGCAGGTCTGGACGCCTCGGTCCTGCCCTGGATCAAAGCCCGGGACATCGCGATCATGGGAAGTGAATCCGCGCTCAGCGTGACGCCGATCCCTTCGGCGACCCCGATCACCAACCCCGACGACTACCTGCCGGTGCACAACTTCCTGCTCGTGGCGTTCGGCATGCAGCTGATCGACAACTGCGACCTGGACGCCCTGGCCAAGGCCGCGGCCGAGCGCAAACGATGGGAGTTCATGTTCACCGCATCGCCCTTGCGCATCAAAAACGGCACGGGCTCCCCCATCAATCCGATCGCGACCTTCTGAAGCAACGTCCCGGCTGAAGCAACATCCCGGCCGAAAGCAAAACACCCCGCCTTTCCAGGCGGGGTGTTTTTTTATACTCAGCGTCCGCGCTTACTGCGGCGCGATCGCGCAAGCCGTGGTCATGTCGGTAATCACGCCTGCCTGCTGGTTATCCACCAGGTGCTGCAGGAAGCCCGAGAACCCGCCTTCCGCGCGGATATTATAGTGGAAGGCGCCTTCCGCCGGGGTGATGTTGGCCGCGGCCTCGATCGTGGCGACGGTGATAGCGGCTCTGCCGTTCGCGGCGATCGATGGGGTCGTGTAGGTGCCGAGTTTGGCGCCATTGCGGGCGTCGTAGATCCCGAGCGTGAAGGCGCTGGCGCTGCCGCCGGTGTTGTTGACGACCACCGTGCTCGGGAAGCCCGAGATACGGCTGGTGTGGACACCCGAGAGCCGCGCCGCCGGCGCGGTGACGCCGGCTAAGCAAGTCGAGAGGTTGGTAAGGGTGCCGTCCGCCGGACGGAACAGCACGTCCTGCACGTATCCTCCAAAGGTCGCGGTCACGTTCATGGCGTAATAGGGTTTGGTGGTGGACACGCCGAGGTTGGTGGCGATATCCGCCATCGCGTACTGCTGTTCGGCGCCGGCGCCGATGCTGGGCGTAGTCCACGATCCCTGCGCGGTGCCACTAATCGAGTCGAAGATCGCGACGGTCGCGGTACCTGCGGTGGGGCTGCTGTTGAAGAACCGCAGATACGATTGCGAGGTGGTTTGGATGGGGCTGAAAATCGGCCCCAGGCGCACCGTCGAGGCCGCCGCACCGGTGGCGCCGTTGAAGCTGCACGACGTCGTCATATCGGTGATGACGCCCAGCTTGGTGTTGTTCACCAGGTGCTGGATAAAGCCGGTAAAGTCGCTGTTCTCGATCTTGATAACATAGTGGTAAGCGCCATCCGGCGGGGTCACCTTGGCCTGGGTTTCGAGATAGCTCATGGTCACCACGGTAGTGGCGCCCGCGGCGGTTGGACCGACCGCCGCCTCGTCAAAGCGGCGCGTGGAGGTATTGTCGACCAGGACGTTGGCGAGCTTGGTGCCATTCCGGGCATCATAAATGCCCAAAATCGCGCCGGCCTGAGAGGAACCTGTGTTTCGAATGGCGATGGTGCTCGGAAATCCCGTGCCCAGCAGCGAGGAATGCACGCCGCCCACCGCGCGGCTTTCCGCACTGACGCCCGTGCTGCAGGTCGAAAGGTTGGTGAGCGTGCCGTCGGCCGGACGATAGAGCACATGCTGGAAATTGCCGGTCATCGCCGTCTCGAGCGATATCGAATATTGCACGTTGCTGGCGGGGTTGATGCCCGCCCCCTGCTCGATGGCGCCGATGTGGTACTGCAGCTCGGCGCTGGGCGCGATCGTCGGTGATGTCCAGGTGCCCAACAGTTGGCCGGCCGGGTTGCGCAGCGTGAGCGTGGCGGTGCCGGCAACCGTGCCGGTGTTGAACAGCCTGATGAACGAACCCGATGTGGTCTGGGAACTGGCGTAAATCGAACTCGCGCGCATCGGGAAGAATACCGCCGTGCTGGAGGCGATAAACGAATGATTGTAGTCCCACGCCGCCAGGGTGGTCGCCGGCTTGAGGGCGAAATAAGCACGGTCGGACGCCAGCGCCCAGTTGGCGATCGCGCGTCCCCCGTCCTGGAATCCCAATCCGCGCACCAATGTGCTGAAATCGGGAATCGGCGTTTCGGATACCGCGCCGTCGGCGGTGATACGGCCCACCCGCACCGCACCGGTGTTGGCTTCACTGTCGATGGTATTGAGATACCAGATCGTACCGTCACGTCCCGAAATCATCTTCGACAGGATCGCGCCATTGCCGGGGACCTGGTACTCCGTGATGGTCCCGTCCGGTGTCACGAACCCAATGCTGTCGTTTTGCGTGGAGGTGGCGCTGGCTTCAATGAACCAGACGTTGCCGTCCGGGCCGCGCTTCAAGGCCTTGATCACGCGGCCCGAGGCGATGCTGAACTCGGTGACGGTGCCGATGGCCGGCCCGCCGGTGTAGGTTGCGGTGGTGTAGCGCGCGATCTTGCCGGCCGCCGACGCAAACCAGATGTTGGCCTTGGTGTCGTCGGCCACCGCGGGGTAGGACGACGGCAGGGCGGAGAGCGTCAAGGGTATGCGGGTGTAATTGCCGTTGACCGAGATTTTCGCGAGATGCAGGTTGGTCAGGAGCTGGTTTTCGGCGCCCACCAGCCAGAAATTATTGTCATTCGCCTTGACGAAGTCCGAACGGTTCTGCCCGCACACTTCCGCGGCGATCGGATAGAAGCTGTAGTTATCGTCCGCGCGGAGGCTGACCAGACCGCACTGTGTGACGGCGTTGGTCTGCAAATGGGTCGATGGACCCGGGCCCACGCCCACGGGCGCAACGTATTGGACCGATGTCCAGACATTGCCGTCGCCGCCGATCTGGGGCGGCGCAATGAAGTGCAGCCCCGGCATCCCCGTCAGCTCGGTCGAGGTGCGCGAGATGTGAACCATGGATTCGTCGTAGCAGTAAGGTCCGGTGCCGCAGGCCGCGGAGGTGCCGCCAGGGCCGGCCGTGACATAGATGTCGCCGCTGCCCTTGATGACCAGGCCCTGGGTGGCGCCGGCGATCTGCAGCGGGGAGACCTGCGCGGTCTGGGCTCGCGCCGGCGCCGCCGCCAGCAGTGCGGACAAAATCACGCCGCTTCCGGCGGCAAGGCCAAGACGGCGGACAAACATGGCGCGATCGGTCACGAGAAACCCCCTGTTATGCTTAGTCTTACGCCCGCGAGCGTTCTTGCTCCGGACAGCCCCGTCTACGCGTGGGGCAAAAGCGGACTCTGCCCCACTACCTGTTAACGTAGACTAACGATCGCGCAAAAGAAAAGCGGCATATAGCCCGCGCGCGGGAGAGGCGCCGACAGAAACCTCCTTTCCTTTCAATTTGTTAGGCCGCGGCCCACATCGGTCCGGCGACGCCCCGCAGCCAGAAGGACAAAAAGTCCTTCTTTACCGAGGCTAGAGAGGCGGTGCCCGAAGGCGATTTTGCCAGCGCGGCCTCCAGATCCCGCCAGGCCATCGGGCCTGTGGCGAGAGCGTCGAGAAGACCCGCGGTCGCGGTGCTGGCCACCTCCAGCGCCTGCCCCGACGCGGGATCCACAAAGACCGCGATCCCAAAAGCCGTCGCGCCCGCGCGGCGGAGCCGGGTTTGCCACGCCAGATGGCACCAGTCCCGGTTGTCCGCCGCCCGTCCGAAAACGGCGTAGTGATAGCCCCCCGGCATCTGGTCGGCCGCCGCGGCCCGTGCCGCCGGCCCAGTCAGATCGACATAAGGACCTGGGACCATCCCGCTGCGGAAATGGATGCCGGCCGGCCCCAACCGGTGTTCCAACTCCAATGCCGTCACCGGCGCCAGGAGTTCCCCAAGCATTTCGTGGAAAAAGGTCGGTTCGTCGCAGGTCAAAGCATGGTGCAGGATGCGTTCAGACACCCCGCTGTGTCCGGCGCGCGCCAGCTCGGCGGTATGGCGCCGGGCGGCGTCGATCCGCGCGCGCGGCGGGGCGGTCCTGTCGATGGCGCCTTGGATGCTGCGGCGGAGCGCGTCGATCGAGCGCCAGACATCCGGGGAGTAATAACTGATCATCGCCACCCCGCCCGGCGCGAGGCAGCGCGCGAGGATCTCGATCAGGCGCGCTTGCGCCGCCGGCGGCACAACGTAATAGAGGCCCACCATGTAGATGACGTCGAAAGACCCGAGAGTGGCGGGGTCGAGATCGAGCAGATCGGCCTGCCGGATGGTGCAACGGCTGCCAAGGTGTGCGCAGCGCTTGCGCGCTTCGTCGCACGCGGTTTTGGAGATATCGATCCCGAGGATCGGGCCGGAGGTCGCTTCGGCGGCGCGCAGGATCTGGCCGCCGCCGCCGCATCCAAGGTCGAGAACCGCCAAGTTACGGCGCGGCGGAAAATCGCCGAACACGGACGCCACGCTGAACAGGTTGTGGATATCCAGGCCGGGGCTGCCGGTTCCATTGGGATTGTAGGGCACGAGGTCGTAGCCCGCCGCGGCCCTGGCGGTCATAGCGCGCGCCTCACTGTCCTCGCCGGTCATGGTGCCCCTCCTCCGGCAGCTTAACGGTGACCGCACACGGGGGTCAGGTCAAAAAACGCAAGCGTCAAAAGAAAAGGGCCGGCAGTTTCCTGCCGGCCCTTGAAGGCACGCTGTCTATTCCTCGATTACATCTTGAAACGGACGCCCGCGCGGAACACGCGGCCGAGGGAGTCGTAGTTGGACGGGTTGGTGGTGACCGTATCGTAAGGCACGCCCGAGGGGCCACCCGCCACCAGCACCGGATCCTTGTTGGTGAGGTTGCGGACGTTCAGGAACACTTCGGCGCTGTTCGGGCCTTCGTTGATGAACTTGTAGCCCAGCGACAGGTCCCAGAACATCGCGCCGGAGATCGAATTGGCGCTGATGGTGTTGTTCGCCGTAGTCGAAACCGGGCAACCCGAGGTGCAGACAACATAAGTGTTGTTGTACACGCCCGCGCTGACGATGCGGTCGGTGACGGTGAAGCTGAACGCGTCGTTGGTGTAACCGGCCGACAAGGTCATGCGGTAGTCCGGCGGACCGCCGCCGGCATTCTGACCGGCGCTGTCGGTCGGCGGGGTGAGCGTGTTGTTGGTGTAGTTCTTGAGATAGAACGACGTCAACAGGCGCAGCGTGAGGTTGCCGCTCAGGTCGGAGCTGATGGCGTCGAGCGGCGTGCGGTAGCTGGCTTCCAGATCGATGCCGCGCACCAGCTGCTGGGCGAGGTTGAACGGCTGGATGTTGATCTGGTTGGCGGCGGAGCCACCGACCGGATTCAACGGCTGGCCATTGTTGATCGCCTGACAGAACGAGGCGGCGCCCTGCGAGCACAGGTCGACGATGTTCTGCGCGCTGATGGTGCTGATGGCGCCCGACAGGTCGATGTTCCAGTAGTCCGCCGAGACCGAGAAGCCCGGGAAGAACTGCGGCTGGATCACGACGCCGAGGCCCGTGGTGTCGGCCTTTTCCGGCACCAGGTTCACGTTGCCGCGGGTGGTGCCGAGGTAGGAGATGCCCTGACCGGTGCGGCCGGTGTCGATCACGACCTGATTGGTGGTCGAACCCGCGTTGTAGAGGTCGTTCAGGTTCGGGGCGCGGATGTCACGCGACCGCGTGGCGCGGAAGGTGATGTCGTCTATCGGCTTGTAGGTGGCGCCGACCTTCCAGGTGACGACCGTGCCCGAGGTCGAGTAACCGGTGCCGCGCACGGCGGCGTTCAGGTCCAGCGAGCGGGCCCAGACGGTATCCTTGGCCAACGGCACGACGGTTTCGACGAAGCCTTCGGTGACGTTGTAGGAGCCGAACGTCGGCAGGTAGTTGCCGGCGAAGAACACGCGCTGTTTGTCGAGCGCGGTCGAGGAGCCCGACGCCTTCTCGGAGCGGTGTTCCACGCCGAGCGCGAGCGAGACCGGACCGGCCCAGGACGAGAACGGCTCG
>CANJOI010000076.1 GCA_947475365.1 Fidelibacterota bacterium | reverse complement strand
TAGGGTTCGGCGGGCGGCTTATGGGGCCGGCCGTGCTCAACGAGGCGCCCTCCCCTTCGATCTATCGAATGACGTGACCACCCAATGGCCTGGCTCGCCAAAGTACTCTGGCGCCAATGCCACCTCCTTGTCGCCGAGCTTGTACTCCATGCGGGGTCGTCCGCGATCAGTAAAACCGGCCTCTCGCTGCCCATAAACAAGTACTTCGGGGACATCGCGGATAGACTGCTCTCCATGACGCCGCAGCACCTTTTCCAAGCCGCCGCTTTGCCCCTCATTCCACCTAAAATCTACCATTCCCGATCCGGGCGCCTTCATCGCCCCCATGACATCCGCGCGATTGGCAAGAACGTCTTCCGCTGCGCGCATGCCCCTGTTGTAATTCCTCATCTGCCCGAACGATTTTGCGACCGCACCGCCTATACCGGCGTAGCCAAGATCGCCCACGGCACCCAATGCCGTAAGCGCCGCATCGCCGTAATTGCCGTCACGCACTTTGTCGACCAGGTTCGGTCCCTTCTCGATGCCACCTGTGGGAATGAACCCATCGCCCTCTTGCCAATGCGGCGCGTATCCTGCCGCGCGTGCGATGCCCATGCCAGGCAGCGCACCGATCAGCGCTTCACCCTGTCCACGCCGGAAATCGGGTTTGGAAAGGTCTTCCGGTGACCTGCCGTATTCGTCGACCGAAAGCGGCGAATTGTCGACACTCATCTCGCGCGGCGCGGTGACGACGATCTCTTCCATTTGATCTTCGTCCTTTGGATTGAAGAACTCCGCTGATCCCGTGTGCGGATTTATGGCGTTGCGGCCGCTGCCGACACGCAGGCGGTTGAGCGGAATTCCCGCCGCGCCGGCGGCGTGGCCCAGGGCCTGGATCACGGCGCGGGTTTGCAGCGCCTTGGGCAGCACGATCTCGCCCACCGTAACGTGCGCGACTTCGGTGTCGCCGCCGCGTCCCTGCAGGGCCATGGCGCGGGCCTGCAGTTGCTGCACCAGCTCCGGGTGTTTGCGATAGTGCAGGCGCTGCACCGTGCCCTGAAGCTGCGCCAGATGGGCGTCGCGCTTTTTACCGGCGCGGCTCTCGGCCGCCTGTTTGAGCGCGAGCAGCGCCCGCAGGCCCGGTAATCCCGCCGCTTCGACGCGGTCGGGATCGAGGCCCAGCCGGGGCGCCTCCGCCAGCAGGTCGTTGAAGGCCGCGCGGGTCTCGGACGAAAGATTTAGGCGCGGAAACTCACCGCGCGCCTGGTTACGGGTTTTGGCTTTGCCCATGGATCGATGCTCCTGTTTTTGCCTCAGCAAAAATACATCGACTCACGAGAGAACGGGCGCGGACCGGCCGGAGGATGAAGAGGATCGCGCGAAACATAGGGCATGAAGCCCATTAAAAACGCGCCGCCGGCGGTCACCGGCGGCGCGCTTGATCTAACGCTATTACTTCGCCCCCAATTACTTTTGACCCGTGAGCGCCTTGATCTGCTTCACGGCGGTCTCAACCTTCAGGTCGAAGAAGCGCTTGCCGATTTCGGCCGAGGATTTGCGGGCGTCGCCGGAGATGCCGTTCTTCACCAGCTTGGCGTTGGGATCGGGCTGCGTGCCCGGCGGCAGCAAGGGATCGCCCAGCGCCGTCGGCAACTGGTCGCGGCGCACGTATTTGTTATCGGTGTCGAGATACAGCATCAGCGAGGTGTCGAGGATGCCGGCGTGGGCGCCGCGCGGGTGGCCTTCCTTGAACAGGATCTCGGTCATCTCCGCGTTAGCTTTCGTGTAGGACTCGTTGGCGTAATAAACGTGGATGCCCTTGTCCTTGTATTTGTCGTCCAGCTTCTTGGCGACGGCGGCGTAGACGCCGGTGGGGCCTTGCCCGCCGCCGCTGTCGCCCATGAGGATCACGGTCTTGAAGCCGTTGACCACGCCGTCCTCGGCCAGTTCCTCCAGCACCTTGCCCAGGGTTTCCGCCGAGAGGTTGAAGCTGCCGGGGATTTCGGCCGACATGCCGGTGGGCGAGAACGGCAGAACGGGGAGCGCGAGCGCGTTGCCCAACTTCTCGGCGATGGCCTTCACGATCGGGCGGCCCATCATGTTGTGGCCGGCGGTGACGTTCTGCGGCCCGCGCTGTTCGGTGCCGCCGGTGTAGATCAAAAGGGTGTTCTTGCCGCCGGTGATGGCGGCCTTGATCTCCACCCAGGTCATCATGTCGAGTTCGACGCCGGATGCGGCGGGCGCCGCGGCGGCATAAGCGGCGGGCGCGCCGAAAAGCGCGGCAACGGCGACGATAGCCGCGGCGGTTGTGCGGAATGAACGCATTTGAAAAGTCCTCCCCTAAATTGGAGGGAGGACTATAAAGCCCGTGACGGCTTCCCGAAAGACTACGGATTCAGCAGTTTCAGCGCCTGTTCGTGCACGCGGCGGTCGCCGGCGGCGACCACGCCGCCGCCGTTGCCGGGCTCGCCGCCTTGCCAGTCGGTGATGACGCCGCCGGCGGCTTCCACCAGCGGGATCAGGGCCGAGATGTCCCAGCGCTTCGAGAGCGATTCCACGATCAGGTCACAGAAGCCCATGACCAGCGTGGCGAAGATGTAGCAGTCGCCGCCCCAGCGGGTGAGTTTCACTTTGTCTTCCACGCGGCTGAAGGCGTCCCAGGCGGTGGAGCCGAGTTTCGGGAATACCTCGGGCGTGGTGGCGCACAAGAGCGCGTCCGACAAGCCCGCGCAGGCGCGCACTTTGAGCGGGCTGGTCTTGCCTTTTTCATGCAACTCCGACACGCCGTTGACGCTGAAAAAGCGCTCGCCCAGCCACGGCTGGTCGATCATGCCCAGCACCGGCACGCCCTCGCGCTCCAATGAGATCAAGGTGCCCCATTCGTGGCGGCCGTTGATGAAGGCGCGGGTGCCGTCCACCGGATCGAGAATCCACGACAGCCCGTTCTTGCTGGGCTTCGCGCCGTACTCCTCGCCCAGGATGCCGTCGTCGGGACGCTCGGCCTCGATCACGGCGCGGATGGCGCGCTCGGCGCCCTTGTCGGCCTCGGTCACGGGGTCGAAAATCGGTTTGCCATTGATCATGGCGGCCTTGGCGTCCACGTCGATGGGCGCGCGGAAGAACGGGCGGATCACCGCGCCCGACACATCGGCCAGGCGATGGGCGAAGGCGATGGTTTGGGGATCGACTTTGTTAGACATCAAGACCTCGCAATGCGCCGATGTGGAACAGCAAGGGGGCCTTGCCGATATTGAAGATACGCTGTACGCGGCCGACGATGATGTCGTGGTCGCCGCCGGGGTAGCGGGCCTCGGTGCGGCATTCCAGGTAGACCACGCAGCCGTCGAGGAGCGGCACGCCCTCGAGGCCGGTGTGCAGCGTGACGCCGTCAAACTTGTCGCGGCCCGTGCGCGCGAAGCGCAGCGCCATGTCCTCCTGGTCCGCCGACAGCACGTTGACCGCGAAGGCGCTGCCCATTTGATAGCAATTGTAGCTCACCGAATCCTTGGCGATGCTCCACAGGATCAGGGGCGGGTCCAGCGACAGGGAATTGAACGAACTGACGGTGATGCCGACGCGTTCCTGGGTTTCAGGCACCAGCGCGGTCATCACCGTGACGCCGGTGCAGAAATGCCCGAGCGCATCACGGAACTGGCGCCGCGCGGCCTCGCTGCCGGCGGGATCGATGGCGGCCCTACCGCCGATGGTCGTCACGCCGCCGTCATCCATTGCCAAATCTGGGATCGAATTTGTAATCGCCAAATGCCTGTCCACCCGCCGGACGCCACAGTAACATGGGGCCGTCTCAGTAGGGAATCCAAGCGGGTACTACCAGCCGTGATGGACGACGACAACCAGGATGAAGATGACTTCGGCGCCGATGGCGCGGACTTGGGCGGGCCCGACGCATCGCTGCAGGACTCGGCGCCCGGGCAGATCCGCGCGCTGGCCCGGGGTCTCGCGGTGCTGGAGGCCCTGAACCGCCAGCCCGGCGCCACCGTCACGGAAATCGCCGGCGCCACGGGCCTTGCCCGCACCACGGCCTATCGCGTGCTGGAAACGCTCGCCGCCGCCGGGTTCGCCCAGCGCGCCGATGACGAACGCTACCACCTGCTGGCCGGCGTGCACCGGCTGGCGGACGGCTTCGAGGACGAGACCTGGATCGCCGCCAAGGCGCGGCCCGCCACCGCGGTGCTGGCCAAGGACCTGGCCTGGCCGCTGCTGCTGGCCACACCGCATGGATCGGTGATGAAAGCCCATCGTTTGAGCGATGGCGCGCCCGAAGCCCTGTGGCCGCGCCTGTCGCTGACCGGGAGCGCGGCGGGACTGGCCTATCTGGCGGTCATCGCCCCGGAGACGCGCGCCGCGCTCCTCAGCCTGGTGGACGCCGACCCCGCCGCCCTGGCGCCGGTACTGGCGGAGACGCTCGCGCGCGGCGCGGCCAAGGTGGAACGCGAAAGCGATATCGGTCTGGCGGTGCCGGTGCGCCTGGGCGCGGCGGTCATCGCCAGCCTGGGCGTCACCATCCCGCGCGCGGCCCTGGCCGATCCCGCCACCACCGACGCGCCCTCCATCGACCGGGTCATCGCCCTGCTGGCCCACGCCGCCGCCGAAGTGGCGGGCGCGCTGCGCGACAACCTGCACGCCGCCGAAATCGCGCCGGCGCTCATCAAGGACGAGGCCTGACAGAAAAAAGGCCGCCTCCCGAAGGAGACGGCCTTTTCTGGAAACGCGGCGCTTACTTCTTCTCGTCGAGCCCGTGGGCCTGGGCCTGCAGAACGCCGGGCAGCGGGTTGTCGTCGAGGATGTCGAGGCCTTGCGCGATACGCGAGTTCTTGAAGCCGTAGAAGGCGTAGATCGCCGCGCCCAACACCAGATAGCTGGTCAGGATATAGGCCGGGATCGGATCGCCCGAGGTGGCCTTGACGACGATGTCGATGATCAAGGGCGCCGCCATGACGCCGGCGAAGACCACGCCCAGGATCGGCACCACCGCGCCGCCCGGCGCGGTGAACGGACGGTGCAGGTCCGGACGGCTTTTGCGCAGCCACAGCACACTGATGCACACCATGCCGAAAGCGAACGCGGTGCCGAGGCTCACCAGATCGCCGAGGATCGTGATGGGCAACAGGGACGAGGCGATGGCGATCAGACTGCCCAGGAGGATGGTGCCCTTCCACGGCGTGCGGAACTTCGGGTGGATCACGGCGAACATGCGCGGCAGCAATCCGTCGCGCGCCATGGCGAAGAACACGCGGCTCTGGCCGTAGGTGAGGATCAGCATCACCGACGACAGGCCGGCGATGGCGCCGATCTTGATGAAGAACGAGAACGTCGGCATGCCCATGCGGTCCACGGCCACGGCGATGGGCTCCGGCACGCCGAGCTGGTTGTAGGGCACGATGCCGGTGAGCACCGCGGCGACGATCATGTAGATCACCGTGCAGACAAACAACGAGCCGAGAATGCCGATGGGCATGTCGCGCTGCGGGTTGCGCGCTTCGGACGCGGCGGTGGACACGGCCTCGAAGCCCACATAGGCGAAGAAGATCACCGAGGCGGCGCGGAACACGCCGGGGATGCCGTATTTGAAGCCGCCCTCGTTCTCGGGGATGAACGGCGTCCAGTTGGCCGGCTCGATGAAGCCGATGCCGGCCAGCACGAAGGCCACCAGCACGCCCACCTTGATGAACACGATCACATTGTTGACCGAAGCGGATTCCGACACCCCGATCACCAGCAGGCCGGTGACCGCGACGATGCCGGCGGCCGCCACCAGGTTGATATTGTCGGTGACGGAGAACACCAGATGGCCGGTGGCGTCGGCCGCCGACTGGATGGTGGAACTGGCCAGCGCCGCGGGCACGGTGAAGCCCAGGTCGGCCAGGAAGCTCTTGGCGTAGCCGGACCAGCCCACGGCCACCGTGGCGGCGGCGACGCCGTATTCCAGCACCAGGAGCCAGCCCATGGTCCAGGCCAGGATCTCGCCCATGGCGGCGTAGGAATAGGTATAGGCCGAGCCCGCCACCGGCATGGTGGAGGCCAGCTCGGCGTAGCACAGGCCGGCGAAGGCGCAGGCGGTGCCGGCGATGATGAACGAGAGCAGAACGGCCGGGCCGGCGAAGTTCGCCGCGGCGTTGCCGGTCATGACGTAGATGCCGGCGCCGATGATGCAGCCGATGCCGAGGAGGACGAGATTGACCGGACCCAGGGTGCGCTTGAGGCTGTGCTGGTTGGCCTCGCGTTGCGCGCGATCGACCGACTTTTTAATGAAAAGCCGGCTGCCGATGCCCTTGGATGGTTCAGCCATTAACGTCCCCTTAAAAAAATAAACTCCGTCGCGCGCCATGACGCGCGCGAGCCCCAACCCGCGACGTTAGAGCATTTTCACTCTGAGGCAAGCACCCGGCAGCAGTTACCTAGCGCGGCGGCCACGGGCGGCAATAAGGGCTGGAATCCGGTCCGGGCGGTTGACCTAACACCCTCATTTTCCTGCATTTTTGGGTTGGCACGCTGATTGCTAATAAGACCGCAGCGGCCGCCGAAGCGGCCCAAGGTCATAGCGAAGGAATGTTGCCCATGTCCGTGATTGATTTCATCGCCGCCCACCGGCGCTCCGACGCCAAGTCCGAAGGCTCCGCCGCGGTTGCAGACAAGCCCCGCGAACGCGCCATGGAAAAAGTGCGCGGCGGCACCCTCACGGCCAGCCAGTTCACGCGCCACATCACCCATATCATCGAGGACGAGATGCGCCGTTCCCTGAAACGCCATGTCGACGTCATCGATCCGCTGGAACTGATCGATCTGGCGAAAATGATCGCCGACCTGAAAGCCAAATACATCGGCACCACGCTCGCCATCGCCTCCAACCGCCAGCCGATCACTGACGCGGAGCTGGAGCAGCTCAAGAATTTCCGGGTGAAGATCCAGGAACTGGAAGCCGCCCACAACGAACTCAACGAAGCGATCGCCTCGCAGCTCGTCGAAGTCAAAGGCGTCGTGAAGGAATAGCGCGCTTAAGAGTCTCAGATTCGGCGCGGGGACGCTCGCGCCACCACAGGTGACCAAAACCCCGGATGCAAGCCAGAATGGTGCGCTCCGGGGTAAACTTTTTTCCCAACGGGCCCGGGCTTGCTGCCGGCTTGCCCTTTCGTTTGGCGCGCTTCGCGGCCCTTTCGTTTGGCGCGCTTCGCGGCCCTTTTGTTTTGCGCGCTTCGCGGCCCTTTTGTTTTGCACGCTTCGCGCGCGGGGCCAGAATGGTGCGGTCCGGGGTAAACTTTTCCCCATCAGCCCTTTCCTGTCGCCCTCGGGCTTGACCCGAGGGCCCAGGGCAGTAAGGAAGACGGGCTGTACAAAGTGCGGTGCTGCGAGCGTCGTGTGTGCCGCGGCCCGCCTTGGTTCCAACCCTGGATCCCCGCGTCACGCGCGGGGATGACATTGAGTGTGTTGCCCATGCCCCTCACCATCTATCACAACCCGCGCTGTTCCAAGTCGCGCCAGACCCTCGACCTCCTCACCGCCAAGGGCCTCACGCCCACGGTGGTGGAATACCTGAAGCGCCCGCCCTCGGCGGCGGAACTGACGCGCATCATCGCCATGCTGGGCGTGCCGGCCCGCGATATCCTGCGCAAAGCGGAAGCCAACGACGCCGGCATCGCCCCCGACAGCATGACCGAGAAGGACCTGATCGCGGCCATGGCGCGCAACCCCATCGTTATCGAGCGCCCCATCGTCGTGAACAACGGCAAGGCGGCCCTCGGCCGCCCGCCCGAGAACGTGCTGAAGATCATCTGATGAAAACCAGCCTCACCCATCCGCTGGAAATCCCCGCCGTCACCGCCGGCGCCGGCCGCGTCGGCATGTGCATGTGTCCCGGCAAGCAGCAGCCCCACGCCGCCACCGGCCCGTGGCACCGGGATCTGGCGCTGGACATGGACGCCATCGCGGCATTTGAAGCCGCCATCCTGATCACGCTGATGGAAGCGGACGAACTGGAAAAAGCCACCCCGGCGGTGCGGCTCAAAGCCGCCACGGAGGCGCGCGGCATTGCCTGGCTGCGGATTCCGATCGTGGATTTCCAGGCGCCCGGCGTGGAATTTGAAGACGGTTGGAAAACTCACGGCCCCGCCGTGCGCGCGGCGCTTGAGAGCGGCCGGAACGTGGTGGTTCACTGCCGCGGCGGGCGCGGGCGCAGCGGCCTGGTGGCGGCGCGCATTCTGGTGGAGCTGGGTATGGACCCCGAGGCCGCGATCCTCGCGGTGCGCAAGGCCAATCCGCTGGCCATCGAAACGACCGTACAGGAAGCGCACATCAGAAGCCTGCGCTAAAGATCCAGCTTCGCCTCTTTCAGCAGTTCGAGGTTGTCCTCGATGGTGAAGAGGTTGTGGTAGATCGTGTCCTTGAAGAAGTTGTACTTCTGCTCCAGCGTTGAATCGCGCCGGCGGCCGCGTTCGTCCCAGAAGCGTTTGCGCCAGTCGTTGATCTTGATCTGCCAGAAACACACGATCATGCCGATGGCGCGGTAGTGCACCTCGACGCTCTCGCGCATGGACTTGAACTTCTCGGGCGTGATGTCGTCGAAGAATTTCTCGACCTTGTGGAACTGGTCGAAATAGCCGTTGAGGGTGACGATGGTGTTGCGCCCGTTGTCCAGCGCCACCTGGGTCTCGTCCTTGATGCCCGCGAACCGGCTGCCGAGGCCCGGCGTGTCGTGCAGCTTCTTCACTTCCACCAGCATCTCGCGCAGGTCCGGCAGCATGGAGTCATAGATGCGCTGGTAATAGGAAATCGCCAGGATGATCTCCGACAATTTGGAGATATACACCACGATCTCGGTGGGCTCGATGCGCAGCTTGCCCGCGATCTCGATCAGGTTCCTGAGCACCGCGCCGCGATTGGCGCCTTCCAGGATCGAGGACAGCGACGAGCGGCCGGTGATCTTCACATCGGTGCCTTCGAGGATCACCTTCAGCAACCCGCGCGAGTAGTTGCTCATATACTGCTGCAGGCGCTCGGCTTCCTTGGCCGGGAGCTTGATCTGCTCCAACTCCTGGTCCGACAGGTAATCGTTGAGCGCCGCGCGCACCGAATAGACGTCGAAGCTGCGCGCGCTCATCAACGCCACCAGGCGGCGGCGGTCATGTTCGTTGAGGCCCAGCTCGCTGATAGTTTCAGAGGCCGTCCGGATGCCGATGCCCACGCCGCCGGCGTTGAACATGTCCACCACCGGCTTCAGGTCGTGCAGAAGCACGACCTTGGAGCCGGCCAGGGCCTTGCTGTCGAAGATCGCCCACTTGTTGAGCGGCATCTCGAAGAAGATGTCGATGGGTTCGGGCTTTTTGGCCATATCCGGGGACGCAATAAGGTAAGCGGACCATATTGAGTCAAAGCGATGAACAAAAGCTTACGGTTACAGCTTTCTAAACACACTCTAAACCAGAGACGTCCGGATCTTGATTTCGCCGGTCAGGGTGCGGTGCACGGGGCATTTGTTGGCGATTTCCAGTAACCGTGCGCGCATGTCGGCGTCCAGCGGACCCTCCAGGGTGATCTCGCGGGTCATCTCTTCAACCTCACCTTCCGTGGCGGTGGTGCAGTCCGGGCAGGCGGAGGCCTTGATCTTGCGGCGTGACAGCTTCACCGACACGTGCTCCAGCGGCCATTGCTTGCGCGCGGCATACAACTTCACGGTCATGGCGGTACAGGCGCCCAGGCCCGCCAGCAGGAACTCGTGCGGCGCGGGCCCCAACTCCTGGCCGCCGATGGCCTTGGCCTCGTCGGCCATTAACTGGTGATCGCCGACCGCGATCTCCATGGTCAGTTTCGCGCCGGTATCTCTCACCACAACATCTGACATGCGGGACTCCCGTTTCAACCGGCGGGCATGATAGTCCTAGGAGCGTTTCCGGCGAAGTGGTCGCCGGTTCGCCGATCAGAAACGCGGCCAAATATAAATTCCATGGATCTGACACCTCCCTCCGGCAAGCCGGACATCCGCCTCAAGACCACGGTCTTCCAGGGCTATTTCCGCATCGATGCCTATGAGCTGGCCCACCCCACCTTCGACGGCAGCATGACCGGCGTCATGCGCCGCGAGGTGTTCGAGCGCGGCCATGCGGTGGCGATCCTGCCCTATGACCCCGTGCGCCATGAGTTCGTGATGATCCAGCAGTTCCGCGTCGGCGCCTATGCCGGGGGCATGAATCCCTGGCAGATCGAGGTGGCCGCCGGGATCATCGAGGACGGCGAAACGCCCGAGGCCGTCGCCGCGCGCGAAACCCACGAGGAAACCGGCTGCACGGTCACCGGCCTGTGGCCCATGCACCACTATCTGGTGAGCCCTGGCGGTACGACCGAGACCACCAAGCTCTACCTGGGCCGCGTCTCCACCGCCAATGCCGGCGGTATCTTTGGCGTGGCCACCGAACACGAAGTCATCCGCGCCGTGGTGGTGACCGAAGACCAGCTGCGCGCGCTGCTGGAGGATGGCCGCCTTGAGAACGCCGCCAGCCTGATCGCCGTCCAATGGTTCTTCCTCAACCGCGATAAAATCCTCGCCAAATGGAGCACCCGAACATGACCACCTCCATGAGCACGCCCATCCTGGTCGACACCGCCTGGCTCGCCGCGCATCTCTCCGACGCCAACCTGCGCATCCTGGACGCCAGCTATTTCGTGCCCGGCGGCATCGCTCCGGCCCTGGAGCAGTACGCAAAGTCCCATATCCCCGGCGCGCAGTTCTTCAACATCAACGATGTCGCCGATCCCGCCGGCAAGAAGGAACACGCTTTCCCGCCCGCCGCCGTGTTCGCCGCCAAGGCCGGTGCGCTCGGCATCGGCAACGGCAACCATGTCGTGGTCTATGACCACATGGGCGGCGCCCTGGCCGCCGCGCGGGTGTGGTTCATGTTCAAAGCCTTCGGCCATGAGGCGGTGAGCGTGCTGGACGGCGGCCGCGACAAATGGACCAAGGAAGGCCGTGCCATGAACACCGACGTGCCGGTGTTCCCCGCGCAAAGCTTCACCGCCAAATCCGCCGAGGATCGCGTGGTGCCGCAGGCCGATGTGCTGCGCCTGGCGCTCGCCACCGACCAGAGCCGCCAGCTGCTGGACGCCCGTTCCGCCGGACGCTTCGCCGGCACGGAGCCCGAGCCGCGCGCGGGGTTACGCTCCGGCCATATCCCCCACAGCCGCAATCTGCCGTTCCTCAGCCTGCTCAACACCGACACAAAAACCTGGAAAGACCCCGCCGCCATCAAGGCCGCGTTCGATCAGGCGGGCATCGACCTGAACCAGCCCCTGGTCACCACCTGCGGCTCGGGCGTCTCGGCCTGCACCCTGGCCCTGGGCGCCGCCCTGGCCGGTAAGACCGATACCGCCATCTACGACGGCAGCTGGGTGGAATGGGGCGCCGACGCCGGCCTGCCCCTGGAAACCGGCCCCGCCAAATAAATCCTTATTTTCAACACTGTGGCCCCATCCGACCGCCGCCTGGGTCAGCCGGGGTCACATTTTATTTCGTTATTTGCACGCGGCCTGGGAACATTTGCCGCGAAAGCGCGTTGGCCCTCTTGTTCGCGGATAGCGAGCACCCGGCCGCCGGGATGCACTTTCCTTCGGAAAACAGGCATCCCCGGCCAGGCGCTGGCTTCCCCCGTGGATCCCACCACTGCACCGAGGGGCCTCATGGACACCAACGCAGCAATTTCTGGCGCAACGATCTCCGGACGCGACGACAGCGCCCTGGGCGAAGCCGACGGCCTGGCCGAACCCTACGCCATCGCCAAACATATCGGCGGCCGGGTGCGCCTGCGCCGCACGCGTCTCGGTCTGTCGCAACAGGAACTGGCCGACCGCATCGGTCTGTCCTGGCAGCAGGTGCAGAAGTATGAGCACGGCGTGAACCGCCTGGTCGGTTCGCGGCTGTGGGACATCTCCTGCGCGCTGGAGTGCCCCGTGGAGTGGTTCTTCGAAGGCCTGCAGCAGGACGGCGGCACCCTGGCCGTCACCGAGAAAAATGCCGACGACGCCCTGCCCGATGAGGAAGCCGAAGCCCTGGTCAAAGCCTACTGGGCCATCGACAACAGCAAAGTCCGCAACCGGTTTCGGGCCCTGATGGACATCATCAGCGGCGTCGAAAACCCGGACGCCGTCGCGGACGCCCTTAAGTCCGCTTAAGACGGAAATATGACGGGATACCCCAAAGGGCCGCTCCGCCGGGAGCGGCCCTTCCCCATTGTGCTTACTGCATTCTTGCGGGTCGTGACGCTGTAAGCGCGGCCCGACGTAAAAAAGCAACACCCCCTGAAAAACCGCCCAGGAAGCGCCTTGCGCTCCTGCCGGCCTCTACCCTGGGATTTTCAGGGCGTGATAGCCTTCTCCTCTCGGTCGTATCTCTCTCGCATATATTTTCCCGGGCAAAGCCCAGACCACGTCATGTTCTCGCTCGCACGTTCCATCGCGCTCCCGGTCGCCGCGATGGTGTTGTTCTCCTTCTCCGGAACTGGCTGCGCGGCCGAGGCGGCGCGCAAGGCCGATCCCACCCTGGTGGAATTGCAGCGCGCCCTCGAGAGCGCCACACGCGAAGCCAAAGCCGGCGATTCACTCGACAATGCCTATGAACTCCTGGCGCTGGCCGACACCGCCCAGCAATTCAAGGCCACCCAGATCGCCACGGGCGCTGGCAACGCCTTCTCCGACCTGGTGCGCCGCGCCACCGCCAGCGCCCTCAAACCCGGCAGCAAAACCGCCCGCGATACACTCGACCAATTCGTCGACCTGCGCACCGCCGCCTATACCGTTCCGGCGGTGCAAGGCGCGTTGGACGACGGGCTGAAGGCCTTGTTCCCCGCTGTCGCCGGCGGGATCGAAAAACGCATGGTCTCCGCGGTCGCCTTCGAAGACAAACTCGACGCCGCCGGCGAACTGGCCGTGATCCAGGCCTCCGCCGTGCAGGTGAAGATGCCGGCCGCCGCCAAGGATATTGGCGCCGCGTTCGATGACGCCGTCGCCGCCCTGCGCAAGACCGCCGAAGCGGAGAATGATGCGGAAGTCCGCGCGCGCCATGTGGCCGCCCTCGATGCCGCCCTCAAGACCCGCGACGACCACGTCAAGGACGCGGCCGAGAACACCATCGATGTCATGGGCCAGCGCATGAAGGACTCGCCCGGCGAAGGCGCCTCCGGGCACCAAGCCACTCTTCCCAAAGATTAGCCCGGCCGAAGGATTGAGTTCCCTCTTCACCGCCGGCCGCGCCCTTCCACCCCTGCCGCCGTTCCGCCCGCGCTTTCCCTGGATCACGGGCGACCTGCAGACCCTGCGCAACAACCTCGTCGGCCGCGCGCCGCCCCTGCCCGCCGGCACGCGCCTCACCTTGCCGCTGAATGACGGCACCGGTGACGCCCTCACCGGAATGCTGCACACGCCCACGGCGGGCACCCGCCAGCCCCTGGTGATCC
>CANJOI010000075.1 GCA_947475365.1 Fidelibacterota bacterium | reverse complement strand
GACACCAGCAGCACCTTCAGGCGGTCGCGGACGCCGCTGATGGACACCATGGTGCGGTTGTTGGCGGCGGACAGCTCATTGCCGCCGGACGCGGCTTCGATCTCGAACACATTGGCGCCGGCGTTCTCGATGGTCAGCGGCACATCGGTGGTGACGCCGGCGGTCAGGAAGATCTGGTTCGCGGCGCCGCCGTTGCGCTTGATGGTGACCGGCACGCGCGCCGCCGCGGCCTTTCCGGTGTCGTCCACACGCAGCTTGACGGTGGCGCGGCTGCCCACCAGCCCGAAGTCCGGCGCGCTCTCGACCTTGATACGCCGGTCGTACTCATTGCGGTCGCCGGTGATCATCACGTGCAGCGGCGCCGCCAGATAGGGCGCGTGCACTTCGCGGGCGCGGTCCGGCGCCAGCGCATCGTGCACTTCGCCGTCGGTGATCATGATGGTCCCGGCGTACCGGCCGGCGGGAATGTCGCTCAAGGTCGACGTCAGCGCGCTGAACAGGCGCGTGCCGTCCTGGGTGGCGGTGGACCCCGCCTCGGTCTTCCCGGCGCGCACCGTGCGAATCTCGAGATCGGACGACTCCGAGAGGCTTTGGGTGAGAGCGGCCAGGGCCTTCTCGCCGCGCGCGGTGCGCTCGCCCAATTTCTGGCTGTCGCTTTCATCGACCACCACCACCGCGATGTCTTTGAGCGGGCTGCGGGTCTCGCGCACGAACTGCGGATCGGCCACCGCCAGCAGCAGCGCCGCCACCGGCAGCGCCCGCAAAAGCACGCCGCGCGCCCGCCGGAACAGGCCATAGACGATCAAGCCGATGCTCAAGACGGCGAGCAGGGCGATGATGAAGGCCGGAACCTGGGGTGTGAAAGCGATGTTCAGCATCGGGGCATCAATTCGTCAGCCGCTGCATGATCGCCGGCAGGTGCACGAGGTCCGCCTTGTAATTGCCGGTGAGCGCATACATCACCATGTTGATGCCGGCGCGATAGGCCTGTTCGCGCTGGGTCTCGCCGCCGGGAATGGCGGCGTAAAGCGCGATGCCGTTGGCGTCTTTCGCCCAGGCCGACGCCCAGTCGTTGGCGCCAATGATCACGGATGAGGTTCCGTCGGTGGCGCTGGAGCCGGTTTCCACCATGATCTGGCCGTCGGTGTAGCGTCCCGGCAGGCTTTTCATCAGATAGAAGGTGCGGTTCAGCACATGGTCATTGGCGACCTTGGAGACCGGCGGGATGTCGAGATTGCGCACGATCTGTTCCAGGCGCTCATGGTTCTTGCCGTCGGCGGCGATGGCGCCAGGCTGGTCGGGGGCGTCGAACACCACCATGCCGCCCCGGTGCAGATACGCGTTGAGGGCAGCGAGGGCCTTGGGCGGCGGCATGCGGAAGCCTGGCGTGATGCGCCAGTAAATCAGCGGATACGGCAGCAGGCCGTCGACGGTGATGTTGTTGGCGTTGAGATCGACACGCGCCGGGTCCGACAACTCCGCGGCGGTGCGGGCCGAGGTGAGCTGGGTCAGCACCGTAAGTCCGGAACTGGCGATGCGGTCGGCGTCGGCGTTGCCGGTGGCGGCATAGGCGAGGCGGGTGTCGACGATGGCAGCGCGGATCGCGGGATCGACGTCGAGTTCGCGGCGCGGTTCGGCGGCATGAAGCCGCGGCGCGGCAAGACACAGCGCCAGCAGGATCGCGGCGGGGGCCGCGGCGCGCTCAGGCAAAAGCCGGCGCAGGGCGAAGCTGATCACCAAGTCGGCGAGCAGCAGGATCAGCGCGGCGGTCAGCAGCCACGGTTTAAGCACCCGTTCGCGCGTCACCGAGTCAAACCCCATGCGGGTTGCGCCCAGGGGCGGCTCCGGCAGGGCTTTCAACTCCGGCAGGTTGGTGGAGAGGTTGAGCGCGCGTGTGGCGCCCGGTGGACCATAGAGGCCCGGCGGTGTGCTGGGGCTGGCGGCGGTCTTGGCGATGTCCTGGGCGGCGATCGCGCCGGTGGCCGGGCCGGGCGGGGTCAGGCGGCCGAAGCCGTCGATCAGGTTGCGCGGCGGCAGTTGGCCCACAGCGTCTTCGGTCTCGCCCTGGATGCCGCGGCTGATGTCCACCAGCCGGCGCAGCATATCCACGAACAGGCCGGACAGCGGCAGCTTGGACCACTCGGGCGTGGCGGTGACATGGATCAACACGATCCAGCCCTGGCCCTTGCGCGCCGCGGTGACCAGCGGTGTGCCGTCCTGAAGCCGCGCCCAGGTCTTGGCGGCGAGATCCGCGGCGGGCTCGGCCAGCACCTGCGAGGAGACCGTGACGTCGCCCGGCACCAGCAGGTCCTTGAAGGGCGAGGTGGAAGGAAACGCGGCCACGGTCGCGGGTGTGCTCCACGACATGGCGCCGCCGAAGGTGCGCCCGCCCTCGCGCAGCTTCACCGGCAGCAGAGGATCGACGTTGCTGGAGAGGTTGGGGCCGGCGAAGCGCACCAGAAGGCCGCCACTGTCCACCCAGGCGCCGATGCGGTCCTGTTCGGCGTCCAGGATTTTGCCGCCGTCGGCCATGATCAGCACCGCCAGCGGGCGTTCCATCAAGGTATCCAGGTCGCCGCTGCGCACATCGGCGTAGGGCCCCAGGGCTTCGCGGATGTAATAGGAATTCTCCAGAAGCGGCGCGCGGACACCGTTCACCGTGGCGCTGGCGAGCCCCACGGGGCGGCGCTGCCAGTGATCGTCGGACAGCACCGTGGCGGCGGCGGAGGCGACATTCTCCACGTCGAAGCGCGCGATGCGGTTGGCCAGTTCGGTGGGCATGGCCAGGCGCGCGGTGGCGGTGGCGGCGCCCGCGCCGAAGGTGACCACGGTCTGAGCGACAACCTGGTTGTCGCCATCGAGCGCGCGCACGGTTTCATTGGCCTGCGGCTGGCCCCCGCCGATGCGGCCCAGCTTCACTTCGATGTCGTTGCCCGAGGCTTCGGTTTTGCTGGTGAAGCTGCGGTTGGGCGGATACTGGACGATCGGTTGCGTCAGGCCCTTGGCGTCAATCACCGTGAGCGGACCCACGGCCTGCAGCGCGGCGGCGAGTTCGCCGGAGCCTGCGTCGTCAACGCCGTCCGCGATCCACACCGTTGAAGCGCCCGAAGGAATGCCGGTCTTGGCCAAGGCCTTCACCCGCTCCGCGGCCTTGGCGCGGTCGGCCGGCCAGGGCGACGGCGCCAGACGCACGGCGGTTTCCAGAGCTTCGCGTCCGCTTTGCAATTTGAGAGGCGTGATCTGGGCGGTCGGCGCGGTGGCGACAACGGCGACGGGTTGTCCGCGGCGGTCGGCGGTCTCCAAGACGTCGCGCAGGGCGCGCACACGGCTTTCCCAATGGGTTGCCGCCGCCCAGCCATCGTCGAACGCGACCACCACAGGGCCGCTGCGCTCGTTGTTGCGCGCGAAATTCAGGATCGGATCGGCCAGGCCCAACAGCGCCAGGATCAGCACCGCGAGCCGCAGGATAATCAGCCACGGCGGCGTATGCGCGGTGGTGCGCTGGGTGGGGTCGAGATTGAACAAGAGGCGGATGGCCGGGAAGCTGATCTGCTTCACTGCCGGCGGCGTCAGGCGCAGGAGCAGCCACACCAACGGCAGCGCCAGGGCGCCGGCGAGGATCCAGGGCGAGGCGAAGGAAAGGAATCCCAGGCTCAACATGCCGCTTACCGCCGATGCCCGGTGATGGCGTTATGCAGCGCGGCCACGGCCAACTGCGGCGAGTTGCCGGTGTGATGCACGGCGAAGGTCCACCCCGCGGCAGCGGCCAACGCCTTGAGGCCGGCCCGGTGCGCGGCGAGACGCTCCATATATTGCGCGCGGGCGTCCTCGGTGCGGTCGATGACCGTGGCGCCCTCATTCTCCATGCCGACAAAGCGCACCCGGCCCTCAAACGGCAGGGACTCCTCGGCGGGATCCAGGATCTGCATCATGTGGCCGACAATGCCTTTGTGCGCCACGGCGCGCACCATGCCGCCGATGTCGTCGAGCGGCCCCAGGAAATCGCTGAACAGCACCATGGCGGCGTTGCGCGGCAGGCTGTCGAAGCGCGGCACTTCCGGCACCTTGGCGGGTTTCTCCTCCAGCAGTTCGGCGGCGATGGCGTCGGCCATCTGCCCGACCGCGAGACGGCCGGCGCTGGCGGCGCGCTGCTGGCGGCCGTCGCCGGTGACGCGCACGATGCGCTCGCCGCCGTCGATCAGTAATTGTGCGATGGCGAGCGTCATCACCGCGGCGCGTTCGGCCTTGGCGGGGAATTTCGCGTCGGAGCGGTAGCGCATGGAAGGCGAGGTATCACACCACAGCACCGCGGTCTGGCTGGTGACCCACTCGCGCTCGCGCACATAGATCTGATCCACCTTGCCCGATTGGCGCCAGTCGATGGATTGCGGTGTGTCGTCGGTGGAATAGGGGCGGAACTGCCAGAACGAATCGCCCACGCCCGCGCGCCGCCGGCCGTGGCTGCCCAGCGCGGTGACGGTGGCGGGGCGGCGGGTCGGCACCGGCAGCGGCGGCAACGCGGCCGCGATGACGTCCGCCTGCGCGCGCAGCCGATGGCTTTCGTCCCGGCGGGTTGCGGCGTTCAGGGCCAAATGTCCCTCAGGTATCCAGGCGGCGGCAGAGGGTCTCGATCAACCCCGGCAGCGTATGGCCGTCGGCGCGGGCGCCGAAGCTCAGCGCCATGCGGTGCTGCAGCACCGGGCGGGCCAGGGCGATCACGTCATCCAGCGACGGGGAGAGGCGCCCTTGCAGCAGCGCGCGGGCGCGCACCGCCTGCATCAAGGCCTGGCTTGCGCGCGGGCCGGGGCCCCAGGCCACTTGGTCTTTCACTTCTTGAATATCGGTGGTTTCCGGGCGGCCGGAGCGCACCAGCTTGAGGATGCCGTTCACGACGCTTTCGCCCACCGGCACCTGCCGCACCAGTTTCTGGGCGGCGGCGAGGTCGTCGGCGGTCAGCACGCGCACCGGTTCCGGCGCGTCGTTGCCGGTGGTGCGCAGCATGATCTGGCGTTCGGCGTCGAGATCCGGATAGCCGATGTCCACCTGCATGAGGAAGCGGTCGAGCTGCGCTTCCGGCAGGGGATAGGTGCCTTCCTGTTCGATCGGGTTTTGGGTGGCCAGCACATGGAACGGCTGGGGCAGCGCGTGGTACTGGCCGGCGATGGACACGCGGTTTTCCTGCATGGCCTGCAAAAGAGCGGACTGCGTCCGCGGGCTGGCGCGGTTGATTTCGTCGGCCATCAGCAACTGGCAGAACACCGGGCCCTTGATGAAGCGGAAAGCGCGGCGGCCTTCGGCGTTTTCTTCCAGCACTTCGGAGCCGAGGATGTCCGCGGGCATCAGGTCGGGCGTGAACTGCACGCGCTTATCGTCGAGGCCGAGGACGATGCCGAGCGCGTGGGCCAGTTTGGTCTTGGCGAGGCCCGGCACGCCGATCAGCAGCGCATGGCCGCCCGCGAGCAGGGTGATGAGGGTTTCCTCCACCACCGCGCCCTGGCCGTAGATCACCTGTTCCACCGCGCCCTTGGCCTTGTGGACCAGATCGGCAACGCGTTCCATGTCGGCAACGGCCTGAGCGCCGGTCCGTTCCTGTGTCATCGCTGAACTCACGGAAATCCGCTCCAAACTAAGAAGTGAGATCCCACACACGCTGGGGTAGCGCGCGGGCTGGGCGCAAGGGCTTAGCGTACCCTGGGGCCGTAAGATTTGTCGCATTTTTTGCGCCAAAAAATCGCATATCTTTTTTTAGTCCGCCCGATGGCGGAGGATCGTTTCCGCCCCGTATGCTTTAGACTTCGGGATGTCGAAAACCAGCCAATCCGGCGGGGCGATGGACAGGAGCAGCATGGGACGGCCCCTGGGGCAAGGCAGTGCGGAACCGGAGGCCCCCGCCGGGCGCGCGCCCGTCCGGCTGCCCGATCTGTGCGGTGACTTCCAGATGCGCATCGACCGCAACGGCACGTGGTATTACCGCGGATCACCCATAGGGCGTGCGGCCCTTGTGAAGCTGTTTTCCACCGTCCTGCGCAAGGATGCCGACGGCGCCCATTGGCTGACCACGCCGGTGGAGAATGGCCGGATCGAGGTCGAGGATGCCGCCTTCATCGCCGTCGAAATGACCGCCGAGGGCGCCGGGCGCGACCAAGTCATCCGTTTCCGGACCAATGTGGATGACATCGTGACGCTGGACTCCGCGCATACCTTGCGGATCACGGAAGCCGAGGACGGTGAACCCCGGCCTTATATTCATGTGCGCAAGGGACTCGAGGCGCGTCTCGCGCGGCCGGTGTTCTATCACCTGATCGAGCGCGGCGAGCCCGACGCCGCGCACCCCGGCCGGTTCGGCGTGTGGAGCGCGGGACAGTTCTTTCCCCTGGGGCCGGTGGCATGAGCGCCGCCCAGCGGAAGCCCCCGGCCCCGGTGGCGCTGAGCCGCGCCGACCTCCGCGCGCGTCTCGCGGCCCCGCGCGATCCCGCGCGCGCGCGCAGCGACCTGCAGACCGCGGCGCAGTTGCTCACCGCCGAAGACCTCAAACCTTACGAAGGGCGCGGCGCCATGGCTTTCGCGCCGCCATTGCCGCCGGACGCGCCGCGCAGGTCCGCGGCGGTGCTGGTGCCGCTGGTGGAGCGCGCCGACGGCTTCAGCCTGATTCTCACCCAGCGCACCGCCGACCTGAAGGCCCACGCGGGCCAGATCTCCTTCCCCGGCGGCCGCATGGAAAAAGAGGACGCCGACGCGGAAGCGGCAGCGCTGCGCGAAGCCTGGGAAGAGGTGGGCCTTGATCCAAAGTCGGTCGAAGTTCTCGGCCGTCTCGATCCTTATAGGACCGTCACTGGCTTCGACGTCACGCCGATTGTCGGCGCGATCTCGCCGCCGCTCTCGCTCAAACCCGATCCGGTGGAAGTGGCCGAAATCTTCGAGGTGCCGCTGGCGTTTTTCCTCGATCCCGCCAACCACCAGCGCCACAGCCGGACCTCACCCACGGGCGCGGTCAGGGCCTATTACGCCATGCCCTACCAGGATCGCTATATCTGGGGTGCGACAGCGGGTATGCTCATAAACCTCTATGAGGTGCTGACGGCGAGCTGAACGTGCGCCAGGGGGCGCGGGTGGCCAGAATTATTCTGACATATATCGTGCCCTTCCTGATGCCCATGGCGGTCTATGCCGCTTGGACGTGGTATCGCGCGCGGTACATCGCGTCTCATGACGGTGAAGCGCCGCGCCTGGAACGCGGTCCTTGGCCGCTCCTGGTGTTCCTCGGCGCGGTGTCGGCGTTCGTGGTGCTGGGCGTGACCGCGGTCCTGCGCGGCGGCCCCGCCGATCAGCGCTATGTCCCGCCCCATGTGGTGGACGGCGAAGTGGTGCCCGGCCACATGGAACCCAAAACCCCCAAGCAATAATGCAACCGCTGTCACGCCAGCCCGCGTCGTGGATGGCCGCCCATGGGCGTGTGCTGGCGGCGCTGGGCGCGCCAATTGTTGGTGTCCGGGAGCGCGATGTGCGTTTCGTCGGCGGCATCGTGCGCAACTGGCTGTTGGGCGAGCCGCTGGGCGATGTTGATATCGCCACGCCGGATACGCCCGATGTGGTGATGGAACGCCTGAAAAGCGCGGGCCTCAAGGCCGTCCCCACCGGCCTCGACCACGGCACCATCACGGCGGTGGACGGCGGCCTCACTTATGAGATTACGACACTGCGGCGAGATACCGCCTGCGACGGGCGCCACGCGGCGGTGGAGTTCACCGATGATTGGGCCGAAGACGCGCGCCGCCGGGATTTTACCATCAACGCCATGTCGCTGGCGCCGGACGGCACGCTGTTCGACTACCACGGCGGCGCCGAGGACGCGGCCGCCGGCAAGGTGCGCTTCGTGGGCAATGCCGCGGACAGGATCCAGGAAGACTATTTGCGCATCCTGCGCCTGTTCCGGTTTCAGGCGCGCTACGGCCGCAGCGACATCGACAATGCGACGCTGGATGCCGTGCGCGCCCATGCCAAGGGGCTCGCACGCTTGTCGGCGGAACGCATCACGCAGGAACTCGCGAAGCTGCTGGCCGCGAAGAACCCGGCCCCGGTGGTGGCGGTGATGACCACGACCGGAGTGATTGGCGAGATCTTGCCGGAAGAACAGCCCGGCCCGGCCCTGACGCGGCTGATTGCGCGGGAGCATGAAACCCCCGCGCCGGCGGACTGGCTGCGGCGTTTCGCTGTGCTGCTGCCGGAGGCCACGGCCGCGATCGCCGCGCGATGGAAGCTCTCGAATGCCGACGCCCAGCGCCTTGCGGCGCTCTTGGCGCCCGACCCCGTGCTGGGACCGGCGACATCGGTCACCAACCTAAACCGCGCGCTCTATCACCTGGGGCAGGGCGTGGTGATCGACCGGCTGCTGATCGCCTGGGCCAAAGACGGCGATGACCCAGCGTGGAAGCAACAGCTTGCCCGCGCCAATGCCTGGACCGACAAGACATTCCCGCTCAGCGGTGGTGACGTGCTGAAACTGGGCTTGGCGCCGGGTCCACAGGTCGGCGAGCTGCTTCGCGCGGTGGAGGACTGGTGGATCGAGGGCGGTTTTGCCGCCGATCGCGACGCCGCCTTGGCGGAACTCGCGCGCCGCGCCTAGAAATAAGCGGGCCTCTCAAACGCTGAAAAAAGGAAGGCCCTGTTGGGGGAAACAGGGCCTTCGGTCTTTGGCCCTGAGGGGGGGCAGGGCTTCTGAAAGCGGTTGTCAGCAATGAGGGGGATCATGCTCTCGACAACCGATGATCAAACCTAACCCCGCGACCATTACAGCATCATGGTCGGTCCATGAATTTGCTGTCAGCCAGCCGCACCCGGCTGTGGCGGCTAAAGCTCTGTTTTTCCTTGCAAAACACCCAGCTGACGCAGGGATTCAGCCAAAACGACGGCGGCCGCCATGGCGACATTCAGGGACCGCAAGCCCGCCGCCATGGGAATCCGGACCCGGGCGTCGGCGCGGTCATGCACCTCGTCGGGCACCCCGCGGGTTTCCCGGCCCAGGAGCAACACATCCGTGCCGGCGTAGGCAAAGTCGGTGTAGGGCGCGGCGCCCGCGGTCGTGAGGAGCACGAGCCGGCCGGGCGGCCGGGCGTTCAGATAGTCCTGCCAGGAGGCGTGCCGCACCAGCGTGCAGATTCCGCCGTAGTCCATGGCGGATCGTCGCAAGCGCTTGTCATCAAAGGGAAAACCGCATGGCTCAATGACATCGACCGGGACCTTGAAGCATGCGCCCAGACGCAACACGGCGCCAGTGTTCTGGGGGATATCTGGCTGATACAGCGCAAGGCGCATCGGCGGTGGTCCGACCCTAATCTGTAACGCGAAAGCGGCACGCTTTTTCGGCAAGGTGCGCATGCCGAAAGGCCTTTCGCGGTGCGGCGTTTGGCCTTTTCAAGCCGGGCGTTTTATTCTATACCCGCCGCGCTGAAAACCCTTATGCTTCCGCCGGTTGGGGCCGGCTCCAGGGGCCGATTCGGTGTCCAAAACCCTTGCATTTTAGCGAGGATGGGGCAGCGGGACGGGCCGGGAAAACGGGGTTACTGGGGTTACGGGAACAGGTTCATCCGCCGCCAGCCGGTCAGCCGGAGCCATGCATTGTGGCCTGGTTGAAGCCCACGGTTGCGCCGCGCGATTGGTTGACTGAGAAGGATCACACACGATGGCCAATACGGCACATGTCCATGCTGCCGCGCCGGCGGGGGAAACCCGCCGCGACTTCCTGCTTTACGCCACCACGGGGGTCGCCGCCGTTGGCGGCGCCATGATGGTGTGGCCGCTGATCCACAGCATGAACCCGGCGGCCGATACGCTGTCGCTGTCCACCACCGAATTCAGCGTCGCCGGCATCCCGGAAGGCAGCCGCATCATCGTCGTGTGGCGCGGCAGCCCGGTGTTCGTCGCGCACCGCACCGCCGCCGAGATTGAAGCGGCCCGCAAGGTCAACGTCTCCGAGCTGCGTGACCAGGAAAAGGACGAAGTCCGCGTCCAGAAGCCCGAATATCTGATCGTCAGCGGCGTCTGCACCCATCTCGGCTGCATCCCGCTCGGCGTCAAGGCGACCGACCCGAAAGGCGATTTCGGCGGCTGGTTCTGCCCCTGCCACGGCTCGCAATACGACACCTCCGGCCGCATCCGCCTCGGACCCGCGCCAAAGAATCTCGCCGTACCGCCGTATAAGTTCACCGGCGACACCGTGCTGATCGGTTAAGGGAAACAGCATCCATGAGCACGGAAAAAACCCGCCTGCAGCGCATCTTCGAATGGCATGAAGCGCGCCTGCCCCTCGTCAGCTTCGTCGACCATGCCGTCGGCACCAAGTACCCGGCCCCGAAGAACCTGAACTACTTCTGGAACTTCGGCTTCCTGGCCGGCTTCATGCTGATGACCATGATCATGACCGGCCTGTTCCTGGCGATGAATTACACCGCCAACGTCAACATGGCGTTCGACAGCGTCGAGCGCATCATGCGCGACGTGAATTTCGGCTGGCTGATCCGCTACATGCACTTCAACGGCGCCAGCTTCTTCTTCATCGTGGTCTACATCCACGTCTTCCGCGGCCTGTACTACGGCTCCTACAAGAGCCCGCGCGAAGTGCTGTGGTGGATCGGCGTCATCATCATGATCGTCATGATGGCCACCGCGTTCATGGGCTATGTGCTGCCCTGGGGCCAGATGAGCTTCTGGGGCGCCACCGTGATCACCAACCTGTTCTCGGTCATACCCGTGGTCGGCAAGATGATCACCACCCTGTTGTGGGGCGGTTTCTCGGTCGACAACCCGCTGCTCAACCGCTTCTTCGCCCTGCACTTCCTGCTGCCGTTCGTGATCCTGGGCCTGGTGTTCCTGCACATCTGGGCGCTGCACATCCCGGGTTCCAACAACCCGCTCGGCATCGACGTGGCGCCCGGCGATAAAATCCCGTTCCACCCGTACTACACGGCGAAGGACGCGTTTGGTCTCGGTGTGTTCCTGCTGGCCTACTTCACCATGGTGTTCTGGTTCCCCAACGCGCTTGGCGATCCGGTCAACTACGTGAAGGCCAACCCGCTGGTGACGCCGGCCTCGATCGTGCCGGAATGGTACCTGCTGCCGTTCTACGCCATGGTGCGCTCGATCCCGAACGCCGTGATCGGCGTGGCGGCGATGTTCGGCTCGCTCCTGGTGCTGTTCGCGGTGCCATGGCTCGACACCTCGCGCATCCGTTCGGCCACCTTCCGTCCGATCTACAAGATCCTGTTCTGGGTTCTGCTCGCGAACATGGTCATGCTCGGCTGGTGTGGGGCACAGCATCCGGAAGGCCTGCCGCTGGTCCTCAGCCGGATCGGCACCTTCTGGTACTTCTTCCACATGTTCATCCTGCTGCCGGTGGTGGGCTGGATCGAGACGCCCAAGCCCTTGCCGGCCTCGATCAACACACCCGCTCTCAAGCCCGCGGAGTAAGCGCCATGCGTAAAGTTCTGTTCGGCGCCGTCGCCGCTCTCGCCTTCGCCGCCGCGCCCGCCGTTATGGGAGCGGAAGAGGAAATCCACCTTCCCAAGCAGGAGTGGAGCTTCAACGGCGTGCTGGGTAAGTTCGACAAGCAGCAGGTCCAGCGCGGCTTCCAGGTCTACAAGGAAGTCTGCTCGGCCTGTCACTCGGTCCAGTACCTCGCGTTCCGCAATCTCCAGGACCTGGGCTACAGCGAAGCCCAGGTGAAGACCCTGGCGGCCACTTACGAAGTGCAGGACGGTCCCGACGAAAACGGCGACATGTTCAAGCGCAAGGCCAAGGCTTCAGATCATATCCCGAAGCCGTTCGCCAACGACCAGGCGGCGCGCGCGGCCAACGGCGGCTCCCTGCCGCCCGACCTGTCGCTCATGACCAAGGCGCGCGAAGGCGGCCCGGACTATGTCTACAATTTGCTGCTGGGCTATGAAGAGAACCCGCCCGCGGGCGTGACCCTCATGCCGGGCATGAACTACAACAAGTACTTCCCGGGCCACCAGATCGCCATGGCCAAGCAGATCCAGGACGGGCTCCTGGAATTCGCCGACGGCTCGCCCAACGACGCCGCCCATATCGCCAAGGACGTGACCGCGTTCCTGCACTGGGTCGCCGAACCCAAGCTGGAAGCCCGCCACGACACCGGCGTGCGTGTGATCCTGTACACTCTGCTGTTTACGATCCTGGCCTATATCGCCAAGCGCCAGATCTGGTCGCGCATCGAACACTAAAGCCGGAACAGGCTGAAACAAAACCGCCGGCCCCGAGAGGGACCGGCGGTTTTTTTATGCGCTGCGGGTGAGCCTAGTCCTGTTTCGCTGCTTTGGCGGCTTCCATGCGCTCCATCTCGTTCACGACCTGCTGCATCTCATCGGCCAATTCCAGGAACTTGAGGCTGATGTCGGGGTCGCACTGGCGCGCCAGTTTGCGCAGCCGCTCGATTTCGCTTTTGAGAACGATGATCCGTTCCAGCATGGCTTGTCCTCCGTCGGCCGGTGAAACCGTGATGGAAGATCAATGCGCGGTTGGTGGCGCCTTCCTGGACGCTTTGCGGAGAGATTGTGGCGCGCGGCGTGAACACACGCCGCCCGATTATTTACTCTGGCGACCTTCCGCCGCGAGGAGGGGTTGGGCGCACGTCAGGCGCGAATCAGACCTCTAGACATTGAAAAGGAAATGCATGATGTCGCCATCCTGGACGACATACTCTTTACCTTCTGAACGCATCCGGCCCGCATCCTTGGCGCCCTGTTCGCCCTTCAGAGCCACGAAGTCGGCATAAGAAATGGTCTCGGCGCGGATGAAGCCCTTCTCGAAATCCGTATGGATGGCGGCGGCCGCCTGGGGCGCCTTGGTGTTGCGCTTGATGGTCCAAGCCCGGGTTTCCTTGGGGCCCGCGGTGAAATAGGTGATGAGGTCGAGCAGGCTGTAGCCCGCGCGGATCACCTGGGTCAGGCCGGTTTCCTTGAGGCCGAGGCTTTCCAGAAATTCCTTCTGCTCGGCGGGGTCGGTGAGCTGCGAGACTTCCGCTTCGATGGCGGCGGAGATGACCACAAACCCGGCGCCCTCGGCTTTGGCCCGCGCCGCGACTTTGGCGGAGAGGGCATTGCCGGTGGCGGCCGCGCCTTCCTCGACATTGCAGGCGTAGAGCACCGGCGTGCCGGTGAGGAGCTGGAGCCCGGTGAAGATCTTGCGCGCGGCCGGATCGCTCGGGCGCGCGCTGCGGGCCGGCTGGCCGGCGCGCAGCGCCGCCAGCACCGGCTCAACCACGGCCAGAAGCTCCTTCGATTCCTTGTCGCCGCCCTTGGCTTTCTTGGCGGCCTGATCGGCGCGGCGCTCCAGGCTTTCAAGGTCGGAAATCATGAGTTCGGTATCGACCGTTTCCGCGTCACGCAACGGATCGATGGAGTTCTCGACGTGGGTGACGTTGCCGTCCTCGAAACAGCGCAGCACATGCACGATGGCGTCCACCTCGCGGATATTGGCGAGGAACTTGTTGCCGAGGCCTTC
>CANJOI010000074.1 GCA_947475365.1 Fidelibacterota bacterium | reverse complement strand
TTCGGACGACGGTATCCTCAATGTCGTCCGTTCGTGGAACAAGCAGGGGTACAGCTTCATCAACAACCCCACCTACACCGCCACCAACGGCCAGCCGCGCCTGCTCAACACCAACCATGTGGCGCTGGGCCCGGTCGCGAGCTGGGGCGGCACCATCGCCGCCGGCCCGCTGCGCGGCACTTCGTTCGGCCCGGGCGGCACGATCTACAACCTCGCGCTCGGCGATATCGTGCAGGATCCCTTGATGCGCGGCGGCAGCTGGGAATCGCAGCAGGTCGTCTCGGTGCGCGGTGCGGCGCTGTATCCGCGCCAGAACCGCCAGGACGTCTTCACCCGCGCCAGCTTCGACATCAACGACGACACCCAGATCTATGGCCAGGCCGCCTGGGCGCACCTGCACTCCTACTCCTCGGGGGCGCCGAACTTCTTCGCCGGCAACCTGACCCTCAAGACCGACAACGCCTTCCTGCCGGAATCGCTGCGTCCCGCGCTTATCGCCGCGGGCGGCGCCGCGCAGACCTTCTCGTTCGGCACCATGAACATGGACCTCGACAACTTCCGCGCGGTCTATGACCGCCGCGTGCTGCGCTTCCTGATCGGCGCCGAAGGCAAGGTGACCCTGGCGGACACCGACTGGAAGTGGGACGGCTACCTCTCGGTCGGCCAGACCTTCGGCTCGCTGATCTCGCTGCACGCCATTGATCAGCCGCGCTACCGCTTGGCGGTCGACGCGGTGCGCGCTCCGAACGGCGCCATCGTCTGCCGCTCGACCCTCACCGACCCGACCAACGGCTGCGTGCCCTACAATACGTTCGGCATCGGCGTGAACTCGGCCGCCGCGGTCAACTACCTCCAGGGCCGCAATGGCTGGAACAACCAGCGCCTCAACCAGAAGGTCGCGGCCGTCAACCTGCACGGCGACCCGTTCGAGACCTGGGCCGGCCCGGTCTCGGTGGCCGCCGGTTATGAACACCGCGAAGAAAAGATGCGCCAGGTTTCGGATCCGGAAGAACAAGCCAATCCGTCCATCTGGTTCCAGGGCGCGGGCCAGCCCTACACCGGTAAGGTCACCGTCAACGACGTCTACGGCGAAGCCGTGGTGCCGCTGGCGAAGGACACGGTGTGGGCCAAGTCGCTCGACCTGAACGGCTCGGTGCGCGGCACCAACTACAGCACCTACGGCTGGGTGGGCACCTGGAAGATCGGCGCCACCTACAACCCGATCGACGACATCCGCTTCCGCCTGACCCGTTCGCGCAACATCCGTTCGCCCACCCTGGTCGACCTGTACCAGGCCGGCACCAGCATGAACAACTCGCTGCCCGATCCGTTCAACGGCGGCGCCACGGTCAACTACACCTCGCGCAACCAGGGCAACATCAACCTGAAGGCCGAGAAGTCCGACGACACCGGTCTCGGCGTCGTGCTGCAGCCGCAGTTCTTCCCCGGCTTCAGCCTGTCGTTCGACTACTACCGTATCGACATCTCTGATGCGGTGAACACGCCTTCGCAGACCGATCTCGTGAACCTGTGCTACCAGGGCAACGCGTCGGCCTGTTCGGCCATCACCCGCACCGGCACCGGCGCGTCGACCTTCCTGCTGATCCAGGTGCAGCCGCAGAACTTCGCCACCGAAAAGGCGCGCGGCTTCGACATCGAAGCCAGCTACGCGGTGCCGCTCGCGTCGATCAATGACTCGTGGGACGGCCGTCTGGGCGTGCGCATGCTCGCCACGCACTACATCTCCTACTACGTCAATTCGGGCCTGGTCGGCTCGATCCCGGTGGAGTACGCGGGCGTGGTCGCGGGCAGCGGCGTCCCGAGCTGGCGCACGCAGACCAACGTCACCTACGCCCTCGACCCGATCAACGTCGGCCTGTCCTTGCGCACCATCTCGGGCGGCAAGAACGTCGCCACGCAGATCGAGTGCACCTCGGGTTGCCCCGCCTCGACCGCGAACAATGTGACCGTGGACAACAACCACGTGAACAGCGCGTTCTATGTGGACCTCAACCTGGGCTACAAGCTGCGCACGGGTGAAGCCGGCGAGAGCGAGCTGTTCCTCAACGTCCGCAACCTGGCCAACCGCGATCCGGAAATCGTGGTGCGTGGTCCGGGCAGCACCAGCTACGCCCTCTTGCCCACGAACGTCGGCCTCTATGACACCCAAGGCCGCGTGTTCCGCGCGGGCGTCCGCTTCAAGATGTAAGCCGGCGTAAAATCCGGCCGCGTCATCAGGGCCCAATCCGGCTTCGGCTGGATTGGGCCCTTTCTTTATGCCTGTGCGCCGCAGCGTAATTTGTGCGCCGCACAACAAGCTTTCGAATTAAATGTCCGACCGGTCAGCGCATTCGGTTGATGCCGATTGCCGCGCGCCATAGCATGCACAAGCTGTCGTCATGGGTCCGTAAGCGTAATAAGGTACGGATGCGGTGACGGGGGCCGCGCCGGCGCGGGAAGGTCATCGGGATCGCCGGGAGCTAAGGGGAGTTCGCGCGGCGTCCGTGGAGGGACGCCTGTCGCCAGAAACGTCTCATATTCAATTCATTCATGCCGCGGCGCATGTCCCATGCGCGCGGACCGTTCATCGCAAGGGGAGTCCGATATGAATTTCGTTACCGCCACGTCTCGTATGCTGAAGCAAAGCGTCCTCGGCACTTTGAGCGCCACGCCTGTGCTCGCCGCGATCCTGGTCTCCGCGCCCGGCGCCTACGCCGCCGATGCGCAGACCGCGCAAGCGCCGTCGGTGGAAGAGATCGTGGTCACCGGCAGCCGCGTCGTGCGCGACGGCTACGAGGCCCCCACGCCGGTCTCCGTCGTCGGCGTCGAAGCGCTGCAGAACACCGCGACCTCGAACCTGGCGGACACCATCAACCAGCTTCCCGTGCTGCAGGGCAGCTCCACGCCCGCGACCACCGCCACGCTCACCACCTCGGGCCTGGGCGCCATCAACGGCCTCAACCTGCGCGGCCTCGGCACCTCGCGCACCCTGGTGTTGCTCAACGGCCAGCGCACGGTTGGCTCGATCCTCACCGGCGTGGTCGATGTGTCCGAACTGCCGCAGCACCTGATCGAACGCGTCGAAACGGTGACCGGCGGCGCCAGCGCTGCTTATGGTTCCGACGCGCTCACCGGCGTCGTCAACTTTGTGCTCAACACCACCTTCGTCGGTTTCAAGGCTGAAGCCTCGGGCGGCGTGACCACCTATGGCGACGATCGCAACTGGAAGGTCAACGCGGCCTACGGCACCGCCTTCGGCAACGGCCGCGGCCACTTCATCATCAGTTCCGAAGCCGCCGCCGACGACGGCAAGCTCATCAATGACCGTCCCTGGAACTGGCAGGGGTACAGCTACATCAACAACCCCGCCTACACCGCCACCAACGGCCAGCCGCGCGTGTTGTCCACGAAGAACGTCGGGCTCTCGCCCACCGCCAGCTGGGGCGGCACCATCTCGGTCGGCCCGCTGCGCGGCACCTCCTTCGGTCCCGGCGGCACCATCTACAACCTGGCGCTCGGCGACATCGTGCAGGATCCCTTGATGCGCGGCGGCAGCTGGCAGTCCCAGCAGGTCGGCCCGGTGCGCGGCGCGGCGCTTCTGCCCGTCCAGAGCCGTCAGGACGTCTTCACCCGCGCCCAGTACGACATCACCGACGACATCAAGGTCTATGGCCAGGCCGGTTGGGCGCATCTGCATTCCTATTCCTCGGGCGCGCCGAACTTCTTCCCGGGCAACCTGGTCATGAAGACCGATAACGCCTTCCTGCCGGAAGCCCTGCGTCCCGCGCTGATCGCCGCCGGCGGCACCGCCCAGACCTTCACCATGGGGACCATGAACTGGGACCTCGACAACTTCCGCGCCCTCTATGACCGGCGCGTGCTGCGGTTCCTGCTCGGCGCCGAAGGCAAATTCGACGCCATGGACACGAACTGGAAGTGGGACGCCTACCTCAGCAGCGGCACCATGTTCGGCTCGCTGACTTCGCTGCACGCCATCGACCAGCCGCGCTACCGCCAGGCGGTGGACGCGGTGCGCGCGCCGAACGGCTCGATCGTCTGCCGCTCGACTCTCACCAATCCGACCGACGGCTGCGTGCCGCTCAATGTGTTCGGCCTGGGCGTCGCCAGCGCCGCGGCCGTCAACTACGTCCAGGGCCGCAACGGCTGGGCCGTGCAGCGGCTCACCCAGAACGTGGGTGCGGTCAACCTGCACGGCGATCCGTTCTCCACCTGGGCCGGTCCGGTCTCGCTGGCGTTCGGCTTTGAGCACCGTGAAGAAAAGATGCGCATGAAGACCGACCCGGAAGAACAGGCCAATCCGGGGATCTGGTTCCAGGGCGCGGGCCAGCCTTACACCGGCCACGTCAACGTCAACGATTTCTACGGCGAAGCCGTGGTGCCGCTGGCGAAAGACGCGGTGTGGGCCAAGGCGTTTGACCTCAACGCTTCGGTTCGTGAAACCCACTACAGCACCTATGGCTACGTCACCACCTGGAAGCTGGGTGCGACCTACAGCCCGATCGACGACATCCGCTTCCGCGCCACGCGGTCGCGCAACATCCGTTCGCCCACGCTGGTGGACCTGTATGCGGCCGGCACCAGCCAGAACAACGCGCTGGTCGATCCGTTCAACGGCGGCATCCCGGTCAACTACACGTCGCGCGCCTCGGGCAACCCGAACCTGAAGGCCGAACGGTCCGACGACGCCGGCTTGGGCGTGGTGCTGCAGCCCCAGTTCTTCCCGGGCTTCAGCATGTCGTTCGACTATTACCACATCAACCTCTCCGATGCGGTGAACACCCCGTCGGTCGATCAGCTGGTCAACCTGTGCTACCAGGGTAACCAGACGGCCTGCGGCGCCATCACCCGCACTGGGACCGGCGCCTCGACCTTCCTGCTGATCAAGGTCATTCCGCAGAACTTCGCGACCGAAAAGGCGCGCGGCTTCGACATCGAGGCCAGCTACTCGGTGCCGTTGGCCTCGATCAACGCCGATTGGGACGGCCGCATCGGCGCGCGGGTCCTCGCCACGCACTACACCTCCTACATCATCGATCCCGGTCTGCCGGGTCTGCCGGTGGTGCAATACGCCGGCTTTGTCACCGGTAACGGCGTGCCCAGCTGGCGTGTCCAGGCGAACCTCACGTACGCTCTCGATCCGATCAACGTCGGCCTGACGTTCCGCACCATTTCGGCCAGCGGCAACATCGCGACCCAGATCGAGTGCACCACCGGCTGCCCGGCCTCGACCGCCAACAACGTGACCGTGGACAATAACCATGTCCCCGGCGCGTTCTACGCGGACTTGAATCTTGGCTACAAGATCCCGACCGGCGAACGCGGCCAGACCGAGCTGTTCCTCAACGTCCGCAACATCGCCAACTCCGATCCGGTGATCGTGCCGCGCGGTCCGGGCGGCACGAGCTACGACTTCCCGCCCACCAGCGTCGGCATCTACGACGTGCTCGGCCGCGTGTTCCGCGCGGGCGTGCGCTTCAAGATGTAAATCGACAGACGCGTTATGAGATCAACCCGCGCCGGGCGACCGGCGCGGGTTTTTCTTTTAGAGGGGCTTCTGCGCCGTAAAGGTGTACATGCGGATGAACAGGCTCGGGTTCTCCTGTTCGAACTGGTGCCAGTTGGCGAGGTTCAGCCCGCCCGGATCGGCGGGGAAGCGCTGGTGGTACGCGGCCAGATACGCCGGCGAGGGGAATGCGAAGCCCCGGAACTGCAGCCCCAGGTCCGCGATCATCCGCTCCAGGTCGGGGATGGAGAAGGTGGTCTCCTGCGGGTGGAAGATCAGGTCCCGGCAGGCCGAGGTCGAGAAGAAGTCGTATATGCCGCTCAGGCCGGCGTCTTCCATCATCGGCCGCGCGGGATGCCCCGGCGTCCGGAGAATGGTCAGCGCCTCGTGGCGGAACTGCGCGATGCCGTCCCGGGTCGCCGCGTAGCCGCGCGCTTTGGCGAAGGCGCGCACTTTGTCCAACCCGCGCCGCGCGGTCGCACTGTAGAGCGCCACGTGCATCACGCCGCCGGGGCGGAGTTTACCGGCGAGCACCCGCCAGCCCTGCATGGGGCCGGCCATGTGATGCAGCACGCCCGCCGCTTCGATGATGTCGAAGGTGTCCGGCAAAAGGCCGAGGTCGAGGATATCGGCCTGCAGCAGCCGGATATTGGGAATCCCGAATGTCTCGATGTGCCGTTTGGCGTGGGCGAGGCTCGCGCGGGAGAGATCGACGGCGGTGATGCGCCATTCCCGGTAGCCGGCGATGCTCATGAGCAGATTGAGGCCGGTGCCGCAACCGGCCACAAGAATATGGGGAACGTCCACGGTATCGAGGTGGCGGAAATCGGCGCCGGGGTAGCGCTGACGGTAGACGGCGCGCGTGTCGCCCGCTTCCGTACGGTAAGGCATGACCCAGCGCGGATAGGGGTTCTCTTCGTAGAGGTCCTGCACCCTGCGCGACACGGGATCGGTGATGGGCCTCAGGCTCTCCATCCCGGCAGCCAAGGCGCGCTCGATGGCGGGTTCGCGCACGTGCTGTTGAACCAGGGCGCTTTCCGGAAGGCGGTCCACCCATGGATAGGATGTCAAAGGCGCGTAGCTCGCAAGCACCGCGATAGTGAAGGGAGAGGTGGGGACGCCGGTTGCCGCTAGCGCCGCGACATCGCGGGCTTCCGCATCGTCACAATAAAACGCGTATTCATTGAGGAAGCATTGGGCGGCCAGGGCTTCGGCGAAATCCAGGGACGTTCCGCCGCCGCGCAGCGCCTCGGCGAGAAAGCGCCGTCTCACGCGGGTGAGGATGAACTCCAACTCCGGCCCCGTCAGCACCGTGTTGCGCATGAGCGTGAGAAGCAGCGGATGCACGAGCGCGGTGAGCAAGCCGGTGTCCAGAAGGCGGTCTATACCGGCGGCATCGCCGCGCGCCGCAAATGCAAAAGCCTGCGCGGCCACCGGATTGGTCTGCAGCACCAGCAGTGCCGGGCGCATGGCCACATAGGGCTGCACATTGCAGGTGGCCAGCGCGCGGGCCAAGGCCTCGGCGATGTCCCAGCCGTCGGGAATATCCCGCAGGCGCTGGAGGGACTCGACAAACACCGCCACGACCGCCGGGCGAAGGTCGCCGCCCATGATGGCATCGCGCAAAGCCAGGATGCCGGTGGTGAAGGTGCCCGCGACCGCGGCGCCCTTGGCGGGCACCTGCGTCAGCGCCGCGAGCCCCATGTCGCCCAAGGCAGCGGGCGAGGGTCTGGGGCCAAAGCCGGACGGGGTGAAGGGTGTCATGACGGGATTTTCGGGTGACACGCGGTGGGGATGACAATACAACATTAAAGCGAACGAAGCCGTTTTAATATTGAGATTGTAAGCGGTTACAGCCTGCATTCATCGACCGACCACCACGCGTGTGACCGATGGCCAGACCACAAGCCCCTGATTTCGATCAACGCCGCAGCCACATCGTGGAGCGCGCCGTGCATCTGTTCGCCGAGCGCGGCTTCCTGGGCGCGTCCGTGGGCGACCTCGCCAAGGCGTGCAAGACCTCGAAGTCGCTGTTCTATCATTACTTCCCCTCCAAAGAGGATGTGCTGTTCGAGGCCATGGACAGCCATGTGCGCGCGCTCGGCCATGCGGCGGCCAACGTCGCCGCCATGAATGTGCCGGCGCCGCAGAAGCTGCGCGCGCTTACCCATTCGTTCATGCATCTCTATCTCGGCGCCGCGGCCTATCACAAAGTGCTGCTCAACGAGATCGCGCATCTGGCGCCGCCGCGGCAGAAGACCATCGTCAGCCGCCAGCGCGAGCTGATCGATTTCGTCGCCGGCATGCTGCGCGAGATCCAACCCAAATTGGAGCCCGCGCACCTGGAACGCGCGGCGTCGATGATCTTCTTCGGCATGATCAATTGGACCCATACCTGGTTCAAGCCGGAAGGGCCCGCGTCGGCCGACGCGATCGCCGACCTGATCGCCGACATCATCCTCACCGGTACAAAAGGCTATAAGAAGCCGGCCTAAAGCGTGTCCAGTGGACACGCGGCACATCGAGAGCCTAACCGATGGGCGGCAGCAGCGGCGGCACTGTGTGGATCTTGTCCAGCACGAAGGACGTGCGCACCGAGCGCGCGCCGGGCAGGGTCATCAACTGATTCAGCACGATCTTGTTGTAGGCGTCGAGATCGGCGGCGACGATATGCACCAGGAAGTCGGTCTCGCCCGATAAGAGATAGCAGGCGCGCACGCCGCTGAGTTTCTCCACTTCCGATTTGAACGCGTCGGCGGCGGATTTTATCTGGCGCTCGATGGTGACGAAGATGAAGGCCTCGATCTGGAAGCCGAGGTTGCGGGTGGACAGCACCGCGCTGTAGCCGGTGATGACGCCGGCCTCCTCCAGCCGCTTGAGCCGCTTATGGCAGGCGGTGGGGGACAGGTTCACATGCTCGGCCAGCTCCACCACGGGCACCCGGCCGTCGGCCTGAAGTTTGGCGATGATCCGGCTATCGATTTCGTCGAATTCGATCATATTCACTCCAAAGTATCATATTTGGTGTGAAAATCACTAAATTAGATGGATTTTGCACTCCACATTCGCCACACCCGCACCGCCGTCCGGGCGTATCCTTGAAGCAATTCAGATGCTTGGGAGGCTTCGATGGCAAAAGCGGCGGCGGTGAAATCCACCTCGAAACAGGCTGCGCTCGATTGGGAGAAGGTCACCAAGACCGTGCTTCTGTCCCGGGCCCTCGACGACATCGAGGAGAAGGTGCTGCTGCCCGGCAAGGAGATGTTTTACCAGTTCTCCGCCCGGGGCCATGACCTGGCGCAGGTGATCCTCGCCCAATACCTGACCAATCCTTTCGACTGCTTCACCGGCTACTACCGCTCGCGCCCGATCCTGCTGGGCGTCGGCGTCGATCTCGATGAAGCGGTGTCGGGCGCGCTGGCGCGCACCGGCGGCTACAGCGACGGCCGCGATATCGGCACCGTGTTCAACTACGCCAATCCCAACGGCCCCAAAGCATTACCGATGTGCGGCGGCGTCGGTGCGCAATACACGCCCAGCGCCGGCTGGGCCCAGGCGATCGAATACTACCGTGATGTGTTGCACGACCCCGCCGTGGGCGACGCCATCGCCGTGGCCCTGGGCGGCGACGCCTCGGTCGCCACCAACGGCTTCTGGTCGGCGTTGACCATGGCCACCACCCTCAAGCTGCCGATCCTGTTCTATATCGAGGACAACGGTTACGGCATCTCGGTGCCGTCCAGCTTCCAGACTCCCGGCGGCAACATCGCCGCCAACCTCGCGAGCTTCCAGGGGCTCACCATCTTCAGCGGCGACGGCACCGAACCGGCCGAGGCCGCGAAACTCGCCGGTGACGCGGTCACCCATGTGCGCGAGCGCAAAGGCCCGGCCATGCTGCACCTCAAGGTGCCGCGCCTCGCCGGCCACTCGGGTCAGGACACCCAGACCTATAAGAGCGTGGACTTCATCCAGGACGAGAAAAGCCGCGACCCCCTGCCGAAACTGAAGGCGTTCATGGCCAAGAACGGCCTGTCGGAGAAGGCGTGGGCGGCGCTGGAGGAATCCACGGTGTCCGACGTGAAAGAGTCGGTCGCGCGCGTGCAGCAGCGCGACACGCTGCCGACGGAAGACCTCACCAAGTTCGTCTACTCCGAACCCAGCAATGACAACCGCGGCCTGCAGCTGGTGGGCGGCCTGCGCCCGCTCGGCCACAAATATGCGCCGTCCAACGAGACCCCGGACCCGCAAGGCCCGCGCATCAACATGGTCACGGCCATCCGCCGCACCCTCGACCATGAGCTGGCGGTGAACCCCAAGATGGTCCTGTTCGGCGAAGACATAGGGCCGAAGGGCGGCGTGCACGCCGTCACCATGGGCCTGCAGGACAAGTACGGCATCGCGCGCGTTACCGATACCTCGCTGTCGGAAGAAGGCATCATCGGCCGCGCTGTCGGTATGGCGCTGGCGGGCCTTTTGCCGGTGCCGGAGATCCAGTTCCGCAAATACGCCGATCCCGCCGCCGAACAGCTCAATGACGCCGGCACAATGCGCTGGCGCACCGGCAACCGCTTCGCGCCGCCCATGGTGGTGCGCATGGCGGGCGGTTTCTCCAAGTGTGGCGATCCCTGGCACAGCCAGACCAACGAAGTGCAGTGGGTGCACAATATCGGCTGGCATGTGGCGGTGCCCTCCAACGCCGAGGATGCCGTGGGTCTGCTCCGCGCCGCATTGCGCGGCAACGACCCGGCGATTTTCTTTGAGCATCGCGGGCTGCTGGACTTGGCCTGGTCGCGCCGCCCTTATCCGGGCGACGACTATGTGGTGCCGCTGGGCAAAGCCAAGCTGACCGTCGAGGGTAACGACATCTCGCTCGTCACCTGGGGCGCCATGGTGCCGCGCTGCGAAGACGCGCTGAAAGCCGCGGGCGTCACCGGCGACGTGATCGATCTGCGCACGCTGATGCCGTGGGACAAGGAAGCCGTGATGCGGTCGGTGAAGAAGACCCACCGCTGCCTGGTGGTGCACGAGGACAACATCACCGCCGGCTTCGGCGCCGAAATCGTGGCCTTCGTGTCCAAGGAGTGCTTCTTCGACCTGGATGCGCCGCCCGATCGCCTGTGCATGCCGGATATTCCCAGCCCCTATAACCCGAAGCTTCTCGACGCCGCGGTGCCGAGCGTGGAGTCGATCTCCAAGGCCATCACCGATCTGGTGACGTCGTGAGTGTCGATATCGTCGTTCCGGCCGATCAGGCCGAAGGCACCAAATTCGCCCTGCGCAGCTGGCTGAAGCCGGTGGGCGCCAAGGTGGCGCGCGACGAAGCCATCGCCGAAGTGGAGACCGACAAGGTCACCATGGAGATCGTCGCTCCCACCGACGGTGTTCTCAGCGCGCAATTGGTGCAGAAGGGCGCGGAACTGCAGCCCGGCATGAAGATCGGCGAGCTGGGGGATGCGGCCGCGGCGCCCAAGGCGGCGCCTGTTGCCGCTGCCGCCGCGCCTGTGTCCGCACCGAAGATCGATACGCAGTCCGTGCGCAATCTGCGGCTGTCGCCGCTGGTGCGCCGGTTGCTGGCCCAGAATAACGTCCGCGCCGAAAGCGTGCGCGGCACCGGCCGCGACGGCCGCATCACGCCGGCGGATGTCCTGGCGCATGCGGCGGGCAAGCCGTCGGCGCCCGCCGCGCCTGCCGCTTCACCCCCCGCGCTGGCGCCGCGCCGTTCGGCCGGCGGCTCGACCCTGATCCCGCATACCGGTATGCGCCGCGCCATCGCCGACCACATGGCGCGCAGCGTCACCGTCGCGCCGCACGTGACTGCGGTGTTCGAATGCGACTACAGCGCGGTGATCGCCGACCGCAAGAAGTACAAAGCCAAAGGCGGCTTGGTGCCGACCTTCACCGCATATTTCGTGGCGGCCTGTGTGCAGGCCATCCAACTGGTGCCCAAGGTCAACAGCCGCTGGCATGACGACGCCATTGAAGTGTTCGACGACATCAACATCGGCGTCGGCGTGTCCCTGGGCGATGGCGGCCTGATCGTGCCGGTGATCCACAAGGCCCAGGACCTGTCGCTCACCGGCATCGCCCAACGCCTGGAAGACTTGACGGCCAAGGCCCGCAATAACCAGCTTACGGCGGCGGACACCTCTGGCGGCACCTTCACCATCTCCAACCACGGCGTGTCGGGCAGCCTTGTGGCCAGCCCGATCATCATCAATCAGCCGCAGTCGGCGATCCTGGGCGTGGGCAAGATGGAAAAGCGCGTGGTGGTGCGTGAGGTGAACGGTTCGGACGCCATCGTGATCGCGCCCATGGCCTTCGTGTCGCTGACCATCGACCACCGCGTGCTGGACGGCCACCAGACCAACGCCTTCCTCACCAAGTGGGTCGAGGTGATGGAGACCTGGAAATAGGGCCTAGCGGCCTTTGGTGTCCGCCAGCGTCTGATAAGTGCTCTTCTTCTCGCCGCGCACGGCCGGGACTTCGGTTAGGGGCGTGCAGGGCTTGAGGGTGGCGAGCGAGCGGCGCGCCAGTTCCTGATACTCCGCGGTGCCTTTGCTTTTCCAGGCGATCTCCTGGTCGGTCAGCGGGCGGATGATTTTCGCGGGCGTGCCCGCCACCAAGGTGCGGGGCGGCACCTCGAACTTGGCCTTTACGAAGCTCTGGGCGGCGACGAAGCTCTCTTCGCCGACTACCGCGCCGTCCATCACCACCGAATTCATACCGACCAGCGCGTTCCGCTTCACGGTGCAGCCATGCAGGATGGCGCCGTGGCCGATGTGGCCATCTTCTTCCACGACGGCGCTGGCGCCGGGGAAGGAGTGCATCACGCAGTTGTCCTGAAGGTTGGAGCCGGGCTTCAGCACGATGCCGCCGAAGTCGCCGCGCAGTGAAGCGCCCGGTCCCACATAGCAGCCGGCGCCGACAATCACGTCGCCGATGAGAACCGCGGTCGGATGCACATAGGCGGTGGGATCAACGACCGGAATAAAGCCGTCGATTTCATAGGTGGGCATAGAGCGCTCCGGCCGAAGGAAATTAATTGTACCAGGTACAATTTAACGCACGCGGCGGCGCAGTCAGCAACTAACGCCTTCGGCGTTTAATTGTACCTGGTACAATTAATTTTGCGCTCAGGCGTCGTAGTCGAGCTTCACGTCGTCGGTCATGGGGACGGCCTGGCAGGTGAGCACGTAGCCCTGGGCCAGTTCTTCCGCGCTGAGGCCGTAGTTCTGGGCCATCTTCACTTCGCCGCTGATAACCTTGGCGCGGCAGGTGGCGCAGACGCCGGCTTTGCAGGCAAAGGGCGCGGGCGCCCCGGCGGCGCGGGCGTTTTCGAGAATGCTGCCCTTCTCGGCGTCGAAGGTGAACTGGCGGCGGCGGCCGTCCAGGGTGATCTGCACCTTACGGCCGGCGGCTTCCTTCTGCAGCGCCTTGGCGGCCTCGACCTGGGCGGTCGACAGCGCGCCGGTGGTGAAGCGCTCGATCAGGATCTTGTCTTTGGATACGCCGTTGGCGTGCAGGGCCTCTTCCACCGCGGTCATCATCGGGCCGGGCCCACAGATAAAAAAGGCGTCGGTACCGGCCGGCGTGATCAGGGTCTTGAGGACCTCGTCCACCTTGGCGCGGTCGAGGCGGCCGTTGAACAGTTCCACGTCCTCGAATTCGTCTTCCAGGAAGTGATAGACCTCGAGCCGGTCGAGATAGCGGTTCTTGAGGCCCGCCAGTTCCTCCAGGAACATGATCGTGGCGGTGGAGCGGTTGCCGTAGAACAGCACGAAGGAGCTGTCCGGCTCTTCGCGCAGGCCCGCCTTGATGATCGACAGCACCGGCGTGATGCCCGAGCCGCCGGCGAAACAGGCGTAGCGGCGCTTCTGTCCGGCTTCGAACTTCCAGGTGAAGCTGCCGTGGGGCGACATCACATCGACCGTGGCGCCCGCTTGCAGCGCGGTGTTGGCCCAGGTCGAGAAGACGCCGCCCGCCACCTGTTTGATGGCGATGCGCAGTTCGTTTTCGAGCGGGGCCACGCAGACGGAATAGTTGCGGCGCACTTCGTCGCCGTTGATCTGCTGGCGCACGGTCAGGTGCTGGCCGGGCCGGAAGGTGAAGCGCTCG
>CANJOI010000073.1 GCA_947475365.1 Fidelibacterota bacterium | reverse complement strand
GGCAACTTGCAGAGGGCGATTGGAACCGCGCGCCAGGCCATCGAACTGAATGCCGATGTGGTGCCCGCGTATATCACGCTTGGCAACGTGCTGCTGGAGGCGGGCGACCGCGACAACGGGCCCCACCACATCGGCGTTGAAGGCGATCTCACGCACCGTGTTGCTCAAGGGTGGCGGGAGTTTGCCGGGCACGGACAGATCCTCGATTTTCACGGCGAGACGCGCCGAGATTACGGGCTGCGGGCCGGTAGCCTGGCCTGACGCGGGCGCTGCCGGAACCGGAGCAGCGGGATGCAGCGAGACGCGCACGCCGGCTTTTCCAACGTGCAACTGCGAGTCGGCGCCGTTCCAGGTGCTGGTGCTGTCTTCCATCGTCAACTGCGCTTCGTCGAGATCGCCATCCTTGAGATCGAGAACGAGCGCCGCCTTCACGGCCGAGACCTGCAGCGGCGTGGTTTCGAGCCATGGCCCCGCGACCTGATGGCTTCCCGACAGGTCTATGACGATATGCCCCAGCCGCAAAGGTGACGCCGTCACATCCACCGCTGGCGTGCGCCAGGTCCAGCGGCCGCGCGCAGGGGGCGCCGCGAAATCCAGGTCGGTCAACCGCACGGCGATGCGCGATGGAAAACCAGTTGTCGTGATGGCGCCGATGCGGATCGCATAGCCCTCGGCGCGGCGCGCCTCGAGCCAGTGTTCCACCTCGCCGCGCAAGAGACGCGCGCTGGCATACCAGGCGCCGCCGTAAAGCACGGCGGCGATCCCGAGGCCGATGAGGACTCCCGAAAGGAGCGCCCGCGGAGATTTTTCTTCTGTCATTCACCACCCAACCACGGCTGTTCTACGCTGCCGCGGACTCCCGTGGCAACCCGGCGCGCTGCCTGTTGACCCCGTCCGCGACGCCGGTACAACGCTCTTATGACGGAAAGTGTCCCGACCACCGGCAATCACGGCGACCTTTGGGTCTTCGGCTATGGCTCTCTCATGTGGCGGCCGGGATTTTCATTTGTGGAAATGCAAGCGGGGCGCGTCGCGGGTTTCGTGCGCGACATGTGCTTCCTCTCGATCCATTACCGGGGCACGCCGGAAACGCCCGGTCTGGTCTGCGGCTTGATGGAGGACGCGCGAGGTGTCTGTGTCGGCCGCGCCATCCGGGTTGCGGCCGCGGAGGCCGCGGCGGTGATCGCCTATCTCGACGCGCGGGAGCTGATCACCGACATTTATCATCCGCGCACAGTGGTTGTGACGCTGGAGGACGGCCGGACAGTCTCGGCGCGCTGCTATGTCGCCGATACGACGCATGCGCAGTTCGTGGGCGGCTGGAGCGAGGCGGAAAAGGCGGCGGCGATCGCCGCCGGGCGCGGGTCCGAGGGGCGCAGCCTGGATTATCTCGCCAGCCTGGTTTCACACATGGACGAGCTTGGCATCGGCGATGGTCACATGCACCGGCTGCTGGAGCTGGCCAGGCTCAAGGATGCGGCGGCTGAGGGGGCTGCTGCTTGCGCAGATTCAGGAAGACCTTCTCGATCACCACCCAGAACGCCGCCAGCCCCAGAATAAACAGGGCGACGTCGCGCGACGTCTTGATCTCGACCCTGCCTGTGACCAGCAGCAGGATGAACACGCCCACGGCGAAGGCGAGGGCGCGGAATCCAGTGAGCCAGGAACTCTTCATCGCGCACCCTCAATCGGTTGATCCGATAGTGCCCGAGCTGCCAGAACGCCCGCAAGGTTAGTCGCGGAAGGGCCGGCTCAGGCGCCTCAAGATCGCGGTTAGCAGGCCCCTTGGCATGAGGACGAGGTAGGCCCACAGCACTAGCGGCCCCAGAATCACCAGGCCCGATTGTACGATCACGCTGATAAACAGATCCTTAAAGCCACGGACGACCGCCATTTGGGCGATGAACAGAGTCCAGCCGGTGAAGGTCAGAAAAAGCGAGGCGGCCGCAACGCAGAAAAGCGCCGCGATCCGCCCTGCCGTGGGCCGGGGGAGCCGTTTGCGGGGGTGTGCCAAAGCCTGTGCCATCGTTTGAATATGGCTCCCCCTTGGGGCAAGGGTGGGGCAGCCTCGGGGCAAGAGCAAGGCGGCGAAAGCCGGGCCGGGGCCTCGCCCGCAGTGCACAGCGGCGCTTCCATCCACTACAGTAGGCCATGCTCGAAACCGCCCTGACCGCATTTGCCAATTTCTTTGTGGTGATCGACCCGATCGGGGTCGTGCCGTTCTTCCTGAGTCTCACCGCGGGGTTAGACAAGGAGAACCGCCGGCGCACCGCGCTCAAGAGCGTGAGCATCGCCGCGATCATCCTTCTGATGTTCACGGTCCTGGGGCAGCCCCTCTTGCACTACCTGGGTGTCACGCTCGGCGCCTTCCGCATCGCCAGCGGCGCGCTTCTGTTTCTGCTGGCCATCGACATGGTGGTGATGAAGGAGAGCGGGATTCGCTCCACCACCGCCGAGGAAGAAGAAGAAGCGGCACACCGCCGGCCCGATGTCGCGGTGTTTCCTCTGGCCATTCCGCTGATCGCCGGACCCGGCGCCATTGCCTCGACCATTCTGCTGCAGACCCAGAATAACGGCGACCTGATGGCCCAAGCGGTAACAGCGGGTGTGATGGTGGGCGTGCTGGCGATCACCGGCATCGGCTTCCTGGCGGCGGGTCCGATCATGACTCTGCTCGGCGTAACCGGCATCAACGTGCTGACCCGCGTGCTGGGTATCGTTCTGTCGGCGCTGGCGGTGAACAACATTGTCGAAGGCTTGCGCGCGAGCTTTCCGGTGCTGGGAAGCGTCTAAGCCATGATGGCTCGGATCAACGCGTGGTGGGCGCACGGCCCCTCCCAGCGCGGCATGGCGATTCTGCTCGCCGCCGCTGCCGCGGCCCTGCTGATGCGCTGGCAGGTTGCCGCGCGCGTGTTTTCCTACGAACTGGGCTTCATTCCGTTCGATCTGCAGGATCGCTTGAACCAGGGCATGCTGGTGATCCAGGTCGGTGCCGCGCGCGGCCATCCCTTGGGCCGGCTCTATGGCGCTTTCGTGATGGCCGACATTCCGGTGTCGCTCGTGATGGCTTTCGTGACCGTAGTGTTCTGGCGCTGGCTGCATCTGCGCGCGCCCAATGCGGTCTATGGATTCCTGAGCGCGGGCGGGATCATGCTGTTGCCGGTGGCGGTGGCGGGGTTTGAGATGGCTGAGCATCGGGCGGTATTCGGCCTGTTGCAGGAGCGGGGCCGCGAGGGATATGCCGATGCCGTCGCCACGGTGGTCGCGGTGCATAACGTCAAAATGGCGCTCGCCTATCTCAGGGATGCCCTGACACTGATCTTCGCCGCCGCCACCGCCGTCCTCGCGCTGCGCCGCCGCAGTACGCGGGCGTCACCGGACCAATAGTGCTAAGCTGAGCGCCGGGGGCGGTGATGGAAAACGCATCGATCTGGGGATACCTGCACATCGTGCTGTTCGCGCTCTGGCTGGGGCCGGACCTGGGCGTGTTTCTGGCGCTTATGGTTGTGAAGCAGCCCGACCGTCCGTTCGCGGTGCGCGAAGCTTGCGTTAATCTGGCGCAGCAACTGCATGTTATCCCGCGCCTGGCGTTCGCGGCGATGCTGCCCGCCGGCATCGAGCTGACCCAGGCCCTGAATGTCTATCCTGTGAACCCCATGTTCCGCACGACGTTCTGGACCGCGGGGGTGATCTGGATCGTCCTCATTGTGATCGGCGCGCGCAATCGCGGCACGCCGCTGGCCAAGGGCCTCAGCTATGCCGAGATCACCTTCGAGGTGCTCGCCGGCATGGGGTTTGTCGCTTATGGCCTGAATTCGCTGGCGACCGGGTCGCCGATCGACGATCCGTGGTTCGCCGCCAAACTGTTCCTGATCGGCGTGGTGTTCTGGGTGGCGATCGCGGCCGAGCTCAGCTTTCATCCGTTTGTCTTGCCGTTCGCCGAGATCGCCGAAGAGGGCTCGACCTTCGAGCGCGAAGAGGCTGTCGCGCGCTCGCTCGGCAACACACTGAAGGCTATGGCGGTGCTGTTCGTCCTGCTGTGTGCGATCGGGTATCTCGGCGCCGCCAAGCCCTTCTAGCGCGCAACATCGCGTGACTTGCGAACTACTCGCAACTTCAAAACTTGTTGGCTCATAGCTAGACCGTTACTATCACAGCGAAATTCGACCACACGTGCAGGGGAGCGCGGCGGTCGGCCCACATGCTGTGATCCATATTTGGATCACAATTGAACCCCAAGAGTTATCCCAAGCCGCGGGTTGCCGCGGCCATCAAGTGAAGGAGGGAGCTATGACTTCGATTTCGCGCCGTAAACTGCTGGAGCGCGGCGTCCAGATTTCGGTGGGCGGCGCGATGTTGGCCGCTACCGGTGCCGCCATGGCCGCCGAGGAAAAAGTCTGCGCCGATCCGAAGGCGATGGACGGTGGCCAAAAGAGCATCCGCATGTCGCTCAATTATGTGGAAGTCCATACCGATCAGAACCAGTCGTGCGCCAAGTGCGGTTTCTACACACCGGACGCCGCCAACGCCGGCTGCGGCCAGTGCATGATTTTCACCGGCCCCGCCAATGGCAAGGGTCACTGCGACTCCTGGGCGCCGAAAGGCTAATACGCCGCCACGGCCAGTTGCTTTCCGGGCCCGCGCACCCAGCGCGGGCCCGGTGCTTTTAGGGGCTTTAAGGTTTGTTAACCCCTGTCGCCCGATAGTCCTATCCTTGCCGGCCCAGCTTCAGGCGGCGCAAACCGGGACCATGTCATGGGCATCCAGTTCGAGAGCATTACCGCGGCGCCCGATTGCTCGCTCACCTTCATCATGGGCGATCTCGGACGCGGCTCGCATCAGGCCGCCCAGGCCGATGTCGAGGCGTGGCTGAATGCGCTCGCCCGGCAGGCGGTGCCGATCGTTGCGTCCAACAGCGGCCGCGCCCAGCTCGAGGCTTGGCTCGACGCGATTGAAGATGCTGGTTTCAACTAACTGAAATTCCGCACGACGCGTTGGGCGTGATATGCCGCTACCGGAAGAATGACGGTGGCCTCATGACATCCAGACTGACACGGACGGCCGGGATCGTGCTCGCCGGCGCCCTCGGGCTTGCCGCGCTCGCTTATGCGGGCGTGCTCACCTGGTTCTATTTCCACCAGGATGATCTGCTCTATCCCGCGCAGCGTGACGACACACCGCCATCGGCCAAGGGGCTCGCGGATTTCACCGGGGTGCGGATCAAGACACCGGACGGGGAAACCCTGGCGGCGTGGTGGGCGCCGCCGCCGCCGGGCGCCGGTGTTGTGCTGTATCTTCACGGACAGCTCGGCAGTCTCGGCTCGCAGAATTACATCGCCACCCGCGCGCGCGACTTGGCCGCGGCGGGGTTCGGTGTTCTCGCCATCGACTACCGCGGCTTCGGCGGTTCCACGGGGCGGCCGAGCGAAGCCGGGCTGATCACCGACGCGCGCGCGGCTTACGACTTCATCCGGATGGAGACACCCGCGGCGCCCATAGCGCTGTTCGGAACCAGTCTCGGCACCGGGGTGGCGGTGGCGTTGGCGGCGCAAACCCAGGAGAAAGGCGTGATCCTTGATTCACCCTTCTCGTCCGCGCTGCATGTGGCCCAGGAGCGCTATCCGTGGCTGCCGGCGTCGATGCTGATGCGCGACACATGGGATTCAGCGGCGCGGATCGGCGCAGCGGACTCGCCGCTCCTGCTGATCCATTGCGACACCGACCGCACGGTTCCGTTCGCGGAGGGGGCCGCCCTATTCGCCGCGGCGCACGACCCGAAAACCATGATCGTGTTGCAGGGGTGCGCGCATATCGAGATTTGGGATCAGGCGACCCGGGAAAAGATCCTCGAGACTCTGCGCGCCTGGTTCGCGCCGGCCTAAAAGAAAAAGCCCCGGACGGAGGTCTCCGTCCGGGGCTTTTTGCAGGGAGCGGTTCTTATTTCTTCAAGCCCTTCAGGACTTCCAGCGACTTGTCGACGTGGTCGGTCGGGCTGATCTTGTCGTCGGCGGACGACAGGGTGGCCACGATCTTGCTGTCGGGCGTGATCACGAAGGTGGTGCGTTCGGTGAAGTGGTGGTCGAGGTCGACCCCGCGCGTGTCCTTGGCGCCCGCGGTAAGTTCGCCCACCGACAGGTTATAGGACTTGGTGATCTTGCCGTCGGCGTCCGACGCGACCGGGAACTTGCCGGCGCAGTATTCCGGATCGGCCGAGAAATCGTTCAGGCGCTTGATGCTGTCCTGGGAGACGCCAATGATGGTGGCGCCGACCGCGTCGAACTTCTCTTTGTTCTCGGCGAAGGTGTGAGCTTCGAGATTGCAGCCTTTGGTGTAGGCGGCGGGATAGAAGTACACCACCACCGGGCCCTTCTTCAGGGCGTCCTTGAGGGAGAAGTTGAATTCTTTGCCGGCCAGCGAGGCCTTGGCGGAAAAGTCGGGGGCCTTTTCGCCGTTTTTCAGAGCGGCGACGGCGGGCAGCGCGAGCGCGCTGGAAATGAGCAGGGTGGCAAGGAAACGGTTCACGGCGGTTCTCCTCCTGGGGGAAAGACGGCTGGTACGCGAGGCGGGAGCATAAGGCATTTTCCAGGAAAATGCTGGGGCCTTTAAGCCCCTGGTGCACTGCACAAAAGGCCCTCTCAGGCCTTTGAAAGCAGGGCCTGCAAGCCCCGCAACGCCAAGTCATACCCCGTGATGCCGAACCCGGCGACGGTGGCCCGGCAGACCTTGGCGACATCGGAGACCAGCCCGCGCGTGGCGGGGTTGGAGATGTGGACCTCGATCGTCGGGTAGGCCACCTGGGAAATCGCCAGGCACAAAGCGGGGTATCCGGTCATATACCCAGCGGGATTGATCAGCGCGCCCGCGAAGCCGCCGTCACTGGCGGCGTAAATGCGGTTGATGACCTCGCCTTCGATATTGGAATGGAAGGTCTCCACGGCCATGCCGAGCGCCTTGGCGTAATCATGGATACGGGCATCGTAGCCGGCCAGGCTCATGGGCCCAAAAACCTCCACCTGCACCTTGCCGCGCATATTCATCCCCGCGCCGTGGATAACGAGGACTTTGGCCATAGAGACTCCCAGGAAATGCTGATCCTGCCAGGATAGCGCGCGCCAAAACCCCCTACAACCGCGCCGGGCTGCCGTGGCGGAGCCCGCCTCAATAGCTTGTAATATCGTCGACAAGGCTTTTTATCGCGCGCGCTTTCAGGTATCAGCCCCGGCATGACACATGTTCCGGCTTTCTCCACCGCCGCCGACGCTGTGGCCGCAGCCCACCTGAAGCACAAGTCAGGCGACACGGCTGCGGCGCTGGCCATTTACCGCAGCTTGCCGGAAATGTTTCCCGGAAAGGAAAGCGCCGGGCTGGCAGCCACGGGGTTGCGCGTCTGCGGCCATTGGAGCGAAGCGGTCAATCTGCTTGAGGGCGCGATTGCGCAGTTCTCGGTGAGCCCCGCGCTGGTGGAGGCCCTGGCGGACGCTTACCTCGAGATAAAGGACTATCCGCGGGCGGTGGCCGCTATCGAGCGTTACCTCGCGCAGGTCGCCCACAATGCCGTGATGTGGACCAACCTCGGCCGAATTCACGGCCGCAGCGGAGACTGGGCCGCCGCCGAGCGCGCCTTCGCGCACAGCCTCAATCTGCAGCCGGACAACGTCGATGCCGTCCTCGATCATGGCGAGGCCCTCTACCACATCAACCGCACGGAGGAGGCCATCGCGGCGTATCGCCACGCGATCGCCCTCAAGCCCGAGGACGCGCGCGGATATTTCAAATTGGGGTCAGCGCTGGTGTTGCAGCCGGATCCGGCGGACGGAAAAGCGGTTCTGTTCCGCGCTATCGCCCTGGATCCGTCCAACGCCGTCGCTCTCACCAATCTCGCCGGCTACTATCATCGGGTTGGCAACTTGCAGAGGGCGATTGGAACCGCGCGCCAGGCCATCGAACTGAATGCCGATGTGGTGCCCGCGTATATCACGCTTGGCAACGTGCTGCTGGAGGCGGGCGACCGCGACAACGCCGCGGCGATCCTGCGGATCGCGGCCGACCTCGCGCCCGAATCCGTGGTCCTGTTGCAGGACTTGGCTATTGCGGAAAACGCGGTTGGCAATCCGCGCGGCGCCGAGAAAGTCCTGCAGCGCATTATCGCCATCGCGCCCGACAATCTGGAGGCGCGCCACATGCTGGCGGCCGTTAACGGCGAACCGGTCAGGTCGGTGCCGAGCGGCTATTCCCGCCAGGTGTTCAACCGGTATGCCCCGCGCTTCGACCGCATGTTGACGGATTCCATACGCTATCGCGCCCCCGAAGAGGTCGCCGCGCTGCTGACTGAGACCAAGCCCGATCCCCGCGCCTTCAAGAGGTTCATAGATCTTGGGTGCGGCACCGGCGTGGTGGCCGCGGCGTTGGTCAAGAAATACGTGTTTGAGCGTGCCGTCGGTGTCGATATCGCGGAGAGGATGGTGGAGATCAGCCGCCGGAAAGACCTCTATGACGAGGTTATCCATAGCGACGCGGCGGAGCTGCTGGCCGCGAACGCGGGCGGCTTTGACCTTGTCACAGCGGTGGATCTGTTCACCTACATCGGCGACCTCACCCCGCTGATGCCTGTGATGGCGGGTGCGCTCGCCCCGGGCGGCATCCTGGCCTATTCGATAGAGCAGATGCCGGAGGGCCGCTATAAGCTGCAGAGCAATGGGCGTTTTGCTCATGCGCCGAAATATGTCGAGGAGCTTGCGGTTGCCCAGGGGCTTGTCCCGCTGGCGTCGCGTGTTGCGGTCCTGCGGATGGAGGGCGGCGCCGAAGCGCGGGGACTGATCGGCTTGTTGCAGCGCCGGTAGCACCTTCGCGACAGCCGCCGCTTGCGATACTGTCGATGCTTCACAAGGAAGGGGAGCGGGAATGTTGCACCAGCGGAAACGTCTCAGCGCGCTCGCAGGTTTCATGGCGCTCACGGCGTCGAGCAGCGCCTTTGCCCACGCCAAATTGCTGTCATCGTCGCCCGCTAAGGATGTCGCCGCCGCCGCGCCCACGGAAATCGTCCTCACGTTCAGCGAGGCCATCACGCCCGCCGTTGTGACGCTCTCCGATCAAGATGGTCATGAGGTCAAATCCCTCGGCGCGGCGCGCGCCGACGGCAGCACGCTCCATGTACCGGTAACCGCCAGGCTCGCGGCGGGACGCTACATCTTTACCTACCGTGTGGCGGGAGCCGATACCCATGCGGTCAACGGCACGCTGAGCTTCGTCGTCGCGAACCCCTGATCCTCCCATGCCCACGGGTTGGGCGCTCGCCGCGGCGATCAATCAAGGACTGCTCACTGGCGCCGCTTTCCTCGCCATGGGGTCGGCGCTGTTTGGGCTGTGGGTGCGCTCGCCGCCCGCCGCGCAAGGCCTGATCCGCGCCGTCGGCAGGCGGGCGAGCGTGCTTGCCACGGTGTCCTACCTGGCGGCACTGGGGCTGGTGGGGGCCAGCCTCATGGATGCCGGATTATTCGATCCGCGCACCTGGGCCTTCGGTCTGCGCACGACGTTGTCCGACAGCGCCGCTTTCGGCGCGCCGGCCATGCTGATCCTCCTGTTCGGGTTCCTGCGCCCGGATCTGATCGCATCACGACGGCGGCAACGGCTGATGATTCTGATCGGCGTGACACTCGGCGTGGCAAGTTTTCTGGTCACCGGGCATGCGGTCGTGGCCGCGCCGCGCTGGATCAGCGCCCCGGCCTACACCCTGCATATTCTCGGCGTGGCGTTCTGGCTTGGGGCGCTGGCGCCGCTGGCGCGCACCCTCAAGGTGCTTCCACCGGCGGAGGCTTGGCGCGTGGTCGCGCAGTTCTCCGCGGTCGCCATCTATGCGGTCGGCGCGATCGTGGCCAGCGGCCTCGTCATGACCGCGTTGCACATGGGATCGTGGGATGCGCTGGTGGGCAGTGATTACGGACTGAGGTTGTTCGCCAAAGTCGTGCTGGCGGCGCTGCTGATCGCCATGGCCGGATACAACAAAGTCGTCCTCACGCCTGCGCTTGCGGCAGGCGACGCCGCCGCGTCCCGCCGTTTACGGCTCAGCATTGCCGCCGAATTCGCCCTGCTTATTCTGATTCTTGGCGCGGCCGTGGCTTTATCCTTGGCGCCGCCGCCGGAAACCTAGGCGGCCTGCTGCCGCCCGTCGTCGTCAGGAATCTGGCTGGCGGCCTGCTCGATCGCGTCGCGCGCGAACATCTCCTCCAACTCCTTGGCGGAATCCTTGGCCAGGGACTTCATCTTCTCCTGGTCGGTGTAATAATTGTGGTGTTCGAACAGGCGCTTCTCGTCGTGCGCCTGAAAGGTGCGCACCGTATGCTCCGCGTCCTTCGGCCGCATGCCCAGCCCAATCAGCACTTGGCGGGCCACATCCAGCGACGATAGGAAGGTTTCGCGCCGCAGCAAGGTGACACCCAGGTCCATGAGCCGGTAGGCGTGCTGACGATTGCGCGCGCGCGCCACCACCGTGATATGCGGAAAGTGCTTTCGCACAGCCTCGGCGGTCCGCAAACTCGCCTCCACGTCATCGACCGCCAGCACCAATACCTTGGCCTTATCCGCCTTGGCGGCGCGCAAGAGGTCGAGACGCGACGCGTCGCCGTAATAGATTTCCGCGCCGAACTGCCGCACGAAATCCACGTGCTCGGCGCTGACGTCCAGCGCGGTGAACGGGATTTTCTTGGCGGCAAGAACACGCCCGACGATTTGCCCGAACCGCCCGAAGCCGGCGATGATCACCTGGCGTTCGTCGGGCGGCGCCACGTTATAGGGCTCGCTCGGCGGCGCCACGAAACCGCGCGTCATCCAGTCGTTGACCAGGCCCAACAGCGGCGTACCCGCCATGGACAGGCTCACCACCAGCACCAGCAACTGCTGAACCTCGGCGGTCATCAGCTCCGCGGCCGCGGCGGCGGTAAAGATGACGAAGGCGAATTCACCCCCCTGGGGCAAGGCAAGCGCCAGGCCCTTGGCGCTGTGGGTATTCATGCGCACGCGTCCCAGGCCGAACAGGACGCCGGACTTGATCGCCATGAGTCCCAGGACCATGAGCGCGATGGTGCCGAACTGCGCGCGCAGCAGGGCGAGGTTGAGGCCCATGCCTACCGACATGAAGAACAGGCCGAGCAGCAGGCCCTTGAACGGCTCGATGTCGGCTTCCAGTTCGTGGCGGTATTCCGAGTTCGCAAGCAGCACGCCGGCGAGGAAGGCGCCGAGCGCCATCGAGATGCCGACGGAATCCATCAACAGCGCGGTGCCGGCGACAATCAGAAGCGCCGTCGCGGTGAACAGCTCGGGCGTGCGGGTCTTGGCGACGCTGCGCAACACCGGGCGCAAGAGGTAGGTGCCGCCGATCACCACCACCGTCAGCACCGCCACGATCTTGGTGACGTTGAGGATAATCGATGAGGCGCTGGCGATGGCATAGCCCGCGCCCAGCAACGGCACGACCGCGAGCATGGGAATCGCCGCCAGGTCCTGGAACAGCAGGATGGCGAAGGCCGCGCGGCCGTGGCGGTCCTTCAGTTCGCCGCGTTCCGCGAGAGTCTGCAGCACAAAGGCGGTGGAGGAAAACGCCAGGCTGATGCCCGCGACCACGGCGGTGCGCGCGCCCAGGCCCAGCGCCATGGCGGCGGCGGTCAGCAAAAGGCCGGTGATCGCCACCTGCGCGCCGCCCAGGCCGAACACCGCGGTGCGCATGGTCCACAGGCGCGACGGCTGCAGTTCCAGTCCGATGATGAATAGCAGCAGCACCACGCCCAACTCGGCGGTGTGCACGATGTCACCGACGTCGGTGAACAGTTTGAGGCCGTATGGTCCGATCAGGGTGCCGGCGGCGAGGTACCCCAACACCGCGCCGAGGCCGAGGCGGCGGAAGATCGGGACAATGATCACGGCGGCGCCGAAAAATACCGCGGCTTGGGACAGGAATTCCATGGCCGGCCTTTCACTTGAATATGTCGTGCCGGCAAAGAATGGAACGAACCCCCCGGCGAGATCAAATCCCCCGGAGGCCGGACTCTTGTCCTCGCTGAACAAAGAGAGGTTACGAGCCGTGCTTGGCGGATCTGGCTTCGTCCGGTTGCCAGCCGGCCAAGGCGCTTTCACGTGCGGCGTTTTCGCGCTCGGTTTCTAGTTGGGCCACGCGCCGGCGCAGGGCTTCGACCTCGTTGAGCAGTCCGCAGATGGCGCGCGAGGTCGGGTCCGGCAGGTCGTCGCAAGGTGAGCCGTAAGGCACAAAGGTTTGGGTCTTGGCGCGCGGCAAGGCCACTTGGGCCGGAATGCCGACCACCGTGACGCCCGGCGGCACATCTTTCACCACCACCGCGTTGGCGCCGACACGGGCGTCGCGGTTGACGGTGATGGCGCCGAGAACCTGGGCGCCCGCGCCGATGATGACATTGTCTTCGATGATCGGATGGCGGCGGCCGGTGACGGCGCCGGTGGCGACGCCGCCCAGGGTGACTCCGTGATACAGCGTCACGTCATTGCCGATGATGGCGGTCTCGCCGATCACCACGCCGGTGCCGTGATCGATGAACAGGCGTTTGCCGATGGTGGCGCCGGGATGGATCTCAATCCCCGACAGCCAGCGGCCGAGCTCCGACACGAAGCGCGCCAGGAAGGTGAGGCCGGTCCGCCAGAACGCATGGGCGATGCGGTGGAAGAACAGCGCGCGCACGCCCGGGTAAAGCAGCGCGACTTCCCAGCTGGAACGCGCCGCGGGATCGCGGGCTTTGATGGACTCAAGGAGGGATGACGCGGCCATATGCTTTCCTATCCCCTGAAGAATGCCCCGCCCCAGGCTGATTTTTTATTAAGGCGCTGCTTTTTGGCTAAGGCGAAGTCCGAGCCACATGCCCCGTACCACCAGCCCCCGGCACAGGGAATAAAAATCTTCCGGACCTGGACAGGGGGTGGTCCAGAGAGGAAAATATTCTATAACTCGGCACGATCCGGGGGCGGTGTGCTTCACACCGGGACTCGGGACGAAACCAAACCGGCCGGAAACCCTACGGATAAAGCCATGTAGGGAGGCGGGGCCCAGCGCGCAATTGGCTTTTTCGCATTGAGGAGACCCTCTTGGATCCCATCGACCGCAAGATTCTCGGCCTGCTGCAATCCAATGCCGGCCTGTCCATCGCCGACATCGCCGCCAAGGTCGGTCTGTCCCAGACGCCGTGCTGGAAACGCATTCAGAAAATGGAGCAGGCGGGGGTGATCAAGGCCAGGGTCGCGCTGCTCGACGCCAAGCGCCTCAACCTGGGTCTGACGGTGTTCGTCATCATCCGCACCAGTCAGCACGACGACATCTGGCTGCAGAAGTTCGCCCGCGCGGTGAAGGACATGAACGAAATCACCGCCATCTGGCGCATGGCCGGCGACATCGATTACCTGCTGCGCGTGGTGGTCAAGGACATGGACGCCTACGACGCGTTCTACAAACGCCTGATCAAACGCGTGTCCTTAAGCGATGTCAGCTCGACGTTCGTGATGGAAGAGATCAAGTACACCACGGCGCTGCCGCTGGAACCGTCCGCACAGGCGGCTTTGCCGGACTAGCGCGACGCGCTCCCTGACTTTTCTAAAACAGAGCGATCCGCGCCAGCCTTCTGCACTTCTTGCGGATCTCGGGCTCGGCGTCGCGGGCGGCTTTCTTGTGCACCTGACGGATGCTGCGGGCGGCTAAGGCGAGTTTGCGATTGTCGGGGGCGGCTTCCGCCGGCGTCTCGCCGACCAACTTCGCGATGATGCGGT
>CANJOI010000072.1 GCA_947475365.1 Fidelibacterota bacterium | reverse complement strand
GGCCCGATCCATCCGGTGGAGAAGGTCGGCCATATCACCAAAGGCAAGATCAGCGTGGCGGTGAACGGCAAGGTCATTCAGGACGCGGATCTCAACCAGATGATCTGGAGCGTGGCCGAGCAGATCGCGCAGCTCTCCAAGGCGTTCGAAATGAAGGCCGGCGACATCATTTATTCCGGCACGCCGGAAAACGTCGGCCCGGTCGTGGTCGGCGACACCATGCTGTGCAAGATTGACGGGTTCGCCGATCTGTCGGCGAAGGTGGTCAAGGCCTAAGCGCTTTTCTCGCACTGAATAAAAAACGCGCCGTGGGTGACCACGGCGCGTTTTGCTTTGAAGAAAGCCGTTAGGGCAGTTTGCCTTCGAGCTCCTGGTAGACCTTTACCACAGCCAGCTGGACCTGCGAGCTGGCGAGGCCCCAATCGGCGTAAGGACCCCAGTTGGCCTTCTGCGCCGCTTCGCACAGGGCGGGTTTCTGGCCAGGCTGCGGCGGTGCGACCACACAGGGAATCCCGGCGTCATGCAGGCGCTTGCCTTCCGCGATCACGGCGACGATGGCCTTGCGGGACTCTTCCAGGTCGCGCTTCAGGGTGGCGGCGTCGTCGATGAAGCCGTGACCCGGAATATAGAGCGACACATCCATCGCCTGGGCCTTTTTGATGGTTTCCACCCATTCGGACGGATAGGCCGAGCGCATGGCGGGGAAGACGCCGCGGAGGTAGATCTCGCTCATAAACAGGATCTTGCTTTGCGGTAGATATACCGCGAGGTCGCCGCCGGTATGGGCGCGGCCCAGATTCATGACCTGCACGTCGATGTCGCCGACCTTGAAGCTGCGCTTGTCGGCGATGATTTCCGTCGGCGGGTTGTCGTTCTTGGCGAGGTTGCGCTGGGAGATGGGCGTGGAGACGAACACGATGTTCGGCCAGGCCTTCTTGAAGGCGGCGTTGCCGCCGACATGGTCGATATGGTCGGACGCCACGATCATGTACTTCACCGGCTGGGCGGTGAGTTTCTTGATGTTGTCGACCATGGCCTGGCCCTGGGCGGGATCGCCCTGGCCGTCGGCCACCAGGACGCCGTCGCTGCCGATGACGATCAAGCTGACCGTGTTGATGACGCGGCCCTCGGGATCTGGCGCGTGCACGCCCTCATAGGAATATATGTTGGGCGCCAACTGCTTCCAGCGCGGAAAGTCGGACACCTTAAGGCCGCGCTTGGCGATGTCGCCGTTGCTGACGCTGGTGTCTTCGGCGGCGCAGGCCGCGCCGTGTATAAACACGGTAGCGGCCAATACGGTGAGAGCGGTGCGGAGCATCTTCACGTCAGTCCTCCCCTGAATGGATGCGTGCGTTCAAAAGTTAGTCCATTACCCTGGCGGACGCCATGCGTCACAACAGGCCTTGGGCGCGGAAAGAGACCGGTCCGCCGCGGCTCACGATCACATGATCGTGGAGGGTGATGCCCACCGCCGCCAGCGCCTCCTTGATCTTGCGGGTCATGTCGATATCCGGGGCCGATGGCCGAGGATCGCCGGACGGATGGTTGTGGCAAATCACCACCGCGCTGGCGTTCAGTTCCAGCGCGCGCTTCGCGACCTCGCGCGGATAGACCGGTGTGTGATCGACCGTCCCGCGCTGTTGCGCCTCGTCGGCAATGAGTTTGTTCTTCCGGTCGAGGTAGATCACACGGAATTGCTCGACCGCGCCGTAGGCGGCTTTGGCGGTGAGATAATCGACCAACGCGCCCCATGAGGAGATCATGTCGCTGGCGTTGGCCTTCGGCCGCAGCAGACGCTGTGCGGCTTCCTGCACGCATTTGAGCGCGACGACGCTGACGGCGCCGTCCACATCCTGAAGCGCGGCCGGATCGGCGGAGATGACTTCGGCGAAGCTGTCATTGAACCGCCGGAGCAACGCCTTGGCGGCCGGTTTGGTGTCGCCGCGCGGCTGGGCGAGCGCCAATAGCATCTCCAGAAGCTCGTAATCGGGAAGCGCCGCCGGCTCCCGCAGAAACCGTTCCCGCAGGCGTTGGCGATGTCCGTAGTGGTCCGGCTTCGGGTCTTGAGGGGGCATGGCCGTCGGAATGGAGTAACCACAGGAACTTTAGCACCAGTCACGCGGGAAATTATGCACGAAGGGTTTTGGCGAAAGACAGATAAAAGATGACATAGGATTGCCCTTAAGGCCGCGGCCAGCAATGCGGTGGGGGGTTGAGGATGGCGCCCGGGAGACATATCTCAGCGACATGACAGAGCCTGTAATCGTTCTTTGCCCATCCTGCCGCAAGCGCAACCGTATTCCTGCCTCGCGCCTAGCGGAGAAGCCCGTGTGTGGCGCCTGCGGTCAGCCGATATTCACCGGCCACCCGGTCGAGGTGGATAGCGCCGGGTTCGACCGCCATGCCTCCGGGGATCTGCCGGTGCTGGTGGATGTATGGGCGCCGTGGTGCGGGCCGTGCCGCATGATGGGCCCGATGTTCGAGCGCGCCGCGGGTGAACTGGAGCCGGCAATGCGGCTGCTCAAGCTCAATCTGGATACAGCCCCTGATATTGGACGCCGGTTTGGGATCCAAAGCGTGCCGACGCTTCTATTGCTTCAGGGCGGGCAACTAAAGGCGCAGACCGCCGGCGCGATGGATGCACGCGCGATCGTCGCCTGGGCTAAGGCCAACAGTTAGAACGTATAAACCGCGAAGGCGCTGACCAGCGCCTGGTTGGCGTCGCCGCGCTGAATGATCAGCGGGCTTGCCGCGGCGTCTCCTAGCAGGCGCTCATATCCTAAGTGCGCTAAGAGCGCCCAGGACGGCGTCAGGGTGTAGCTGCTTTGAAAACCGAGGAAGGCGCTTTTAAGCCCGCCGCTCGGGTGGAACGCAGGCAGGCCGGAGAGCGCCGCCTGGCGCGGCGTCACGCCGAAGAACGATTTCAGGTATTTAGACGTGGCGAGGGATAAGGTGCCGTTGGCGCCCACCGCCAGCCGGTCGTCGCGATAGAGCGTACCGGAGACCTGCAGCTCAGCTAGGCCGCCGCCGTGTCCGCCGGTGGCCGACTGGCCAATCTCTAGCTCCAGCCGAATATGATCGGTGGAGTAGGCGATGTAGCCGCCGAGTTCGAGCGCGAAACCGACGCCGCCCATGCCGCGCAGGTCCTTGCTGTCACGTTCGCTGCGGCCGAAGTCGAGACTGACCGTGGGCCCCACCTCCAGGCGCGCTTTGCCGACGGACTCGCCAAGATCGAAGATTTGGTCAAAAGCGGTGAAATCGATGTCGTTGTTGTTGACCCTGAGAACATCGCGGTACTGGAGCGATATCACGGGCACCGCATGGAGTTTGTAGTCGCGCGATCCCTCGAACGCAGGGCTGACGCCGGGGCCCATACCCAGCCTGATGTTGGTCACATCGCTGGGACGCAGATTGAAGGTGTTGGAGAGGGCGTCGGAAAAAGCCGACACCGCGCGATTGAATTCTTGAGCGCGCGCACTCTCGCTCATCATGAATGTGAGCGCGAAAACACAGATGAAGCGTGCTGCCCGCATGCGTCCCCCATCAGTCCCCGGTTGGAGGGTAACACTGTGGGCTTCGCCATGCAGATTGTATGGCGGCGCCTCGGCAGACCAAAGGTTGTAACGCCTCAGGCGGCCTTGGGGCCGTAGGGCGGGAAAGTGTAGCCCTTAGGCGAGAGCGTGAAGATCTCGACCCCGGTTTCGGTCACGCCCACGGTGTGCTCGAACTGGGCGGAGAGAGACTTATCGCGGGTGACGGCCGTCCAGCCATCATCGAGAATCTTGGTCTCGTAGCGGCCGGCATTGATCATCGGCTCAATGGTGAAAATCATTCCGGGCTCGAGCACCATGCCTTCGCCGGGTTCGCCGAAGTGCATGACGTTGGGCGCCTGGTGGAAGATGCGGCCGATACCGTGGCCGCAGAAATCGCGCACGACCGAGAAGCGCTGGCCTTCAGCGTAAGACTGAATGGCGTAGCCGATATCGCCGAGGGTGGCGCCGGGCTTTACGGCTTCGATGCCCTTCATCATGGCGTGATAGGTGTGTTCGACCAGGCGCTGGGCCTTGATCTTCACGTCGCCGACAAAATACATGCGGCTGGAATCGCCGAACCAGCCGTCCAGGATCGGCGAGACGTCGATATTCACGATGTCGCCGTCCTTGAGCACCTTGTCGCCCGGGATGCCGTGACACACCACATGGTTGATGGAGGTGCAGATCGACTTGGGATAGCCGCGATAGTTAAGCGGCCCCGGGATCGCGCCATGGGCGCGGTGATATTCGTGGCAGAGCTGGTCGATCTCGCCGGTAGTGACGCCCGGCTTCACGAAATCGGTGATGTAATCCAGAATCTCGGCGGTGAGACGGCCGGACTTCCGCATGGCCGCGAAAGCATCGGGGCCATGGATCTCGACATCACGCGGGCGTTTGATAGCGGCTTCTCTCATAACCAGTTCATTCCAGATCGTGGTTCAACCCGGTCCTAAGACTGGGCGCACCCCTTATGTATGACGCAGATTTGGTAAATCCAAGGTCAACGGTCCGGCCACGGTTATAGCATCCGGGCTGATGCGGCAACCATAGCACAGGGCCTCGACTCCGGCGGCTGTGGCGGTTTCGAGCCCCGCCGCATAGGCGGGATCGATGTCGGCGGCGACGGAAAACCTGCGGCAATCAGTGCGTTGCACCAGATAGACCATCACGGCGCGCCCCCCGGCTTTGACGATATCCGTCATTTCCTGCAAGTGCTTGGCGCCGCGTTCCGTAACCGAGTCCGGAAACTCGGCCAGGTCGCCGGGCCCCCGTTTCATGGTCACATTCTTGATTTCCACATAACAGGCGGGGCGGCCAGGGTTTTGCAGGAGGATATCGATGCGCGAGTTCTTGCCGTACTTCTGTTCGCGTTTGAGGACCTGATAGCCGGTCAGCTCCTTGATGCGCCCTTCGGCGATGGCATCCGCCACCAGGCGGTTGGGATGGCCGGTGTTGATGCCCACCAGCGCATCACCCACGGCGATCAGTTCCCAGGTGTAACGCAGCTTGCGGTTCGGGTCGGCGGCCGGCGACAGCCAGACCTTGGCGCCCGGTTCCTTCACCGACAGCATGGAGCCGGAATTGGCGCAGTGGGCCACCACCACCTCGCCGGACGCGAGGCGCACGTCGGCGAGGAAGCGCTTGTAGCGCTGCACTAGGGTGCCTTCGATCAAGGGCGACGGAAATTTCACGCGCCCGGCTTCTCGTTCAAGCCGATCTCTTGCGTGGCAAGGGCGTCGGCCAGGCGGGTTTTGGCGCTGCCGGGGCGCAACGGCTTTTGCTGGGACGCATGGGGGACCCAGGCGGTGAGGGTGACGATCTGGAAGGTTGCCACCAGGCGGCCGCGCGCATCGCTGAAGCGGTCGCGGTAGATTTCCGCGGCCCGCAGAAACAGCGCGCGGCCCGTAGGAAATTTGCGGCGCTCAAGCACGGCGTTGGTTTCGCCCATGGCGCGCAAGTCCGCCATAAGCTTGAACATGTCGCCGTAGGTGACGGTGATGGTTTCGGTGTCCACCACCGGCAGGGCGAACCCGGCGCGGGTCAGAAGCCCGCCGGCTTCGCGCATATCGATAAACGGGGAAACGCGGGGTGTAACCCCGCCGGTGAGTTCGCTTTCCGCCTCCATGAGCGCGATACGGAGTTCCTGGAGGGTCTCGCCGCCGAATACGGTCGCGAGCAGGAGGCCATCGGGTTTCACGGCCCGGCGCACCTGAGTGAGGGCCCCGGGAAGGTCATTCACCCATTGCAGGGAGAGGTTGGAGAGCGCCAAATCGAACGCGCCTTCCGCGAACGGCAGCCACTCCTCGTCGGCGCAAAGCGTCGGCGCCACGCCGCGCGCCGCCTGCGCCATCGCCGGAGAGAGGTCGCACTGGACCAGGCGGCCGGTCTTGGGATGGCCGCGCAGCAGGCTGGCCATCAGTCCCGTATGGCAGCCGAGGTCCAAGGCCAGCGGAAATTCCCGCGCCATATCGAACAATCGGTCGGCGAGCCGGTCGGCCGATTCCTTGAAGATGAAATCGGCCGCGCCAAACCCGGCGGCGGCACGGTCGCGGCGCCGCCGGACCAGAGCGCGATCGAAAACAAGCATGCTGTCGGGCATAACGTTCTTATGGCATTTTTGTCCCGCAGCGAAAAGCGGGTGAGGAATGGGGTTTTTCGGCGCGGCTTCAAGGATGGTGCTGAATGCGCTGCTGCCGCCGCAGTGTCTGGCCTGTACGGCCGTGGTGGACGACGCCGGCGCCCTCTGTGGCGCCTGTTTTGGCCGAATGACTTTTGTCTCGCCGCCGCTCTGCGCGACGTGCGGCGCGCCGTTCGACGGGCCGGCGGCGGCCCACGACACCCTGTGCGGCGCCTGTATCGCCGCGCCGCCGCTCTATCAGCGTGCCCGCGCCGTATTCCTGTACGACGAGACCAGCCGCGGTTTAGTGCTCAAACTCAAACACGGCGATCGCACCGACGCGGCGGTGCACCTCGCCCGCTGGATGCAAAGGTCGGGCGTAGAACTCCTTTCCACATGCGACGTTATCGTGCCCGTGCCGCTCCATCGCTGGCGGCTTTTGATGCGCACCTACAATCAGGCGGCGCTGTTAGCCAATGCGCTTGGCAAACTGGCTGGTAAGGCCGTGGCCGTGGATGCTCTGCGCCGGATCAAGGCGACACCGAGCCAGGGCGGTCTCAGCCGGTCCGCCCGCGCGCGCAATGTCGGCGGTGCGTTTGCGGTGACGGCGCCGGAGCAGGTGGCGGGAAAACGCGTGCTGCTCATCGACGATGTGTTCACGACCGGCGCCACGGCGGAGGCCTGCACCCGTGCGCTGCTGGCAGCGGATGCCGCGGCCGTGGACGTACTGGTTCTCGCGCGGGTGCCTGCGCTGCGTTAGCCCACTGACCCGCAACACCGTTCTCGCCGGGCGATCTCGCGAGCGTCCATTTCAGGTGTAATGATGCGCAGGGCTTCATAGTCCGCGCGCCGTGTCCTGCGGCCTGTCCAGGCGATGGGGAGATGCGGCAATGGCCGTGCGACGTTGGCGAAATACGGCGCCATGCGCTTGAAGGACTCGGCAAGCTTGGTGAGCGTAAGGTTTTCGAGCGCCCGAAGATCGCTATCCGCCGGGATGGCAAAGCGCTCGGTCATGACGATGGGGCCGGAGTCCACCTGGGGCGCCATCTCATGCACCGTGATGCCGAAGTCGGCGGCGTTGTCGAACAGGGCGAAGACGCTGGGATACCGGCCCGGCCGTTCGGGTGGTCCGGGATGAAAATTGTAACCCGGCCCCTCCAGCCGCGCGAGCAGGGACGCCGGTACGATGACGCCGGAACAGAAAGAAATGAGCCGGGCGCCGGGCGCAATCTCCGCCTCCAGGCGGGCGGGGTCGTGAACCGGACGAACCGCAAGGGACCCATTTGCCCGCAACAGCATACGGGTCAGCACCGGCGCTTCGTCCGGTCCCGTGAGCAGGATGATCTTGTTGATCGTCATAGCGCCTGGACCCCCACCTTGTATGGTACGCTCAGAGCCTTAAATAGGCACTGATCGGTGTGTCATTGCGTGCGGTATCATGGCGAACATTGAAATCTACACGTCCCCCTATTGCGGTTACTGCCACCGGGCCAAGGCGCTCTTGAACCGCAAAGGTGCTGCGTTCACCGAGATCGACATCATGGACGATGACACAAAGCGCGGGGAAATGATGACCCGCTCCGGCCGGCGCACGGTGCCGCAAATCTTCATCGACGGCCGGCACGTGGGCGGCTGCGACGACCTGTACGACCTCGACGCGGCCGGCGGTTTGGACTCATTGCTCGCGGGCAAGGCGTGACCATGACGGCCAAGCCCCCAGGGACGTTCAAGGTCGCCTGCGTCCAGGTCAACACCTCGAACGACATGGCGGAAAATATCGCCAACGCCTCTGCCTTTGCCCGGGCGGCGGTAAAGGACGGCGCGGACCTGATTGTCCTGCCCGAGAACGTCTCCATGATGGAGAAAGACCGGGACCACACCCGCGCCAAAGCCATGCCGGAGGAACGTCACGCGGCGCTGACGGCCTTCCGCAAACTCGCGCCGGAACTAGGCGTGTGGCTGCATGCGGGCAGCCTGGCGGTTGCGCTCACGAACGGCAAACTCGCCAACCGCACCTATGTGATAGATCCCCAGGGGCAGATCGCCGCGCGCTACGACAAGATCCACATGTTCGACGTGGATCTCGGCAATGGCGAGCGATACGCCGAAAGCGCCACCTTCCAGGCCGGCGGCGATGCGGAGTCGGTGACGCTGCCGTGGGGCATTTTGGGTCTTACCATCTGCTATGACATGCGCTTTCCCGGACTCTACCGCCACCTGGCGCGGGCGGGCGCGGACTTCATCGCTGTGCCGTCGGCCTTTACACGGCCTACCGGGGAGGCGCACTGGCACGTCCTGCTGCGCGCGCGCGCGATCGAGACCGGATGCTTTATCTTTGCCCCGGCCCAGACCGGCATTCACGCGGGCGGGCGCAAAACCTATGGCCATTCGTTGATCGTGAACCCATGGGGTGAGGTGCTGGCCGATGGCGGCGTGGAGCCCGGCGTGATCGCGGCTGTGATCAACCCCGCGGAGGTGCAAGCGGCGCGGGCGAAAATCCCATCGCTCTCGGCGCATAGTCCCTATTCCGGGGCGGAGGGCGGGGGCGATAACGAAGAATTGCAGTTCGGCTGATATTGAAACGGCAGCGCTGTTTTTGTAGACCAAACCCATGATTCTTTACGATCTTACCTGCGCCAAGGATCACACGTTTGAATCCTGGTTCAAGAACAGCGGCGCCGCCGATAAGCTGATCAAGGCGGGCGGCATTGCCTGTCCGGCCTGCGGCAGCACCAAGGTGCACAAGGCGCTGATGGCCCCGCGCATTGCCAAATCCAAAGAAGACGGCGTCACCGCAAAGGCGCTGGTGGCCCAACAACCCAGTCCCGAGTTGACCGAGGCCATGGTCAAGGCGGAACAGGCCATGGCCGAAATGCGCGCGGTGATCGAAAAGAACTTCGATAACGTGGGGGAGAAATTCCCCGAGGAAGCGCGCCGCATCCATTACGGCGAAGCGCCGGGCCGGGCGATTTACGGCGACGCTACGCCGGCTGAAACCGAAGCCCTGCGCGAGGAGGGCATCGAGGTCCACGCGATTCCTTGGAAACGGCGCACGAACGCCTGAGTTACAGGCGCGCCACGTCGATATGCGCCGGGGGGCGCCCGGCGCGCTGGCGGTCCCACATCGCGACATAGGCCGCTTCCAGATGGCGGCAGAATTTTTCGGTATCGAACAGCGCGCACGACAGACGAGTTTGGGTGAGTCTGTCGCGAAGCGCCTGGAGTTTTTCCGGCGTTGCCGCGAGCGATAGCGCGCGCGATTCATATTCAGCGAGATCGCGCGTGACCAGTTCCGGCAAGCCGGCCGCGGTGACAAGACTGGCGGCGACACGTCCCGCAAAAGTTTCGCCAAGGCAGGTCAGCACCGGTAAGCCGGCCCAGAGTGCGTCGCTGGCGGTGGTGTGCGCCGTGCATGGCAGGGTGTCGAGGAACAGGTCCGCGCGCGCGTGCCGCGCAAGGTGCTCAGGCGGGCGTGCTACCGGCGCAAAGATCAGGCGCTCGGGTGCGACACCGCGCGCGGCCGCTTCTTTCTTCAGATTGTTGACGGCGGCCGGGTTGGTGGCGACCAGCCAGAGCACGCTCTCTGGCACCTGCGCCAACAGCCGCATCCACACATCGAACACCGGCGGCAGGATCTTGTAGCAATTGTTGAACGAGCAGAACACGAAACCCTGTGCAGGCAGACCCAGCTCCGCGCGGCTCGGGATCTGCGCGGCGATCTTGCGGTTGCGGTCGTTGGGCTGGTAGCTGTCCGGCAGACGGACGACTTTCTCTGTGTAGAAACGCTCGGCGCCTGGCGGAATGATCACAGGATCGGCGATCAGATAGTCCATGCAAGCGGCACCCCAGGTGCCGGGATAGCCGACGAAACTCACCTGCAACGGCGCGACGCGGTCGAGAAAGATGTCCGGACGCGCGTCGTTGGTGAAACCCTTGAGGTCCACCGCGATGTCTATCTGCATGTCCCGCACCAGGTTGACGACCTCGGCGTCGGTCATGGCCGACGCATCGACGAAGCGGTCGAAGGCCACGGACAGACGCTTGCGGTACGCACTGCCGTCGTCGCGGGCGAAGGACACGGCGATCGTCTCAAACCGGTTGCGATCATGCGCCTCGAACATCCCCGCCATCAGGAAAGCGGTGGCATGGTCCTGAAGGTCAGCGGAAAGATAAGCCACCCGTAGCCGGTCCCCGGCGCGCGCGCCTGGGGCCCAGGGCGCGGGCGTGCGCTTCTTGGAGGCGACATACATCTCGGCGCACCGCAGCTGCGCGGAGGCTGATCCACTGAACTGCACCAGGCCGAAGGGATTGGTCACCAGCTTCCCGGCCAGGGTATCGGCTTCCATGTCCGCGATGCCGCCCGCGGCGTTGGCCCAGTCACAGCAATAAAGCCGGGAGGTCCAAAGAAAGCCCTTCGCCATGGGAAGGTCGGGCTTCAGCGTGATGACACGCTCATAGGCGGCGGCGGCCTCTTCGTATCTGGCGACGCGGCGGAGAAGGTGCCCGTAATTGTTCAGCGCTTCCACGCTGGGCGCGATGGCGAGTGCGGCTTCGTAGCTCGCGACCGCGTCCTCTTTACGTCCCAGCATCACCAGCACACTGCCGCGTGCTTCGAGGACTTTGGCATCGGCGGGCGCGACGGCCAGCGCCCGGTCGAGGTTTTCCAGCGCCTGGTCGTAACGCCGCAGGCTGGTGAGCGCGACGCCGGCGCTCAAAAGCGCGGGGGCGAAATCGGGTTTGAGCGCGAGCGCCTGGTCGAAGGCTGCGAATTGCTCAGAGGTGCGCCCCAGTTTTCCCAAGACGCGCGCGCGGTTCACGATGAGATCAAGGTTCTTGGGCGCGATCGCGAGCGCTCTGTCAAATACCGCGAGGGCGTCACCGTATCGCCCCATGTCAACCAGTGTGTCGCCCATATTGTTGAGGCAATCGGTGTGTTTGGGATTGGCGGAGGCGGCCGCGTCATAGGCGGCCAGCGCCGCGGCCGGTTGTTTGAGCGTCTTGAACAGGTTGCCCTTGAAGAACAAGGCTTCCGCGAAACCCGGCTTCGCGGCGCAGGCGGCTTCCAGCGCCGTCAGGGCTTCTTGCGGGCGCTCGAGCGTGGCCAGCACCGAAGCGCGGTTATACAGCGCGATGGGATTCCTGGGGTCGAGCACGAGCAGGCGGTCAAGGTTGCGCATCGCGTCTTCGTAGCGGCCCATGCGCAAGAGCGCATTGGCGCGATCGTTGAGGGCGTCGCGATTGTCCGGCTCGCGCGCCAGCACCTTGTCGAACACGGCGAGGGCCTCTTGCATACGCCCCAACTGCGATAGTACGCCCCCGTGCACGATCTGGGCGGCGAGGATGTCCGGATTGAGCCGCGCGGCCTGCGCCAGCAGGGGTTCGCCCTCCTGCAGACGGCCATGCTGAATGAGAAGGACGCCCAGGTTGTAAGTGGCGAGGAAATTGTCGGGGTAGGTTTTGCAGATGTCGCGGTATTCGCGTTCCGCCTCGGCCACCCTGCCGTCCTGGTAGAGCTTAATCGCGGCTTGGATCCGCGGTTTCGCGGGGTTCACGGAGTTGGCTCCCTCACCGCGATGGCGAAATAATTGACGTCGATATCGGCGCTTTCTTTCCAGCGGTCGGTGAACAGGTCGTAGGTGAGGCCGGTGAGCGCCGTGAGCGACAGGCCGGCGCCGCGCAGATGGGACGCCAGTTCATGAGGCCGCAGGAACTTGCGCCAGTCATGGGTGCCGGCGGGAACCCAGCGCAGCACGTATTCCGCCCCGATCTTGGCGAGCGCCAGCGACTTGAGGGTGCGGTTCAGGGTGGCCGCGATCAACATGCCACCGGGGGCCAGAAGCCCGGCCGCCGACCGGAAGAACGCCGGTACATCGTCCACATGCTCGACCACTTCCATGGCCAGCACCACGTCGAAGCGCAAACCGCGGCCCGCGAGGCCTTCAGGGCCGGCGGTCTCGTAGGTGATGGGCAGGCCCAGACGCTGGGCGTGCACATGGGCGACGCCGACATTTTCCTCGCCGGCATCGATCCCCGTTACAGCGAAGCCGAGGCGGCTCATGGGTTCCGCCACCAAGCCGCCGCCGCAGCCGATATCCAGGAGCGACAGGCCCGAAAAAGGTGTGGGGTCTTCCGGCGCCCGCCCGAAATGGGCGGCCAAGCGGTCGCGGATCAGGCGGATCCGGGCCGGATTGAATTTGTGAAGGGGCCTGAAAGGTCCATTGGGGTCCCACCACTGGTCGGCCAGGGCGGTGAATTTGGCGATCTCGCTGGCGGTTGCGGAGGAAGCTGGTGAGGGCGCGTGCATGGGCCCCACTATATGTGCCCGGCCTGGGCCGGCAAATGGCGCTTTTTCCATGATTTTTTCAAGATTTCAGCCCCCTGGGTTCCGCCTTGTTCACCAAGAGGCCATTGGCTATTTATACGCGCCCTTTGGGCCCCCCATCCCGGGGGACTGAAAAAGTTTAAAGGTTTAGGCGCGATGGCGCGGATTGTTCAGAAGTTTGGCGGCACCTCGGTGGGCGATATCGCCCGCATCCAGAACGTGGCCAAGCGGGTTAAAGCCGAGGTCGACCGGGGCAACCAGGTGGCCGTGGTGGTGTCGGCCATGTCCGGCGTGACCAATCAGCTGGTCGATTATTGCAATAAGATTGCGCCAGACGTCGCCCCCGACTACGACCAGCGCGAATACGACGCTATTGTCGCCACTGGCGAATGCGTGACCTCGGGCCTTTTGGCCATTGCTTTGCAGCAACTGGGTCTTCAGGCCCGTTCGTGGTCCGGCTGGCAGATCCCCATCGCCACCGACGGCGCTCACGGCAAGGCGCGCATCGTCTCCATCGACGGCGCGGAAATCGTCCGCAGCATGGAATCCGGCCATGTGGCGGTGGTGGCGGGCTTCCAGGGCTTGGGCCCGGACAACCGCATCAGCACCCTGGGCCGGGGCGGGTCGGATACCACCGCTGTTGCTCTGGCCGCCGCCGTGAAAGCCGACCGCTGCGACATCTACACCGATGTGGACGGGGTCTACACCACGGACCCGCGAATCGTGCCCGCGGCGCGGAAGCTGAACAAGATTACCTATGAAGAGATGCTGGAAATGGCGTCTTTGGGCGCTAAAGTACTGCAGACGCGTTCGGTCGAAATGGCCATGAAGCACCGCGTGCGCGTGCAGGTGCTGTCGAGTTTTACCGACCAGCCGGGTACGCTGGTGTGTGATGAGGAAGAGATCGTGGAACAGGAACTGGTAAGCGGCGTCGCCTATAGCCGTGACGAAGCCAAAGTGACGCTGCTCGGCGTGCAGGATCAGCCGGGCGTGGCGGCCGGGATTTTCGGTCCGCTGGCGGACGCCAACATCAATGTCGATATGATCGTGCAGAACGCGTCCAGCGACGGCACGACCGACCTGACCTTCACCACCAGCCGCGGCGAGCTTGAGCGCGCGGTGCGGGTGGTGAAGGAAAACATGAAGGTGCCTCACCGCAGCATCTCCACCGACAAGGCGGTGGCGAAGGTGTCGGTGATCGGTGTCGGCATGCGCAGCCACGCCGGCGTCGCCCAGACCATGTTCAAGGCGCTGGCCGACAAGGGCATCAACATCCACATCATCTCCACCTCGGAGATCAAGGTGAGTGTGCTAATCAGCGAGGAGTACACGGAACTCGCGATCCGGGCGCTGCACACCG
>CANJOI010000071.1 GCA_947475365.1 Fidelibacterota bacterium | reverse complement strand
GGCCGGTTTCGCGGTGATTTCGGTCAACGGCGCCAAGGAAGCCGACAGCGTGCGCCGCGAGTTCCCCGGCGTCGAGGTGGTCGCGGTGGAGCGCACCGCGGAGCAATTCGCCAAGAAACCCGTGCCGTTCATCCACGACTTGCTGGCCGCTCTGCGCCGCGCCTGCGCCGGCGCCGATCCGGCCGCGTGCACCGTCGGCATCATCAACGCCGACATATACATGCGGCCGCTTCCGGACCTTGCCCGCACCATCCGCCGGGAGGCCAAGGGCGCCTTGCTCCTCGGCCCGCGGGTCGACGTCCCCAATCGCGCCGCTTTCGAGACCTTCACCGCCACCGGCCATGAGACCTATTCCATCGGCTACGACTACTTCCTGATGTCGGGCGATCTGCTGGATGACTTCGCCGAAAGCCCTTTCTGCATGGGTATGCCGTTCTGGGATTACTGGATGCCGCTGGTGGCGCTGCTGCAGGGCCGGCCGCTCAAAGCCGTCACCACCCCGGTGGCACTGCATGTGGCGCACGAGACCCGCTGGGACGACACCATCTACCTCTTCTTCCACGCGTTGATTTCATACGTGATCGAATTGTGCCGCACCGGCCTCGGCCGCGATATCTCCGCGCCCGCGCGCCAGTTCGACCTGATGTTCGATGCGCTGTCGCATATCTATGCGGGGGTGTTCGAGCGCGGCACGCAAGCCGCGCCCGGCGCAAGCGCACCAGACCAGGCGGGCGTCACGGCGCTGGCGGATTTCTACGACCGCTTCCAGCAGGTGGCCGTGCACCACATCAAGAGCCGGGCCACGCCCATCAGTGTCGGCGAAATCCCGTGAGCTCACTGTCATGAGTGACGCCACCGAGCTGTTCCAGCGGGGCCTCGCGCTCCATCAGCAGGGCGATCTTCCCGGCGCCGCGGAGTATTACGGCCAGGCGGTGCAGATCGACCCGGCCAATCCCGACCTTTTGCATATGCTGGGCGTAGCCGCCTACCAGCTCGGCGATCTTTCCTCGGCCGTCGATATCCTGGAGCAGGCGCTGAAACTGCGTGCGCCCTTTCCCGAGGCGCGCGGCAATCTCGCAACCGTGCTGCAAGCGGCGGGACACTATCCCGCCGCGGAAGCCGCTCTGCGCCAGGCGATCGCCGAAGCACCAAAGGTCGCGGCATTCCATTTCAATCTCGGCAATCTGCTGTCCGAGCAGGAGCGCTTTGACGAAGCCGTCGGGGCTTATCGCACGGCATTGGCGCTTCAGCCCCAGCACGCGGAAGCCGCCAGCAACCTCGGCACCACGCTCCGCGACCTCGGCGACCTGGAAGGCGCCAAGGCCGCGTACCTGCAGGCGCTCAGCCAGCGGCCCGCCTTTCCGGAAGCGCAGTACAACCTCGCCAATGTCTATCGCGACATGGGCCAGTTGCGGCTCGCGGAGCAGGAGTTGCGCCTGCTGATCGTGGCAAAGCCCGATCATGTGAAGGCCTATAACAGCCTGGGGGTCGTGCTCAGCGATCAAGGGCGCGCGAGCGAAGCTTTGGACGCGTTTGCAAGCGCCATGGCGCGCGACCCGGCTTATGTCCCGGCCGCCAGTAACTGGCTCAGCACGCAGCAGTATATGCCGGGCGTCACACCGGACTCATTGCTGCAGACCCACACACAATGGGCCGCGCGCCACCTTCCGGCCGCGCCGGCGCCAAAACGCAAAATCACCAAGCGGCCGCTGACCATCGGATTCATCTCGCCCGACCTTGGCTTTCATCCGGTGGGAATTCTCAGCGTGCGTCTGTTTGAGAACCTGAATCCGGCGGAGATCCGCGCCGTCGCCTTCAGCACGCGCCATCCGGCGCATCACGATGCTCTCACCCGGCGCATCGCGGCGGCGGTGCAATGGAAAGAAGCGCACGGCCTCAGTGATGACGCCCTTGAGGCCCTGATTGACGTGGTTGGGGTCGATATTCTGTTTGATCTTTCGGGCCACACCAGCGGACACCGGCTGAGTTTGTTCGCCCGCAAGCCGGCCCCGGTGCAGATCAGCTGGCTCGGCTACGTCGGCACGACCGGCCTCGCGGCCATGGACTATGTGCTGACCGACGCCGTGCAGGCGCCGCCAGGCGCGGAGGCGAGCTATGTCGAGAAGATCATCCGGCTACCGCACGGATATACCTGCTTCGATCCGCCCGCCGATGGCCCGGACGTCGGCCCCGCGCCGCACGCGCGCAACGGCTTTGTGACCTTCGGCAGCCTCAACAACCCCGCCAAGCTCAACGGCGCCGTGATTGAGAGCTACGCGCGTATTCTCGAGGCCGTGCCGGGCAGCAAGCTGCTGATCAAGTTCAAGGGTCTGGGGGACGCCGACGTGCAGCGCGGCGTGCATGCGGCTTTCGCCGTTCACGGCGTTGACGCCGGGCGGCTTCTGATCTCCGGGGGCGCGCCGCGGCGCGACTTCCTCGACGCATATAATAACGTGGATATCGCGCTCGATACCTTCCCCTACTCCGGCGGCCTCACGACCTGCGAAGCGCTATGGATGGGGTGCCCCGTCGTCACCTTTGCCGGCGCCACCTTCGCCGGACGCCACGCCGCGTCCTACCTCACCCACGCAGGCTTGCCCGACCTGATCGGCTCGACCCAAGCCGAATTCGAGGCCAAGGCTGTCGCTCTTGCGAAGGACTTCGCGCGGCTCTCCTCCCTGCGCCAAGGCTTGCGCGCACAGCTGCTGGCCTCCCCGGTGTGCGACGGAGACGCGTTCGCCAGGGATTTCACCGCCGCGATGTTCGCGGTGGCGGGCGTTAGCTGAACTCCCGGATGGCCGCCAGCAGCCGGTCGATCTGCGCCGGCCAGCCCCAGCCCTGCATGAATGCCGCCCCGTTCGCGCCGCGCCGCGCGGCGTCCGCCCGGTCGGTATAGGTGGCTTCCAGTTTAGCGACGATCTCGTCGATCGCGGACTCACCCCAGCCCTTGAGGTCGGCCCGGCCGGTGATATCGCCGATGGGGATTTGGAAATCCAACGGGTAGCAATTGTCCGGGCCTTGTGGGGCGATCAGATCGAGATGTCCGGTGTTGCGCGACAGGATCGCCGGCAGGCCACACGCCATGCACTCCATCGCCACAAGATTTGTGCCGCCCTCGCAGCGGCTGGGCAGCAGCGCCACATCCATGCCGCGCAAGAGAGCCGGCAAGGCTTGGTGCGCGACCGGCCCCAAATCAATGTGGCCTTGCGCATCCACGCCGTTGGCCGCGAGCCAGCCCGCCACGTCGAGCCGCCCGTTCACCACCACCGGTGCGCCTTTCACATGGTGCGAGCGCGCCATCTCCGCCGCCGCGCCCGGCCAGGGATTGTGCCAGGCGGTCACCAGAAGCGCGTCGTCGTGCCGAGCGCGAAATTTGGCGAAGGCCGCGATCACCAGGTCCTGCCCCTTGCGGTATTCAAGCTTGCCGCCCGAGAACACCGTGAAACGTCCGGGGTGAAGCGGTGTGCGCGCCCCAGGATTGAAGAGCGCGAGGTCCACGCCCTGCGGGCAATAGCGCACCGCTGCGAGGCCGTGGGCCTCGAGCAGTGTTGTGTTCCAGGTGGAACCCGTGATGTAGCCCGCCAGATGCGTGAGCTTCTTCAGGTTGGCTTTGGGGATCACCGCCGACTCACAGAATGCCACCCCAACAGTGGGCGCGCCGGTGAGCCCCACAAGCTGACCGGGCAGATCCAGCCGGTCACCCAGCGCCAGCAGCAGGGGAAAGTCGAGCGCGAGAGGTCCCTCGCGGAGCCGCGCCTGCCAGCCCGCGCCCTTACCGACGGCAGCGGCCAACGCCGGCGGCGGATCGGCCGTGAGGACCGCGGCAGGAAAGATCACCGCCGGATCGATCCCCCGGCGCACAAGGTCCAGGGCCAGGTTGAGCCCGTACATGCCCCAACCGCTGGGCAGTCCCACCTCCCAACCGATCCCGATGCCGTTCGCCACAGGTCTACACGTCCTGGATATTTAAAGTGTTATTTACCACTGCCAGGGTACAGGATCAGATTGAATGCGCCAAAAGGCGTACGCGTGCTGTGGGAAGGATGGGTCTCCATGTCGGATTTCATGATGAGTCAGGTGCAAGGTCTGCTTGCCAAAGTGGCCGATGACCTTGAAAAGATGGGTGAGACCTCTACCGCCCAGACCGACATGCTGCTCGGTGCCATCAATGATCTTGCCGCCAACATGTTTGCCACCCAGGCGATTCTCTGCGTGCTGTTGCGCGACCACCCGGTCGATGCCAAGCAGGTCAAAGCCTGGATCTCCGCGCAAACCGGCAGCCCCGATGAAGCGCCCAAGGCTCAGGGCATCGTCGACATGCTGCTCGACGCCGACAAGAAGAAGAACTAGTCCCCTCTCCCTTCTGCTCCAGCCAGGGCCGCGGGCATGACCATGCTGCGCGGCCTTTATGCTGCTCTCACCGGCCTCGCCGCGCCGGCCCTCGACCTATGGCTCTCCCGCCGCCTTGCGCGTGGCAAGGAGATCGCCAGCCGGGTTCAGGAACGCAAGGGCCGCGCCACCCACGCCCGCCCCGCCGGCAAGTTGATCTGGTGCCACGGCGCCAGTGTCGGCGAGTGCCTGTCGCTGCTGCCGCTGGTGAGCGCACTCACCGCACGCGGGGCCGCCGTGCTTGTCACCTCCGGCACCGTCACCTCGGCGACCCTGCTCGCGGAACGCCTGCCCCGGGGCGCGATTCATCAGTTCGTTCCTTTGGACCGGCGCGCCTGGGTCAATCGCTTCCTGGATCACTGGCAGCCTGACGGCGTGATCTGGGCGGAATCCGAACTTTGGCCGAACCTGCTGGCGGCCATTGCCGCGCGGGGCATTCCTGCAGCCTTGGTAAACGGCCGGCTGTCTGACAGCGCTTTCGCGGGCTGGCGCAGATGGCCCGGCTTCGCGCGCGAAACCCTCGCCGCCTTCAGTCTGATTCTCGCCCAATCGGAAGCCGACAGCGCGCGCTTCGGGGCGCTGGGCGCCAGACATGTGCGCATCAGCGGCAACATCAAACTGGCCGCGCCGCCGCTGCCGGCGGACGAGCAAGCCTTACGGGCGCTGCGTGATGCCATCGGCGGCCGCCCCTGTTGGCTCGCCGCCAGCATCCATCCCGGCGAGGACTACGCCGCGAGCGCCGTACATCACGACCTTGCGCCCCATCACCCCGGCCTGCTGACCGTGATCGTGCCCCGGCACCCCGAACGCGGGGCCGAGATGGCGGCCGTGATGGCGAAAGCCGGCCTCAAGGCGGCGCGCCGCGCGGCCGGTGAAGCGCTGACCCCGGCTATCCAGGTCTATATCGCCGACACCATGGGCGAGTTGGGCGTGTTTTATCGCGCCGTGCCTTTGGTCTTTCTCGGCAAATCCCTGGCGGTCGGCGGCGGCCAGAACCCCGCTGAACCCGCCGCGCTCGGATGCACCCTGCTGCTGGGCCCCGATATGAGCAACTTCCGCGACATCACCGCGGAGCTTCTCGCCAGCGACGCGGCGGTTCAGGTCATGGACGGAGCCGGTCTCGCGGAAGCCACCGACGCCTTGCTGCAGGATGAGCCCCGCCGCGACATACTCGCCGCCAATGCGCGCGCGATGATGGCGCGCCACCAGGATGCCGTGGCGGAAACCTTGCGCCATATCGCGCCCCTGCTTCAAATCGGATAAGTTGCCGGCATGGATTCAGATTCCGAACGGCGCTTGCGCGAACTCCGCCTCAACCTGGCGGAGGTTTGCCTGGAAGGGAAAGTCGAGCGCATCGCCGCCTTGACCCGCAATCCTTCGGGCGACGCCATCCTCACCATGATCAACTCGGGCGTGCGCCACCTGGCCATGACCAAGGCCGACCAGGCGGTGGCCGAACGCTGCCACCGTATCTTATCGGTCGAGCACGATATCGCCCGCAAGGTGGCCGCTTACCTGGCCCTCAGCCTGTTCACCTTCCCGCACACCATGGACCGGGCGTTCGACATCGTCGACGTGCCGACGCCCCTGATCGCCACGGTGGTGAAGACCTTGCTGTCGGTGCCGGTGTTCTTCACCAAGGAAGGCGCGCGCAAACGCGCCCTGGCCCATGTGGAAGCCACCGTGCAGGAAATCCACAAAGCGGCGATGGTGATCGACGAGGACGACTTCCGTAAGGAGATCCTCGCCGGCTTCATGGACGGCTATGTGGTGTCGGCGGTCTACGGCGAGGATGTGTCGCTGCGCAATCTCGCGCTGAAACGCGCGGAGTTGATCCGTATGTACCTCGACATCCATGGCTTGGCGCGCGATGTGCGGCCCCCGCCGCGCGCGGCTAATGACATGGTGGTGCGCCTTGGCGTGCTGTGCCCCGGCGCCTTGAGCGAAACCGCCGCCCTGCGCGGACACCTTCTGGGCCTGGATACCTCGGTCTTCCAAGTCATCGCCTTTGTGCCGGACGAAGCCGCCACCAGCGTGTCGGCCAACTTCCAGGATCTGGCGGACGATTTCGTGGTGCTGCCAACCAACGACCTGCCGCAAGCGGCCGAGATCATCGCCGCCGAGAATCTGGACGTGCTGATCGCCGGCGCCAACCTCACCAATACCTGCCGGTTCCCCTGGACGCTCCTGATGGCCCAGCGCCTCGCCCGTCTACAGGTGGTGATGCATTCCTGCTGCCTGACCACCGGGTTTCCCACCGTTGACCTGTTCCTCAACGGCATCCTCAACGAACCCGACGACATGGCCGAGGACTACACCGAGGAAGTGGCGCTGTTTCCCGGCTCCTCCAACCACTACGTTTTCCCGGGTCCGGCCCCGCAGCCGGATACGATCACCCGCGAGCAGATCGGCGTGCCCGACGCGGCCTTGCTGCTGCTCTCGGGCGCCAACTACTTCAAGATCGGCCCGGACCTCATCAACGCCTGGGCGCGCATCCTTGAGGCCGTGCCGCACGCGCACCTCCTCATGTACCCGTTCAATCCCAACTGGACGACGCACTACCCCTTCCGCGAGGGATTCTTGCGCTTCGTGCAGGAGCGTTTCGCCGCGCGCGGGGTTGATGTCGATCGCCTGCATGTGCTGGAGGCGCAGCCGTCGCGCGCGCCCATCCTGGGCGTCATGCGGCTCGCCGACCTCTATCTCGACAGCTTCCCCTATTCGGGCGCGGTCTCGTTGATGGACCCTATCAGCATGGCCTGCCCGCCGGTCGTGCGCGAAGGCCACACGGCGCGCTGCCGCCAGAGCGCGGCGCTCTTGCGCGAGATCGGCCTCGATGTGCTGGTGGCCAAGTCCACCGATGACTACGTGACCCTGGCCACGCGGCTTCTGCAGGATCCGACCTTGCGCCGGGAGATGTCCGAGGCGGTACGCGACACCGCGCGCACCTACGAATTCGGCACCAACGGCGCGGCCGGGGGCCTGGGCGCCGATGTGGGCGATATTCTGCTGGCCGCGCTCCGCAAGAAGCTTAAGACGTCCGCAATTTAAAAACGTCCGATGGCTGGTGCGTCACCAGCGCGTCTTCGAGGCGCGCGATGGTGTCATTGCGCACCATGTTGCCGACGCGCAGTTCGAGAATGCGCGCTTCCTCGCCGACATAAAGCCGTCCGAACGCCAGGATCGCCTTCATCAGCTTCGCGTCGCGCACGGCGATGATGTCGAGTTGATCCCAGGCCGGCGGGTTGAAGACAGCCAGCGGCGCGACTTCATCCACCGCGCGGATGTGGAAACTGTTGTCGTCGCGCCAATGGGCGCCAAGCAGATGATAACCGCCGGCGCCGAGGATATCCGCCACCGGCTGGGCATCGGCGATGTTATGAAAGGCGCAGTTGATCTTTACGATCTCCGGCTGCCAGCGCGCGATGCGGCCGGCGGTGTCGCGACCCAGATGCGGCGCCTCGCAAGAAAGCACGGTCGCCGCCGAAATCTCTTCGTCGGCCAGGGCCCGCGCCGGCACCGCGGACAGATCAACCTTCCCGCCGGTAAAACCTGTGGCTGCGATCACGTCCCAGCCCGCGGTGGCGTACTGCTGCATCTGCGGTCCCGACGCCGCGCTGAGGAACACCGCCGCGGATTTGCTCCGCGGCTGCTGCAGATCGCATGCAAAGATGATCGGGATATCGCTGCTCACCCCGCGATGGTAGGGGCGGCCTTTGGCAAACGCCAGAGTCTTAGTGGCGCCGCTCCCGCGGGATCGCCTTGAGGTCGACGACCTTGCCAAGGCGCAGCACCTTGATCGCCGCTTCCTTGCCGATGCGCTCGGCGGTCAGAAGGCGGTGCAGGTGATCCACACCCGTCACCGGCTCACCGTCGATCTCCAGCAACAGGTCACCCGACATGAAGCCGGCCAGGTCAGCGGGGCTCCCGGTCTCAATGGTGAACACCCGCGCGGCGCTTTCGGGCCCGCGCTCCAGGGCGCGCACGATCCGGCGCGGGATTCCCACGGTCTGGGCGCCGACACCGAGGTGGCTGCGGCGCACGACACCGTGGCGCAAAATCTCCGTGGCGACGAACATGGCGGTATTGGCGGCGACCGCGAAGCACAAGCCTTGCGCCCCCATGATCGTCGCGGTGTTGACGCCAATCACCTGGCCATGGGAGTCCACCAGCGGCCCGCCAGAGTTGCCGGGGTTGAGCGCGGCGTCGGTCTGCAGCACGTCGTCGATCTGCCGCCCGGCCTGGCCGCGCAGCGACCGGCCCAACGCACTCACCACACCGGCTGTGACGGTACACTCGAAACCCAAAGGATTGCCCACCGCCAACGCCAGCTGCCCCACCTTGAGCTTGCTGGAATCGCCGAAGGTCAGCGCCGGGAACGGGCCGCCATGAACCTGCAGCACGGCAAGGTCCGTGTCCGGATCGTCGCCCACCAGATAGGCCGGCCGTTCGATGCCGTCGGCGAATGCCGCGCGAATCTCCGGGCTTTTTTCACCCCCTGCTTTTACAGCGGGCCCATGAACCACGTGACTGTTGGTGATCATGTAGCCGTCGGGTGTGAACAGAAAGCCCGTGGCCGCGCCGCCGCCGTTTCCATTGCTCTTGTTCTTGAGGCGCAAATGCGCGACCGCCGGCGCCACGGCCTCCACGGCGGAAATCACCGTGCGGCTATAAGCGTCGAGGAGCGGCAGGTCGGGATGAATGTCGAGCGGCATGGGCGAGATGTAGGAAGCCCGCACCGCCTCCGCCAGGGGCTCAAGATGTGCGGGCCGCCAGGTCCGTCAACGCAGCGGTCAGCAGCTTGATCGTGGGTTGCCAATTGCGGTGTTTGCGCTGGCGGAACAGGCGCATGGCCGGATACCACGGCGTGTCGTCGCGCCCATGGAGCCAGCGCCAGTCATTGCCTTGTGCGATCAGCAGCCATACGGGTTTGCCGAGAGCACCGGCGAGATGGGCCACGGCCGTATCGACCGTGATCACGAGATCGAGAGCGTTGACCGCTGCAGCCGTGGCCGCGAAATCCGCGAGGCGCGGCGCGAGGTCGGTGATCCGTTCCCGCCACGACCCTTGCCCAAGCTCGGAGGCCGCCACGCCCACTTGCAGGCTATAGAATGCAACGCCCGGCACGTCGAGCAGCGGCGCGAAAAGCGACAACGGCACCGAGCGCCACTTGTCGTTTTCGTGCTGGGGATTACCCCGCCACACCAGCCCCACCTTCAGCCGGCCCTCGAGTTCAAATGCCGGCGCCCCAGGCGGGACACTGAGATACGCCGGTAGCGGTCGCACATCGTCGAGACTCACGCCGAGAACATGGGGCAGGCTCAAAAGCGGCAGATAGAAGTCCGCGGCGACCTGCGTCCCCGGCGCCACCGCGTGGGCAACCCCCGGCGCAGTGGCGATCAAGGACCGAAGCCCGGCGTGACACTCCACAACCACGGTCGCACCACGGTTCGCGAGCTCGCCCGCGAACCGTACGAAATGGATCACGTCGCCGATCCCCTGCTCCAAGGCCAGCAACACGGTCTTGCCCGCCACGGGCTCACCCTGCCAGCGCGGCGCGGCGTTGGCGCGCTCGCCGCGGCCTTCGCGGCGGAAGCGCCATTCGTATTCCGTGAAGCCGCGTTTGAAATCGCCCGACGTCAGCAAGGCATTGGCCAGGTTCCAGTGCGCTTCGGCACTGGCGGGCGCCAGCGCGACCGCGTGCTCCAGGCAGGCCACCGCCTGGGGCAGGAAACCCCAGACCCGGTAGACCATGGCGAGATTGATAAACGGCAGCGGCGAGGCCGGGTCCACCTGGCCCGCGGCCTGGAACCAGCGCTCGGCGGCCACCAGATTGCCGAGACGGTAGAGAACAACGCCATAGTTCAGAAGCGCCTTGGAGTGCAGGCCGCCCAGGCCGCCAAGTTTCACATATAGCGCGCGCGCAGGTCCGAGTTCGCCGCGCCGCTGATGCTCCAGAGCCTTGTCGTAAAGTGATGGGGCGTGCGTTGGGTCGAGGCTCAGCGCCGCGGCGAGCGCTGACTGCGCCAGTCCCGGCCGGCCCATCATTCTGAAACAGGTGGCGATGCCGTGACACAGGTCGGCGTCCAGGCCCTTGGCCTTGGCGCGCTCAAACAGCGCCAGGGCGGTCTCGGGGCTGCCGCGGTTGATCTCGAGCGCGCCCAGCTGACGCAAGGCAGCGGGATTTTCCGGGCTGAGCGACAGCACCGCGTGATAGAGGCCGGTGGCGCGCGCGAGAGCGCCGGCGGCGAGGGCCGCCTCGGCGTCTTTCAGCAGCCCGTCCAGAATTCCGGCGTCATCGCCTGCAGGAGCCATGGTCCCGGTTATAATCCGCCCCGTTTGTGGTGCAAACTGCTGGCAATGAGCAAGACTCCCCGCCCACCTTCGCCCGATGTCGCCAGGGCCATGGACCTGCACGCCGCGGGGCGCCTGGCCGACGCGCGCGCGCTGTACGAACGCGCTTTCGCCGCCGACCGCCGCGATACCGGCGCGGTTCACGGCCTTGGGCTGCTCGACATCGATCAAGGCCGCCCTTTGAACGCGCTGCCGCTGTTCGCACGCTGCGTGGCGTTGGAACCGGAGAACCCGGTATTCCGCGCAAGTTATGGGCTAGCACTCCTGGAAGGCGGCAAACCCGAGGAGGCCGCCGGGCATCTGCTTGACGCCGCCAACCGCGCACCCTGGCTCGCCGACGTACGCCTCCATCTGGCCCGGGCGCTCATCGCCATGAAGCGCCGCAGCCAGGCCTTCGACGTGCTGGCTGACACGGTGAGCCGTTTCCCCGACCGCGCCGACGCCTGGTCGCTCAAAGGCACCGTCGAGCGCGCGCTCGGCCGCGGCGCGGAGGCGGAAACCTCGTTGCGGCGTGCCGTCGCGCTGGCGCCGGAGGATGCCGGCATCCTCAACAACCTCGGCGCCATTTTGCGCGACCTCGGGCGCGCGGAGGAAGCCGTCTCCCTGTACCGCAGGGCCCTGACGCTGGTACCCGCACGGCCCGTCACCCGGATCAACCTGGGCAACGCCCTGGCCGCGGTCGGTCACCTTGAGGAAGCTGAAGGTCATCTCCGCGAAGCCTTGTTACGCGATCCGCTGTCGGCCGAGGCAAATCTGGGCCTGGCGCTTCTGCTGGCCGCCAACGAGCGCGGCGCGGAAGCGATCCCTCTGTTGCAAAGCGTGCTGGCCCGCGATCCCGGGCACCAGGATGCGGCGGTCAACCTCGGGGTGGCGCTGCTGGCGACAGGCGATGTCACTGGCGCCGAGGACGCGTACCGTCAGGTGCTGGCGCGCGCGCCGAAGAACCCCGAAGCCCACTACAATCTGGCCTGGGTGCTGTTGCTCACCGGACGTTGGCGTGAGGCCTGGCCCCACTTCGCCTGGCGCTGGAAGCTCAAGCACTTCAGTTCGCGTCTGCGCGGGTTCAAGCGGGACCCCTGGGATGGGACACCATTCTCAGGCACGCTGCTGGTTCACGCCGAACAAGGCATGGGCGATGCCATTCAGTTCGGCCGCCTGCTCGCGGAAGCCCGCACACGCTGCGACCGGCTGGTATTTGAATGTCATCGCCCTCTGTTACGGTTGCTGGCATCCCTTGCCGGCGTGGATGAGATTGTCGCGGCCGGCGATCCGCTGCCGCCCTTCATCCAGCATATCCCCCTCATGAGCCTGCCCGGCGTGCTGGACCTCACGCCGGACACCATTCCCGGGGCGGCGGGCTACCTTTCCCCTCCCGCCAGCCCGGCATCCCCGCGCCCGAACCGGCGCATCGGCATCGTGTGGGCGGGCTCGCCCGACAACAAGATCGACAAGCGGCGCAGCCTGCCCGCGCGCCTGTTGACGCCCTTGCTCGCGCTGCCGGGCCTGGAATTCGTCAGCCTGCAGGTCGGACCGCGCGCGGCGGAGATGGGAGACCTCCCCGGACTTATCCTTCCCGGTCCCGTCGCCGACTTCGCCGACACCGCCACGGTCATTGCCGGGCTGGACCTCGTGATCGGGGTCGATACCGCGGTCATCCACCTCGCGGGCGCCATGGGCAAGCCGGTCTGGACGCTCCTGCCGTTCATGCCCGACTACCGCTGGCTCCTGGGCCGGACCGATTCGCCCTGGTACGCCTCCATGCGCCTGTTCAGACAGGAGACAGCGGGCGACTGGGAAGACGTGATCGCCCGCGTTTCCAATGCGTTAAGAACTTGGCAAGGAAAGGGTGGTTAACGGGTGAGTTTGGAGCATGCCGCCAAGTGTGCTATCCAGGTCCTCAGCGCCTCCCCAGCCGGGGGCGTAGAGCGGCCCGAAGGGCGGCGAGCGCAGGCCGAAGCCTGCAAGGAGCAACGGCTGACATGGCTGACTCTACGATCTCATCGGTCAACGCGCAGTCCAACCAGGCCCTGACCAGCAAGCCCGCGTCGGGCATCCTGTCGCAGCTTCCCGTGTCCACCACCGGCTCAGCGCTGCTCGGCACCTCGAGCGCGGTTTCCGTGCTCAGCGCCGACACAGGCAACGATGCCAGCGCCCTGTTCGGCAACATTTCGTCCACCCAATCGTCCCTGTTCAAGCAGGTCCAGGCCAACGCCAACCAGCGCCTAGCCGACGCCCTGCAGGCCGTCGACGACGTGGCAAACCAGAGGCTCAAGGCCCTTAACCTGGAGAGCGACCGCTGGATCTCGGTCAAAGCGCAGATCAATAACGCCGAAATCTATGTCAGCAACGGCCAGGACGCCGCCGACAAGGTCAGCAGCACCCTGCTCGATATGCGCACATCGATCGCGCAGACCACCCAAAAGGGTGAAGACCCCAAGTATTGGCGCGAGCAGTTCGACGCCCAGGTCAACACCATCAACCTGCAGGCCGAAAGCGGCTCGCCCGCCACCAATCTGGTGGGTAACCTCAGCCCGGACACCCTGAGCCCCAACCAGATCGAATACCGCAGCGATCTGGGCACCGGCTCGACCACCCTCACGGGCACCTATATCGGCACCGATTTCCGCATCAAGGCCAATGACGGCACGGTGTGGGTGCCGGACACGCAGTCCGACCTGATCCAGGCCTACAAGGCCTTGCAGGGCGAGGCCATGACCTACACCACCGCGGACGGCCAGAAGATCAACCGCGCCACGTCGACCCGCAACGGCCTGACCCTGGTCAGCTACAACGACAAGACCAAGGACATCACGGTGAAGATCTCCATGGTGCCCACGGAGCCGCCGATCACGGTCACCGGCAAGCTCGAGACCAACGGCATCGGTGTGATGCAGTCCTGGTTCTACAATAACTTCGCCACGAAGGCCGATCGCGACCGCGCCTTCACCGACATCAGCAAGGCCGAGGTCAATCTCACCTCCGCGCGCGGCGACCTGGAACGGTCCGCCGCCCAGGTGCGCACCGACCAGAAGCACGCCACCGACGCCCTGAACCGGATCAGCTCCGACACCGTCAGCGCCACCAACGATAAAAACCAGCAAGAGCAGGACGCCAAAGTGAAGGCGGCCCAGCAGTACCTGGCCATGCAGGCCAACCTGCAGAACCTGCAGTCCGTGCAGTCCAACTACCTGCAGGCCTTCTCCGGCTTCGTGGACGACCCCTTC
>CANJOI010000070.1 GCA_947475365.1 Fidelibacterota bacterium | reverse complement strand
CGCGCCATCGACCGCGGGCCGCAGCGATCCGCCCGCCGCGTCACCGTTGAAGGATGAAGGCCGCAAGCGGTTCCAGCGCGGCATCGTGATCCACCGCCTGCTGCAAAGCCTGCCCGAGATCGCGCCCGCCCAGCGCCGCGCCGCCGCCGAAGCCTTGGCGGCCCGCCCTGCCTGGGGCCTGGACGCCGCCGCGCGCGCCGATGTGGTGCGGGAAACCCTGGCGGTCACCGAGGACCCGCGCTTCGCGGCGCTGTTCGCCGCCGGCTCCAAGGCCGAGGTCCCGATCACAGGCATGGTGAAGGGCCACGTCATCTCCGCCCAGGTGGACCGTCTGGCCGTGACCGCCAACGAAGTCATGATCATCGACTACAAGACCAACCGGCCGGCGGCGGCGCGCGCCGAGGACGTAGACCCCGCCTACATCTTTCAGATGGCGGTCTACCGCGCCGCGCTGGCGCAAATTTATCCCGCGCATCTGATCCGCTGCGTCTTGCTGTGGACCGACGGTCCGTTCATCCTGGAGCTTCCGTCCGTTCAACTCGACGCCGCACTCGCCTCTTTGTCATGACCATCTCCAGTGTCGTCTTCGATATCGGCAACGTCCTGATCTATTGGGACCGCCGCAACCTGTACCGGAAGCTGATTCCGGATACGGCGGAGATGGACGCATTCCTGGCCGACGTCTGCAACATCGCCTGGCATGAGCCACAGGACGCCGGCGCCAGCTGCGCAGAGGCCACCGCCACCCTGAAGGCGCGGTTTCCTGAACACGGCGTGCTGATCGACGCGTTCTACGACCGGTTCGGCGAGATGCTGGGCGGGCAAGTGCCGGGCATGGAGCAGATCGTCATGGGCCTGAAGGCGCGCAATATCCCGGTCTATGGCCTGTCCAACTGGCCGGCGGAGATGTTCCGCCACGCCGAGGCCTACACCATCATGAGCCATTTCGACGGCGTCGTGGTCTCGGGCCGCGAGAAGGTGAAAAAGCCCGACCGGAGGCTGTTCCAGGTGCTGTTCGAGCGCTACGACATCCCGCCGGAACGCACGTTGTTCGTGGACGATGTGGCGGATAATGTGGCCACCGGCATCTCCCTCGGCATGACCGGACACCTGTTCCACGATGCCGCGCGCCTGCGTGCCGTGCTCAAAGGCTATCACCTGCTTGCGTAACACATGACAGAGCCCGCCCCGGACATCGACGATGCCGCGCTGAAGGGCGTGATGCTGAAAGGCGCGTGGTATTACGCCGCACCCGGCGCCGCGGTCGCGCGCGGCCGCACCGTTCATAAGACTTTACTGGGCGAACCGGTGCTGCTGGGCCGGGATGCAAACGGCAAGATTTTTGCGCTGCGCGACACCTGCCCGCACCGGGGCACATTGCTCTCGCGCGGCGCTTTCGACGGCCGTGAAGTCGAGTGCCCTTATCACGGCTGGCGCTTCGCCACCGACGGGCGCTGCACCGCCATCCCCTCGCAATGCGACGAACAGCGCCCGCAAGCTGGCGATATCCGCGCGGTCAGCTATCCCGCCGCCGAGCAGCACGGCAATGTGTGGGTTTACGTCGGCCCGCGCATCGACACCCTGCCGCCCCTCCCGGTGCTGCCCGATGCGGGCGACGTGCCGAAGCTGCATGTCTCCTTGCGCTTCCCCTGCAATATCGACCTTGCGGTCATCGGTCTCATGGACCCGGCCCACGGGGCTTTTGTGCATAAGTCCGCGGTCTGGCGCACGCGCGCCAGCATCCACGAGAAGCAGAAGCGCTTTTCGCCGGTGGAGGGCGCGCTGGGCTGGCGCATGGACCGGCACCCGGCCTCAAGCAACAGCCGCGCTTATAAGATCTTTCTCGGCGGCCGCCCGGAGACCGAGATCACCTACACCTTGCCGTCGACCCGCGTCGAACACGCCGCCACCGCGCGCTACAGCTACACCGGCCTCACGGCCTGCACGCCGGTGACCGCGGATATCACCGAGGTGCACCACGTCATGTACTGGACCGTGCCGGGCGCGGCCCTCCTGCGCCCCCTGGTGAAACGCTTTGCGCTCCGGTTCCTGGATCAGGACCGCCGCGCGGTGCTGGCCATGCAGGAAGGCCTCGCCTTCGCGCCGCCAACCATGCTGGTGCGCGACGCCGATACCCAGGTGCGCTGGTACTACCGCCTCAAGCGCGAATGGCTGGCCGCCCAGGCCGAGGGCCGCGCGCCGGTCAACAGCCTCACGCCCGTGACGTTGAAGTGGCGCAGCTGAGGTCGCTCTAAGGGTTGCGCTCAGAATTAAATGTACCGTCGATCGCGAAAGCGATCGACCCGCCGGAGGCACGGATCAGGAACCTCCTAGAAAATTGTACCTGGTACATTTAATTCCCTCAGGCGACGGCATTGTGGATAAGTCTTCTTCAAATAACCGCGCAAAATAAGGCTTTCCTTGCGCTCCTTGACGCTGCGGGGAGCGCTCCCTAGATTTGCTTATCCGGCACACTCCTCGCTTTGTGCGCCTCCGGCACAACCCCGTGCCACGAAAGGAATCACCTCAATGAAACAGGTTTCGGATCAGTCCTTTGAAGAGGACGTCCTCAAGGCAAGCGGCCCGGTCCTGGTGGACTTCTGGGCGGAGTGGTGCGGCCCGTGCAAGCAGATCGCGCCGTCCCTGGAGCGCCTGTCGGCGGAAATGGGTGAGAAGCTCACCGTCGCCAAGATCAACATCGACGACAACCCGCAGACCCCGACCCAGTTCGGCGTGCGCGGCATCCCGACCCTGATGATCTTCAAGGACGGCCAGGTATCGGCCACCAAGGTCGGCGCGCTACCTGAGAGCAAGCTGAAGGAATGGGTTCAGCAGTCGATCTAACCCCGGTCTCCGAGGGTTATTTGCAAAAGCCCCGTCCTGATAAGGACGGGGCTTTTGCTTTTGCGGAACGCCGCCGTTATACCTCTGGCCAGGGCACGGGGACGACCGATACATGGCACACGACACCGGCGGTTATATTTCCGACGTTTCTTATGTCGCCGAGTTTTACGGTGACCACGCTCCCGCCCATATCAACCTGGTGGCCGCCACCAACGGCTTCGCGCCGCGGCCCCTCAACGGGCCATTCACGTGGTGCGACTATGGCTGCGGCAACGGCGTCACGGCGGTGGTGCTGGCCGGCTGCTATCCCCAGGCGCAGTTCTACGGCGTCGATTTCCTGCCCCTGCATATCCGCACCGCCGAGACGCTGGGCATGCGCGCCGGCCTCACCAACACCACGTTCCTGCAAAAGAGTTTCTCGGCCCTCGCGCAAGACGACATCCCGCCCTTGGACTTCGCGGTCATGCATGGGGTGCTGTCCTGGATCGACGAGCCCACGCGCTCCGCGCTGCTGGACGATGCCGCGCGCCGGTTGAAGCCGGGCGGCCTGCTGCTCACCGGCACCAACGCCATGCCCGGCTGGGCCGCCAAGCTGCCCATGCGCAACATGGTCTATTCGCTGTCGGGTCTGGGCGTGAACTCCATGGAGCGCGCGCGCGTGGGCCTGGAGTGGCTGAAGAAGATCAAGAAAGCCCAGGTCAAATACTTCCGCGACAACCCGGCCTTAGCCGAGGCGGTCGAGGAACTGGACAGGCTCGATCTGCGCTATATGGCGCACGAGTATTTCAACGAGAACCTGCGCGCCTTCTATTTCGCCGAGATGAAGGCGTTCATGGAAGCGCGCGGGCTGAAATTCGCGGGCAGCGCGCGCATCTTCCTGAACATGGTTGACCTCGCCTTGCCCCAGGCGCTGCATGAGGAGTTCCGCGCCGCCAAGAGCCGCGCCGAACTGGAAGCCAAGCGCGACTTCATCCGCAACGAAACCTTCCGCCGCGACGTGTGGATCAAGGGCGACAGCCTCGCCAGCGAAGAGGCGTGGGCGGCGGTCACCCGCGAACTGGTGTTGGGCACAGTGGAGCCCCTGGCGCAGATCGACCGCAAAGTGGCGTTCGGCGACATCCAGGTGAGCTATGAGAGCGGCCCGCTCGCCGCGATGCTCAAGATGGTGGCGTATAAAGGCCTCAAGCTCTCGACCATCGCCAAGACCCCGGAATTCGCGAGCCTGCCACCCGGCACCGAAGCCGAAGCCGCGCGCCTGCTGGCCGCCGGCGGCCAGGTCATGGCGTTCCCGGCGGAGACCAAGCCGGTGAAGGTCAAGCCGGGCGCCAAACTCTCCATGCCCATGGTCAACCGCTCGCTGATCAAGGAAATCGCGCTGCGCGTACCCAAGATCGCGCTCTCCGCCATCCATGCCGGCACCGGCGTGGAGATGCCCAATATCGACGCTATTCTGCTGCTCGCGCGCTGCGAACATGGCCGCGACGGCGCGGTGAAAGCCGCGGCGGCGGTGATGGCGGGCGAAGGCGGCAGCCTGATGATCGCCGGCAAGCCGGTGACCCAAGCCGAGATGGAAAAGTTCCTCGGCGGGCGCCTCAATCATCTTGAAACCACGCAGCTCGACAAGCTCGCCGAGGTCGGCGTGGTTCTATTGGAGCCCTGATGTCACTCCTGTTCTCTCCGATCTCGCTGGGACCGTTCGAGGTCCCCAACCGCATCGCCATCGCGCCCATGTGCCAGTATTCGGCCGACGACGGCTGCGCCTCGGTCTGGCACCTGCAGCAGATCATGCAATACGCCATGTCGGGCGCGGGCCTGGTGATACTGGAGGCCACCGGCGTCGAGCGCAGGGGCCGCATCTCCCACGGCTGCCTCGGTCTTTACAGCGACGCCAACGAGGCAGCCCTGGCGCGTGTCATGAAAGAAGCGCGCGCGGTGGCGATTCCGGGCACGCGGTTTGGCATTCAGCTCGGCCACGCCGGGCGTAAGGCTTCGACCCAGCGTCCCTGGGAAGGCCGCATCGGGCTGTCACCCCACGAGGACCCGTGGCCGACCGTCGCGCCCTCTGCGATTGCGTTCGCCAAAGGCTATGACACGCCTCATGCGCTGGATGACGCCGGCCTGCTGCGCGTCAAGGCCGCCTTCGTGCAGGCCGCCCAGCGCGCCGAACGCTTAGGTTTCGATGTACTCGAGCTGCATTCCACCCACGGCTATTTGCTGGACCAGTTCCTGTCGCCCCACGCCAATAAGCGCACCGATCGCTACGGCGGCGACCGCACGGCCCGCATGCGGTTTCCACTCGAAGTAGCGGAAGCGGTGCGCGCCGCGGTGTCCAAGAACGTGGTCGTGGCCGCGCGCATCACGGGGACCGATTGGTCCGAAAACGGCTGGTCCCCGGAAGATGCCGGGGTTTACGCGACGGAACTGAAAGCGCGAGGGCTAGGCTACGCCTGTGTCTCCAGCGGCGGCATCATCACCGGCGTGAATATTCCGTCCGGCCCAGGCTATCAGGTGGCGTTGGCGGCTCATGTGAAGCGGGCGAGCGGGATTGTCACCCGCGCCGTCGGCCATATCGTCACCGCCGATCAGGCCAACACGATCCTCGAAAAGGGCGAAGCGGATATGGTGGCCCTGGGCCGCGCTATTCTCGACAACCCGCGTTGGGTCTGGCACGCGGCCGACAAGCTGAAGGCCAAGATCGACTACCCGCTCCAGTACCAGCGCGCGGCGGCGTCGCTATGGAAAGGCGCCGCCTGGGCACGTCCGGAAGACTTCGAGGCCTAAACCTCCTGGTCAATGTCCCGGTTGGTGTAATCGGGCATGAACAGCACCGCGACGAAACTCACCAGACAGCACAGCGCCATGTAGATGGCGATCGACGTGCCGCTTTTATACGTGGCAAGCAGATAGGTCGCGATCAGCGGCGCGGGTCCGCCGGCGAAAATCGACGCCAGCTGATAGCCGATGGACGCGCCCGAATAGCGCAAGGACGGCGGGAAACTTTCGGCGATCAGCGCGGCCTGGGGGCCATAGACCGGGTCGTGGGCCGGCAGTGAAAACACAATCGCCAGGAACGAGATCGCCGCCACGCCGGAATCCAGGCCGGCGAAATAGACAAAGCTGTAGACCGCGCCCAGCACCATCCCCAGGAGATAGACTTTCTTACGCCCGAACCGGTCCGAGAGATGGCCGAAGGTCGGCAGGCTGATGAAGGACACCAGCGCGGTGCACAAGACCGCCGTCAGCAGGAAGTTGCGCGACATGCCCTGCATGACGCCATAGCTGAACACAAAGGCGGTGTAGATATAGAACGGCGCCTGCTGGCCGGTGCGCGCCAGCGCCGAGAGCCACACGGCCTTGGGATGCTTGACCATCACGTCCCACACCGGCTGCTTGGCGATTTTGTTCTCGCTCTGCAGCTTGCGGAACGTCGGCGTCTCCAGCACACCGAGGCGGATGTAGAGCCCCACCCCCACCAGGACCGCGCTCAGCAGGAACGGCACGCGCCACCCCCAGCTCATGAAGGCCTCGTTGTCCATGCCGCTGAAGGCCAGCACGGCGAGATTGGCGAGGAACACACCCATGGGCACGCCGAACTGCGGCCAGGAGGTGATGAAGCCCCTGTGCTTGTTGGTCTTGGCCCACTCCATGGACAGCAGCACCGAACCGCCCCATTCGCCGCCCACGCCGATGCCCTGAATGAATCGCAGGATGGTGAGGATGACCGCGCCCCAGGCGCCAATGGCCTCGTAACTCGGCACCAGGCCCACGAAGAATGTGGCTATGCCCATCAGCAGCAGCGTGGATACCAGCGTCGCCTTGCGGCCGATACGGTCGCCGTAGTGGCCGAAGATCGCCGCGCCGATGGGCCGGGCCACAAACCCCACCGCATAGACGCTGAACGCCTGGAGTGTGCCCACCAGCGGGTCGGAGTTGGGGAAGTAGAGTTTGACGAACACCAGGCTGGTGAGGGTCGAATACAGGAAGAAATCGTACCACTCGATGGCGGTGCCGACGGTGCTGGCGATCACCGCCCGGGTGAGCTGGCGCTTATGCTCGGTATCGGAAATCGCGACGGCTTCGGCCATGAGTACCCCTGAACCTCTTCCCTTGGGCCCCCCGGCCCGTTAGTAAGCTACCCCATCACTCCAGCGTTTCCACCGCAAATCGGGCATGAAGGTCGCCGACGTCTCAGCGTTCTATAGCGAACAAGGCGGCGGCGTGCGCACGTATGTGCACCAGAAGCTGGCCGCGAGCGCGCGCCTTGGCCACGAGACCGTGATCATCGCGCCGGGGCGCGAAAGCCGGGAGGACGTGCATCCCGGCGGCCGGATCGTTTGGGTGAAGGCGCCCCTCCTGCCGGTCGACAAGCGCTATCACATGTTTCTCTCGTCGACCGAGGTTACGCGCATCCTGGACCGCGAGCAGCCGGATGTCGTGGAAGGCTCCACGCCCTGGTACGCCGGCTGGATCGCGGGGCACTGGCGCGGCAATGCCGTCAAATCGCTGGTCATGCACGCCGATCCTGTGGCGGTCTATGCCCATACCCTGTTGGGCGCGCGCTTAGGCATCGCGCGCGTGGACCGCCTGTTCGGCTGGTTCTGGCGCTATCTGCGCCGCCTCAATGCGCCGTTCGACTGCACGGTGGTGGCCGGCGAATGGCTGGCGCGGCGCTTCACGGCCTTTGGCCTCAAAAACGTGGTGACGGTTCCGTTTGGGATCGACCGGACGTTCTTCCACGGCGGCCTGCGCGATCCCGCCCTGCGCGCCCGCATGCTGGCGGCCTGCGGGCTGCCGGAAAACGCCAAGCTGCTGCTCACCATTGGCCGCCATCATCCGGAGAAACGCCTGCCGGTGCTGATCGCGGCCGCCGGCAAAGTAAACCAGGCGCAGCCGCACGGCGTCGGCCTTTATCTGGTGGGCGATGGCCTGTCGCGGGCCCGCATCGAGCGCGCCGCCGCCGCGGTTCCCCATGTCCACGTCGCCGGCGTGGTGGCCGACCGTGCCGAGGTCGCGCGCATGATGGCGAGCGCGGACGCGGTGATCCACGGTTCGGGCTGCGAGACGTTCGGGCTATCGGTGGCGGAGGCCCTGTGCTGCGGCGCGCCGATCATCGTGCCCGACACCGGCGGCGCCTACGATTTCGCGGGCCCCGACTATTCCGAGGTTTATCCGTTGGGAGATGCGGATGGCGCGGCCCTTGCCATTCAGCGGCTGTTCGCACGCGATCAGGGGCAGCTGGCCGCCGCCGCTAGCGCGGGAGCTGAGGCTCGGATTGGGACGGCGGAGACTCACTTTGACCGGCTGTTTGCCCTTTACGAGTCGCTAATCCGGCAACGGTCACAACGCCGTACATGAAGGCGTGGGTGGCGAGCGAAAGCGCACCCGCCGCCAGGAACATGGACGCCACCTGCGGCGCCGGCGCCGCGATCGCTTTTGCCAGTGCGACGCCCAGCCACATCATCATCACGTCGCGATTGGGCAGAAACGGAATCCGGGTCAGCAGCAATTGCGCCGCCAGGAACATGAGCCATTCACCGAACGGCACCTGGGGCAGGGCGGCGGACCACTGCCCCACCTGAAGCGCGAAGATCGTCAAGAGCCGCGTGACATGCAGCCCGCCCACCACCGCCGCATCCCGGCGCGACAGCGCGAAGATGCGCTTGCGGAACACGTACAGCATGGTCATCAGCGCCAGCGCGAGCACCGCGCACAGCAACAGCGGCACCAGCGGATGCTCCCCTGGCGCCTGCAGCAGCGTGACGTGGCCGCCCAGAATCACCACCGGCAGCATCAGGAGCGTCAGGGAATTGGACGCGAGGCCCGACAGCAGGTTCACGTCCTTGATGGTGGAGAGGATTCCCCGCGTGGAATGCGGCACGGCGTCCTTGGCCCAGAGATACAGGTAGGCCTCGCCGGAATAATCGAACATCAGTTCGTTGTAGACGCGCTTCTTGATGAACACCGGCAGCGACCGCCAGCGGATCGGCCACAGGGCCCGGTAGATCAGCATTTCCGCGAAGGGGAGAATCCAGTAGGCGACCGCGAAGAACACATAGAACATGGGCGCGCGCGGCAGCGCCGCCCAGGTGGCGTCCCAGCCGATCTCGGACAATCGCTGATACATGAACACCACCACCGCCGCGGCGATGATGGTGCGCACAACGTTGAGAATGATCTTGGCGACCCGCGGCTCGGGCGCGAGAGCCTTCAGCTTCGCGAGCAGAGGTGACGTTTCCGCCGGCGGACCAGGGTCGGACTCAGACGGCAACGGCGAGGTCGTCAGACTGGAGGCCCTCGGGTCGCAAGGCCGGCGCCGGCAGACCCAGGACCTCGCGATAGTTGGCGAGCACGTCCGACAGGATACGGTCCCAATTGTAGATCAGGCTGCGGCCGCGGGCGGCGGCGCCGAGACCGCGGCGCAAACCGGCATCGGAAATCAGGCGCGTGAGGCAATCGGCGTATTCGGCCACATCGAGGTTTTCGCACAGGTAGCCGGTGACGCCATGGTTCACCAGCGACATGCTGCCGGTGGCGCGGGCGCACAACGTCGGCAGGCCCGAGGCCATGGCTTCCAGGGTCACATTGCCGAAGGTCTCGGTCGTGCTGGGATTGAAGAAGATGTCCGACGAGGCGTAAGCGCGCGCGAGGTCCGCGCCCTGCTGAAAGCCGGTGAACGCGGCGCCCGGAAGGCGCTCGGCGAACCAGGCCCGTTCGGGGCCATCGCCCACCACCAGCACCTTGGGATTCGCGCCCTTGGCGCGGGCTGCGGCAATGGTGTCGGCGAACACCGCGAGGCCCTTCTCCAGCACCAGGCGGCCGACGAGGGTCACCACCACATCGGCGGGGCCGATACCATGCGCCTGGCGCCAGGACTCGTCGCGCTTGGCGGGGTGGAACAACTGGCTGTCGATGCCGCGGCTCCAGATGCGGATGTCGCGGTTCATGCCTTCTTCGCGCAGCACCTGGGCCATGCTGTCGGTGGGCGCATAGATCTGCGCGCACTGGCCGTAGAATTTCTTCAGGTAGCCGATGGCGGCGCGCTCGGCCCAGCCGAAGCCGTAATAGCGGAAATAGGTTTCGAAGCGCGTGTGCACCGAGGCGACCGCGGGGATGTTCCAGGCCTGGGCGAGCTTCAAGGCCTTGTAGCCGAGCAGGTCCGGCGCCGAGAGATGAAACAGCGTGGGGCGGAACGCGGCCAGGTCTTCACGCACCGCGCGCGGCAGGCCGAGGGCGAAGCGGTATTCGCGCCGGCGCGGGATCGAGATGGACGGCACCGACACCACCTCGCCGGAATGGGCAAAGGCCGCCACTGGCGCGGTCGGCGAGTACACCCGCACCGCCACATGCTGGCGCTCGAGATAATCCACGAGGCGGTTCAGCGCCTGGTTGGCGCCATCCCGCAGATAATTGTAGTTGCCCGAAAACAGGGCAACGCGCGGCGTGGAGAAAGAGGGTTTCAGAGCATTCATGGGGTGCTCTCGGCGGTTTTCATTTTTTTCCCCGCCCGCCGCTCCAGATTTCAAACCTGAGGCCGGCAACGGGTCTATTTAAGACGTCCCGGTGCGCCGCTCCCTACGCCCGGGCCGATCAATTCAACGGTCGAATAGCGGCGCTAATGTCTCTCTAGAGACGGGTTAACTCAACAATTATTCCAACGATTTCATGCGCTTTTGACCCACAAACGCGCGTGTGAAGGTAGGGCGTTCACGGACTCGGCGTGCATGAATCAATTTTGAAACATGTCGTGAGCGAAACCGGCTTTGGCAAGGGGCCAGGTAAGGACTTGGACAGTTTCGGCTTTTTTGAGTTTCGCCTTGCTTCGGCGGTCTCGGAGCCGGTATCGGAACTCTCCTTAAGAGGGGGACCAATCTCGATGGAAGCCTATGTGCTGCTGGCGGCCGCGGCCTTTGTCGCCGGCACCATGAACGCAGTGGCGGGGGGCGGCACCTTTGTCACCTTCCCCGCCCTGATGTTCACGGGCGTGCCCTCGATTATCGCCAACGCCTCCAACGCCGTGGCGCTGTTCCCGGCCAGCTTCGCCAGCGCCTGGGCCTACCGGCACGATTTCCAGAAATTCGAGGGCGTCTCCCTGAAGGCCATGGTGGGCGTGAGCCTCGTGGGTGGCTTGACGGGCGCGGCGCTCCTGCTGGTGACGCCGCAACGGACCTTCGACGACCTGGTGCCGATCCTGCTGCTGGTGGCGACCGTGATCTTCACCTTCGGACCGAGGATCACCCCGCACCTGCAGAAGATGTTCACCTTGAGCGCCACCGGCGTCCTGGTGATCCAATTCTTCGTGGCGATCTACGGCGGTTACTTCGGCGGAGCCATGGGCATCATCATGCTCGCGGTCTACAGCCTGTTCGGCCTCACCAACCTGAACGCCATGAACGCCACCAAGGCGATCCTGGCCGGCGTCATCAACGGCGTGTCGGTGATCCTGTTCGCGGGCGCCGGCAAGATCGCCTGGCCGCAGACTCTGCTGATGCTGGTATTCGCCGTGCTGGGCGGCTATTTCGGCGCCCGCGCCGCGCGCAAAATGAACCCGAGGCACCTGCGCCTCGGCATCGTCGCCATCAGCGTGACGGTGACGGTGGTGTTCTTCGTCAAGCAGTACGCCTAGGCGTTGTCTCGCAGGATTTCGCCCGCGTAGTAGAGCGATCCGCACACCAGCACGCGTCCGCGCGGACCGGCGAGGCGCGCGATGGCGTGGGCCGCATCCGGCGCGGTGGCCACGTCTTTCATGCCGGCCGCGGTGGCGATAGCGGCGAGATCCGGCGGTGTGAAGGCCATGTCGTTTCCGGGGTTCGGCACGGCGGTAAAGCTCGCCGCCACATGTGAGAGCGGGCGCAGATAGTCCGCGGCGGCCTTGGTGGTGAGCATGCTGCACACCAGATGCAACGGCGCGTCTTGCCAGAGATCGGCGGCCAACGCCGCGATCACTTCACCGGCTCCCGCGTTGTGCCCGCCGTCGAGCCATAGCTCCCATCCACGCGGCAAGATATCCAACAGCGGCCCGCGCTTCAGGCGTTGCGCCCGCGCCGGCCATTCCACCTTGCGCAAGCCGGACTTCACCGCGAACGGCGGGATGGCGATGCCGGATTGATCCAACGCCGCGAGCGCCAATCCCGCGTTGTCGTATTGATGCCGCCCGAGCAGACCTGGCCGCGGCCCCTGCCACTGGTTGTTCTCGCCGGAGAATGCCAGCCCCTCGGGCTCTCGTTCGGCCACGGTCCATTGGTGATTTTGCAGTTTCAAGGGCGCGCCGGTTTCGGCCGCGACTCTGGCGATCACCGCGGCGGCGTCCTGCCGCTGCGCCACGCTCACGCAGGGCACGCCGGGCTTCATGATGGCGGCTTTCTCGCCGGCGATGGCCGCCAGCGTATCGCCCAGGTACTGCATGTGATCCATGGAGATCGAGCTGATCGCGGTCACGCAAGGTTTCGCGACAACATTGGTGGCGTCGAAGCGCCCGCCCAGGCCTACTTCCAGCAACACCACATCGGCGGGGACTTGCGCGAACGCCAGGAAGGCGACCGCCGTGGTGACCTCGAAGAAGGTGATGGAGTTGCCGGCATTGGCGGCTTCCACATGCTCCAGCAAGTCCAGCAGCAAGGCCTCGTCGATCAGACTGCCGGACAACCTGATGCGCTCGGCGAAGCGCACCAGATGCGGGCTGGTGTAGACGTGGACCTTGTAGCCCGCGGCTTCCAGAACCGCGCGCATGACGGCGACGGTGGAGCCTTTGCCGTTTGTGCCCGCCACATGGATCACGGGCGGCAGGCGTTCATGCGGGTTGCCGAGGTCGGCGAGCAGGCGCCGCATCCGGTCGAGCGATAGATCGATCAGCTTGGGATAGAGACCGGTGAGCCGCACCAGCGCGGCGTCAACCGCCGCTTCCGGGTTCATTACGCGTCGGTCTCGTCGGCGTCATAGTGATCGGCGTCGGGCACCGTGGGGTCGGGGGGCGCCACGCGCGCGGCGTCGGTGTCTTTTTGCTTCCGGCGGCGGGTCGGCGCCGGCAGGTTGACCACATTGGCGGACGGGCTCTTGTGCAGGAGCAGCCCGATCAGCTGCACCAGCTTGGCCCGCAACTCATGACGCGGCACCACCATGTCCACCATGCCGTGCTCCATCAGGTATTCGGAGCGCTGGAAACCCTTGGGCAGGGTCTGGCGGATGGTCTGCTCGATCACGCGCGCGCCGGCGAAGCCGATGATGGCGCCGGGCTCGGCCACCGCCACGTCGCCGAGCATGGCGAAGGAGGCGGTGACGCCGCCGGTGGTGGGATCAGCCAGCAGCACGATATAGGGCAGGCCTTTCTCGCGCACCTTGTCGACGGCGACCGTCGTGCGCGCGAGCTGCATCAGCGAGAGGATGCCTTCCTGCATGCGGGCGCCGCCCGAGGACGGGATCACGATCAACGGCGCTTCCTGCAGCACGGCGAGTTCGGCGGCGGCGATGATCGCCTCGCCCACGGCCGCGCCCATGGAACCGCCCATGAAGTCGAATTCAAACGCCGCGACCACAACGCCGAGGCCGCCCATGGTGCCGTGGCCCACGACCACCGCGTCCCGAAGGCCGGTTTTGACCTGAGCTTCTTTCAGGCGTTCGCCGTAGCGCTTGCGGTCCTTGAACTTGAGCGGATCGACCGCCACCGGCTGCACCTCGATCTCGGTCCACTGGGCGTTATCGAACAGCATGCGGAACCGGTCGCGCACCGGCATGCGCAAGTGATGGCCGCAGTGGGTGCAGACCCGAAGGTTTTTCTCCAACTCGCGATGGAACATCATCTCGCTGCACTTGGGACACTGCAGCCAGAGATTGTCCGGAACCTCCTTGGCGGGCTTCCGGAACTTCTGGATCTTGGGGCGGACGAAATTGGTGAGCCAATTCATGGCGCTACCTTAGCAAAACGGACGCAAAATTGAAAACGGCGGAGATTTAAGGCCAAGCGTTACGAACGCCGGTAGCCAAAGACTTCACGAATTCGAGAACTTTTACCGACAGACCCGGTTCGGGCGTGCCGTCGGCCCTTACGCCTTTGGCGATGATATCGACGATGGCCGAACCCACCACCGCGGCGTCGCAATGGGCGGCGATGGCGCGGGCCTGCTCCGGCGTTTTG
>CANJOI010000069.1 GCA_947475365.1 Fidelibacterota bacterium | reverse complement strand
GGCGCCCGCGGGTGATGGCGAGGCTCATGACCGGCGAGGAGAAGCGGGTGATCAGCTTCACCTGCTCCTCGCGCGGCACGCGCTCGACCATGCGCTTGATAACGATGATCTGGTCGGCGGCCTGGGATGCGGCGGCGGCGACCGCGGCTTCTTCGCGGAAGACGATGTAGAAACAGAGCGACGCGATGTTGATGAAGGCTACGACGGAAAACAGTGCAAGAAGGACCCGCCCATTGACGCTTTGCGGGATGAAACGCTTCATGCAGGCCTGACTTCCGCTGCGAACATATAGCCGCCCCCGCGCACGGTCTTGATGAGCGCCGGGTTCTTGGGGTCTTCCTCGATTTTACGCCGAAGACGGCCCACCTGCACGTCGATTGAGCGGTCGAACGGGATCGCGGCCCGGCCGCGCGCCATATCGAGCAGCTGGTCCCGGTTGAGGACCCGCCGGGGGTGATCGACGAAGGCGATCAGGAGGTCGTACTCCCCTGCGGTCAAAGGGATTTCTCCCGCGTCCCGCGCCAAGGTCCGTGTGGTCGGGTCCAGTTCGAAGGCGGCGAAGGTGAGCTTCTGGGTGCGGGCTTCCGGGCTGTCGTTGGGCCCGAGGCCGCCCACGCGGCGTAAGACCGCCTTGATGCGGGCCGCCAGTTCGCGCGGGTTGAAGGGCTTGGCCATGTAATCATCGGCGCCCACCTCAAGGCCGATGATGCGGTCCACTTCCTCGCCCATGGCGGTGAGCATGATGATCGGGATCGAGGATTCCGTGCGGATCTGCATGCACAGGGTAAGGCCGTCCTCGCCCGGCATCATCAGGTCCAGCACCACCAGGTCGAAGGCCCAATCCTGGAGCGCCTGGCGCATCTCGCGGCCGTCGCGGGCGGTGGTGACCCGGAACTCGTGTTTGGACAGGAACCGCGACAACAGGTCCCGGATCTCGGCGTCATCGTCGACGATCAGGATGTGAGGTTTGGGTGCTTCGCTGGCGCTGGACAACGGGACGGCCCTTTTGATGGACAACGGGGGACAAAGCAGATGCGCCTGAATTTAAGAGGCCTGCCCGCTATCTCCAAGAAAGCCTCGGCAGTATTTGGCAACACCCTGTAAGGGACGCCGGGGCGGTTACAGGGCAGTTACACACTTATCTACCGTTAAGGCGCGCAAAGGCCAGTGCGCGTGGGCATTTGGTAGGTTTCCCCCGCAAATCCTCCACTTTTTCAGGTTCGGGAAGGTGCGATATCCTCCCCCGTCATGTTAGGCCGCCGCTTGTCCCGCCCCATCCCGCTGATCCTTGCCGTGCTCCTGCTGCTCACGGTCTCGCCCGCCGTTCGTGCGGCGGACCCACAGCTGGCTGATCCCGAAAATACGCTCTGGCTCGACCTGGACGCGGGACGGGTCGTCATCCGCATGCGCCCCGACCTTGCGCCCAACCACGTCGCGCGCATCAAGCATCTCGTGCGGGGCGGATTTTACGATGGTTTGCCGTTCCACCGCGTGATCGACGGGTTCATGGCCCAGACCGGCGATCCAGGCGGTCCCGGCCCCAAGGGCAGCGGCGGCACCGGCCGCACGCTGAAGGCGGAATTCACCAACACACCCCAAATGCGCGGCGCCGTCTCCATGGCGCGCGGATCGTCGAAAAACGGCGCCGACAGCCAGTGGTTCATTGTCCTGACGGATGCCAACCGCAAGGCGCTGGACGGCAAATACACCCTTTGGGGCCAGGTGACCGACGGCATGGAATTCGTGGACCTGATCCGCAAAGGCGATACCGCGCGCGACGGCGTGGTGCAAACGCCTGACCGCATCGTCCGCCTCCAGGTCGCCGCGGATGCGGACGGCGCGGGCATCCCCGCGGACACCACCGCGCCTGCGTCCATGGCGGCGAAAGACTTCAGCGCCGGGGAGTTTCGCTGCCTCGCCTTTGATCGCCCGGGCGCGCGGGATCAGTCCGCCGTAGCGCCGGTATGGGCGCATGGATATTTATCCGGCGCCTATCAAGCCCAAGGCAAGCTCACGCTCACCGCCCGAGACGACACACTGACGCCTTTGGTGCGCGCGGCTTGTGCGGCCGCGCCGCAAACCCTGCTGCTGGCGATCGCCAAGGACGGCCTCGCCAAAACGCCGCGCGCGCTGCCGGACACACTGCCGGCGTTTGCGCCCATGGCGTTCACATGCCGCATGTACGCGGGCGCGGACAAAGCCGTGACCGATGTCGCCGACCTGTGGGCGCTGGCGTTCATTCAGGGCTACAAGACCGTCGGGCAGCCGGACGTGGAGATCTCGTATGAGTCGCGCGCCGTGCTGTTGAAAGCCATCGCGGGCGCCTGCGCCAAAAGCCCGGGCATCGGTTTCGCCACTCTGATGTCCGCCGTCGCCGCCAAAGTAAAAATCAAGTAGCGGCGACGCCACATCCCTATTGCACCAGGATGCGCGCGAACACCATCGCACCGCCCGGGTTGCCGCCGTAGGCGGCTTTCAGAAACGCCGGCACCCAGTTGCGGGAATAGAGCGCGCCCAGGCCGATCAACGCATGAGGCCCGATGCGCCAATCGTGCACCCCGCCGATGGAAGCTTTACCGACCTTCGCCATGCCGCCGCCATGGCCGTTGAGTTCGTCGTTCTCGGCGTATTCCGCCCTCACAAAAATCGTCCAGGGCTCGCCGATCTTCACCGCGGACTCGATGGTCCAGGCGTTGAGCGGATCATCTCCGGTGATCTGCTTGCGGCCCCAGGCCAGCGTGGTGGACCACCAGCCGTTGTCCAAGGGATGCGTATAAATGACGCTGGCCGACAGGCGCTTCTGGTCGTGCTGCGGTTCCAGCGCCTCGGGGCTGGTGAGTTTGGCCCAGGACGCCTGCAGCGCCAGTTCCTCGGTGGGGTTCCAGGACAGGCGCACGGATGCGCTGTCAAACCTGGCGGGCTCGATGTCCCAGCGGCTCTCGTCGGGCTCGCGGCCCTTGAAGCCGGAGGCTTCGATCTTCCAGTTATCGTGGACGTAGCCGCCGGTCACCACGCCAAAGGTAATGTGCGTGGAATCCAGCCAGTGATGTGTGATGGGCGCCTCGGGGCTGTCCATGATCGAGAGACGATGCATGAAAGCAGGCGGACCAAAGGCGGGCTCACCCGGCCAACCCGCATACAGGAACACCGAGTCCTGCGCCGAGAATGTGCGGGCATAGGTGGCCGAGAGTTCCATGAACAGGTCGTGGGGATGCTGCCGGTCGGTGAGGGGATGGACGCCGTCCGCGCTTTCCCCCGCCTGCAACAGCAGAGGATAGCCGCGCGGCCCCATGACCGGATCGGGGCTGAGCATGGCGCGCAAGGTCAGCGATCCGTCGTCGAAGCCGTAGCGCGCGCTCCCCATGACCATGCCGGAGAAGAACGTGCTGTCATCGCCGCGCGGGCCATTCTGCCAGTCGTAGCCCGCGTAGAGGCGCGCGTGGGCCATGTACATAGTGTCACCGTTCATCTCGTGCAGGCCGAGGTGCACCGAGGTGTCGGGCTGCCAGCTGGTGCCGGTGCCGTCGCGGGTAAAGGCGTAGGACCCGAGCGTACCGGCCATGCCCATCGCGTGCATCGGCGTTGCTTCCATGGACTGATGATCCATGGCGGCGTGATCCATAGGCTCGTCCGCCGCGAACACTGGGGCGGACGCAAAAGCGAGCGCGGCGAGCGCCCGCGCGAAAAACACGGTCATGAACGGAAATCTCCAAAGAACGACGCCAGAGAACGGCAAACGCGCGCGACCAAAAAGAGCGCGGGCATTTGCTAGATCAGCAGGCGTCGATCCCGGAGGTAGGGTGGCGGCGGCGGCGGGCCGTGACCGTAGTGGGCCGCTAAGGTTACCGCGGCGGCCAGCGCCGGCGGCGATACCGGCAAGAGGGCAGTGACAACAGCGACCGGCGGCTCGATCCGCGCCGGCAGCGCGTCATAGGAAGACTCAGGCGCTGAGCCCGCGCACACGGTATCGCAAGGGTCGGTGCGCGCCTGCGCCAGGCCATCGGCATGCTGCATCCGGTGACACGGCGGCTGGGTCGCCGCGACCATGGCCATGGCCGCATGCGCGGTCGCTTTGTCGGCCGCGAGCGTCCCCACCACGAGCATCGCCATGACGGCGGCGATGTCGAAGAAACGGCGCAAAGGATGGGTGCGGCTCATGGCCGCCATGGTAAAAGCGGACCGGACCACCGCGCAACTCACATCGGCGCCATTTCGAGGCAAGGTTGCACATGACACCCGACTTTCCGGAAATCCGCGACGCCGTGCGCCGCGTCTGCGCCCAGTTTCCCGGCGCCTATTGGCAGAAGCTGGAGGACGCCGCGGCCTATCCCACCAAGTTTGTGGAGGCCATGACCGAGGCCGGGTTCCTCGCCTCGCTCATCCCGGAAAGTTTCGGCGGCGCCGGCCTGCCCTTGCGCGCCGCCGCGGTGATCCTCGAGGAGATTCACGCCAGCGGCTGCAACGCGGCCGCCTGCCACGCCCAGATGTACATCATGGGCAGCCTGCTCCGGCACGGCAGCGCGGCGCAGAAGCAGAAGTACCTGCCCGAGATCGCCGCCGGACGTTTGCGCCTGCAGGCCTTTGGCGTGACGGAACCGACCTCCGGCTCCGACACCACCAGCCTCGCCACCCGCGCGGTGCGCGAGGGCGATCACTACGTCGTCACCGGACAAAAAGTCTGGACCTCGCGCGCGTTTCAGTCGGACCTGATGCTGCTGCTGGCGCGCACCACACCGGTCCCGGATGTGAAAAAGAAGTCGGAAGGGTTGTCCCTGTTTCTGGTGGACATGAAGACCCCCGGCATCACCGTGAAACCGCTGAAGGCCATGATCAACCACAACACCACCGAGGTGTTCCTCGATCAGGCGCGCGTGCCGGCGGAAAATCTCATCGGCCAGGAGGGCAAGGGCTTCTCCTATGTGCTCGACAGCATGAACGCCGAGCGTCTGCTGATCGCGGCGGAGTGCTTGGGCGATGGCCGCTGGTTCACCGAGAAGGCCGTGGCCTATACCAAAGACCGCAAAGTGTTCGGGCGGCCCATCGGCCAGAATCAGGGCGTCCAATTTCCCATTGCCCGCGCCTATGCCGAGCTTCAGGCCGCCGAACTGATGGTGCGCGAAGGCTGCGCCCTGTTCGACGCCGGCCAGCCCTGCGGCCCCCAGGCCAACATGGGCAAGATGCTGGCCTCGGAAGCCTCGTGGCACGCGGGCGAAGCCTGCCTGCAGTCCCACGGCGGTTTCGGTTTCGCGCGGGAATACGACGTGGAGCGCAAGTGGCGGGAAACCCGCCTGTACCAGGTGGCGCCGATCTCCACCAACCTGATCCTTTCATATGTCGCCGAGCATGTGCTCGGGCTGCCGCGATCGTACTGACGCCACGCATCTCAATGTTGCGAAACCGCCGTCAGTCCGACATCATGCGGCCGCAATGCGGGGGCATTGTGCCGCTTCGCGGTAACCTGATTGGGCTGGGAGGATTTATGACGCGCGTGTTCCTGATGGCGGCGGTTCTGATCGCGGCGCCGGTAACTGCATATGCTGACGGGGACGCGGTCAAAGGCAAATCCCAGTTCGCCCCCTGCTCCGCCTGCCACACCGTGGAGGCCGGCGGCCCCAATAAGGTCGGCCCCAACCTGCATGGCCTGTTCGGCCGCAAGGCCGGCACCGCGGCCAACTACACCTATTCCCCGGCCATGAAGAACGCGACCTTCACTTGGGACGAGGAAAACCTGCGCAAGTGGATCAAGAAGCCGCAGGAATTCCTGGTGGGCACCAAGATGCCCTTCCCCGGGTTCCCCGCGCCGGAAACCCAGGACAACATCATCGCCTACCTGAAAGAAGCGACGAAGTAGCCTAACCTTCTGTATGGGCTAAGCATTTCCGCCTGCTTATGATGTTCTTGTTTTGTTCTTTTGAGGAGACTACGGTCCCCTCATGGCCGAAGCCGGAAAAGCCCCTAACCCCAACCCCCGCGGCGAGGACCGCTACCTCGGCGGCGCGCTGGACGGCACCACCGGCGTCCATCCGGATGCCCGGCGCGGCCGGGGCGCGGTCACCAATGGGGCCGGGCGCTATGAGAGCCAGGGCCGCGTGGCGCTGGACGACGGCTGGGACAATCTCGATGAACCGGCGCCGCCCTTGCGGACCCATGTGATGCGCGACGCCACCCGCAGCATCATCGCCCGCAACACGTCGCCCGACATCAGCTTCGACCGGTCCATCAACCCCTACCGGGGGTGCGAGCACGGCTGCATCTACTGCTTCGCCCGGCCCACGCATGCCTACCTCGGCATGTCGCCGGGCCTCGACTTCGAGAGCAAGATCTTCGCCAAGCCCGATGCCGCGCGGCTGTTGGAGAAGGAACTGCGCGCGCCCAGGTATGAGTGCAAGATCATGGCCATGGGCACCAACACCGATCCCTACCAGCCGGTGGAGCGCACCTACGCCATCACGCGGTCGATCCTGGAAGTGCTGGCGCGGTTCCGGCATCCGGTGGGCATCGTCACCAAGTCGGCGTTGATCACGCGCGATATCGATATCCTCGCGCCCATGGCGGAACAGAGCCTGGCGAAAGCCGCGGTGTCGGTGACAACCCTGGATGCGCACCTCGCCCGCAAGATGGAGCCGCGCGCCTCGACCCCCGGCAAACGCCTGGACGCCATCCAGAAATTGAGCGACGCGGGAATCCCGGCGGCGGTGATGTTCGGGCCGTGTATTCCCGGCCTCAACGATCATGAAATGGAGAACATCCTCACCGCCGCGCGCGACGCCGGCGCTGTGTCCGCGGGCTATGTCATGCTGCGCCTGCCCTTGGAGGTCAAAGACCTGTTCCAGGAATGGCTGCCGGCGGCGGTGCCGGAGCGCGCGAGCCGGGTCATGAGCCTGGTGCGCGGCATGCGCGGCGGCCTCGATTACGATCCCAAGTGGGGCGAACGCATGCGCGGCACCGGCCCCATCGCCGATGCCTTGTCCGACCGCTTCCGCTTGGCGTGCAAGCGCCTGGGTCTCAACAGCCACCGCCAGCCCTTGGATGTGACCAAGTTCAAACCGCCGCCCCAGGCCGGCGATCAGATGTCACTGTTTTAGATTTAGCCTGCGGCAATGTGAAAAGCGGAACGAATGTTTCACGTGAAACCGAATTCCCGGTTTTCACACCCTTAGTGGAGCGCGCCGCCAACTGGAGGATGGAACTCGACGATGCCTTCCGGGTCCTCATGGATGATGATGTCCGCGCCGGGGAACGCGGCACCCACGGCCTTTTCCACATCATCGGCGATGCGGTGAGCCTCCAGCAGGCTCAGGGTGTGATCCAGCACCAGATGCATCTGAATGAACTTCTGGGCGCCCGAGGACCGTGTGCGCAGTTCGTGCACATGGCGCACCTTGGGGTGCTGGTGGGCGATGGCGATGATTTCCTTGCGGTCGGCTTCCGGTAATTCCATGTCCATGAGCGCGGCGACGGCGTGGTGGGCGATGCGGAAAGCGTTCACGAGAATGAAAGCACTGATGGCGATACCGAACACCGGATCGGCCCAGGGGAAGTTGCCGTAGGACGACAGCACCAGCGCGACAATGACGCTGCCGTTGAGCAGCAGGTCGCCGGTGTAGTGAAGCGAGTCCGCGGTGATGGCGAGCGAGCCCGTGCGCATGACCACGAAGCGCTGGAAAGCCACCAGCGCCACGGTCACCACGATCGAGGCGGCGCTGACCGCGATCCCGAGGCCGGAGTTGGGCACAACCGCCGGCGCCGAGAACCGCGAGATCGCCTCCACCAGGATCAGCACGCCGGAACCGGCGACGAAGGTCGCCTGGCCCAAGGCCGACAAGGGCTCGGCCTTGCCGTGGCCGAAACGGTGCAGATCGTCGGCGGGCGTGAGCGAGAAGCGCACCGCCATGAAGTTGAGGCCCGACGCCATCACGTCGAGCGCCGAATCCGCGAGGCTGGACAGCAGCGCGACGGAATGGGTGGCCAAATAGGCCCAGGTCTTGAGGCCCAGCAGCAGCAGCGCGCTGGCGACCGCGGCAATGGTCGCGAGCTGCATCAGGCGACCGGCATTCCCGGGAGGCGTCACGGGTAGAGGCGCTCCTGACGCCAACCCCGGCTCTGGCGCGTGAAAACCAGCCGGTCATGGAGGCGGCTCGCCACATTGAGCCAGAATTCGATCACTTCCGGATCGAGCGCATAGCCCAGCCAGTGGGGCGGGCGCGGCACCGGGGCGCCGGCGAAGCGCGCCTCGCAGTCCTTCACGCGGTTCTCGAGCGTGGCGCGCGCGTCCAGCGGCCGCGATTGATCCGAGGCCCAGGCGGCGATCTGGCTGCCGCGCGGGCGCGTCGCCCAATACGCGTCGGCTTCCGCCGCGCTCACCAGTGATAGCCGCCCTTCAACGCGCACCTGACGGCCGAGGGTCTTCCAGTGAAAGCAGATCGACGCAAAAGGGTTGTGGGCGATTTCCTGGCCCTTGCGGCTTTCGGTGTTGGTGTAGAACACAAAGCCGGTGGCGCCGACGTCCTTCAGCAGCACCATGCGCGTGCTGGGCTTGCCTTGCGCGCCGACGGTGGCGACGCACATGGCGTTGGGCACGTCGGGCTCGGACGCTTCGGCATCCTTGAGCCAGTCACGGAACAAGCCGATGGGATCGGCGGAATCTGGAATAGTTGTAAGCATCTGGATTTTCGCCAAAAGGCAACCTAGCTGAACATCTGAACGTTGTAATCCTGTCCCGCCGGGCGGGCTACGCCCTTATTTTGCCAATATTTTCAGGTGAATTGAGCTTGAGTAACACGTAAACACCGCGGGATTGGCTGCTTTCCAACGTCAGATATCAAGCGGCATAAGAACGGCAACAAAGGATATCACCATCATGTCACCTTTCTCGAAGAAGGCGGTTGTCGCCGCGCTGATCGCGAGCACCCTCGCCCTCTCCGGCTGCGCCAATGACGCTGGTCCCAACCAAACCGGCGGCGCCCTGCTCGGCGCCGGCCTGGGCGGCCTGCTCGGCTCGCAGTTCGGCCGTGGCGATGGCCGCTTGGCCGCCACCGCCATCGGCGTGCTGGCCGGCGCGGCCATCGGCAGCAACATCGGCAAGCGCCTGGACGAGGTCGACCGTCAGCGCATGCGCGAAGCCGAGCAGCGCGCCTATAACGCGCCGCTGAATGAGCCGATCATCTGGAACAACCCCAACACCGGCCACTCCGGCACCGTGACCCCGACCCGCGAAGGCCGCCGCCCCAACGGCGATTACTGCCGCGAGTTCCAGTCCAACATCACGGTCGGGGGCCAGAGCGAAAAAGGCTACGGCACCGCCTGCCGCCAGGCCGATGGTTCCTGGAAGATCGTGTCGTAAGCAGACTTAAAGCCGGCAAAAAGGGCGGTCGCGAAGACCGCCCTTTTTTATTCCGGGTCCGGCGAGATGATCCGGGCAAGGCTGACGCTCAGCAGGCGTTGTTCGGAGGCGCTGGCCTCGGCCAGGCAATGCTCCAGCCTGCGGCTGACGTCCGAGACGTTGGGCACCTTCAATACTGTGCGGTTCAGTCCCAGCCCGAAATGGTGCACCAGATCTGATAGCGGCGTGGCGTCCAGGTCGCGGCTCAAGACCCATTCGCCCTGGTCGCTGCACACCACGAAATGCCCCTCCTGGAGCGATTCCAAGAGCACCGTGACCGTGTCTTCCGGGAGATCGGCGAGGCGCGCGAGGTAGCTTGCATCACGTCCTTTACCGCCCCGCTGCGCGGTCGCCAGGATGCCGAGGATCTCGAGCGCGAGAAGGAGCTTTCCGACCGGTCCCGTGGCCCGGCCCTTCAGTGACAGCCGCCAATCCGGGAGGCTCGCGGCAATCACGGCGCCCGCCATGACCAGGTACCAGACGAAGTACACCCACACCAGGAACACCGGCACCGCCGCGATGGCGCCATAGATCGCCTGATAAGACGTCATGAGCTTGATGTAGAACGCGAAGGTATAGCGCAAACCCGCCAGCAGCGCCGCCGCCCAGGCCGCGCCGACCAGCGCGTCTTTCCAGTGCACACGGTTATGCGGCACCAGGTCGTAGATGAAGGTGAGCAGGACCCCGGTAATGAGCGTGGGCGCGAGATGGCCGAGCAGAAACGCCACGAACGGATTGGTCCCGGCGTCCGACGCGATCAGGCTGGTGAAGGTGCCGAGCAGCGAGATGCCGACACCCAGCAACAGCGGCCCCAGCGTCAGCACCGCCCATAGCACCAGGATACGCCGCACCAGGGGCCGCGTGCGGCTGACGCCGAAGATGATGTTGAGCTGGCCCTCGATGGTCAGCAGCAGCAGGATCGCCGAGGCCGCGAGGCCGGCCGCGCCCACCGCGGTCAGCTTCCCCGCCGCCTCGACAAAGCGGCCGATCTGCTGGTTGATCTGCAACCCGGTGTCCGGCACCAGGTTGCTGACGATGATTTCCTGCAAATGCATGCGGAAATCGTTGAAGGCCGGGAAAGCCGCCAGGCTGGCCAGCGCCAATGCCAAGGCCGGCACCACCGCGAGCGTGGTGGAATAACTCACCGCCGCGGCGGCGCTGCTGATGTGGGTGCCGTAAAGGCGGTGCACGAAGAACCTGACGGCGGCTTTGGCGCGGCCGGAATCCCATGGCAATGGCGGTGCCGCGGCCGGTGGTAAAGTCCGTGCGGGATCAGGCGTTTGGCTCATGCCGCGGTCAGCTCGCATTTCCCAGAATATGTCAGAGGAACGCCCTTTAGCCCCAAATCGGGCACGTTGCTCTGGGATTCGTTTCGTGTAGGATGCCGTAAGTTGTTGGTTCACGAAAGCTTTTCGCGAAATTCGGGAGTTGGAGATGGCGGCTGAGCAAGGTTTGATGGCGGGCAAGAAAGGCCTGATCCTTGGGTTGGCCAATGACCGCTCCATCGCCTGGGGGATCGCCCGCCAGGCCGCCCGCCACGGCGCCAGCATGGCCTTCACCTTTCAGGGCGAAGCGCTGGAAAAGCGGGTACGCCCCCTGGCCCAGAGCCTCAACTCGCCCCTGATCCTGCCCTGCGACGTGACAGACTCCGCGTCCCTGGACGCCGTGTTCGAGGGCATCGCCAAGACCTGGGGAGAACTGGATTTCGTGGTGCACGCGGTGGCCTTCTCCGACAAGGAGCAGCTCAAGGGCCGCTACATCGACGGCATCACCCGCGACAACTTCCTGCGCACCATGGATATCTCGGCCTATTCGTTCACCGACATCTGCCGGCGCGCGGAACCCTTGATGAAAAGCGGCGGCAGCCTGGTGACCCTCACCTACTACGGCGCCGAGCGTGTCATTCCCCATTACAACGTCATGGGCATCGCCAAGGCCGCGCTCGAAGCCTCGGTGCGCTATCTCGCCACCGACCTCGGCCCCAAGGGCATCCGGGTCAACGGCATCTCCGCCGGGCCCATCAAGACCCTGGCGGCGTCGGGCATCGGCGACATCCGCACCATCATCCGCTGGAACGAACTCAACGCGCCCTTGCGCCGCAACGTCACCATCGATGAGGTGGGCAACACCGGGGTCTATTTCCTCAGCGACCTGTCCTCGGGCGTCACCGGCGAAATCCACCATGTGGACTGCGGCTATCACGTGGTCGGCATGATGGCCGAGGAGTCCGCCGCCGAAAACGCCGAGCTCCTGAGCAACGCCGTCTCAAAATAAAAGCCGCATGAGCGCGAATACCTTCGGCACGCTGTTCCGGTTCACCACCTTCGGCGAGAGCCACGGGCCCGCGCTCGGCTGTGTGGTGGACGGCTGCCCGCCGCGCATCGCGCTCACCGAGGCCGACATCCAACAGTGGATGGACAAGCGCAAACCCGGCCAGTCCAAATTCACCACCCAGCGCCGGGAGCCCGACGCCGTGAAGATCCTCTCCGGCGTGTTCGAGGGCCAGACCACCGGCACGCCCATCGGCCTCCTGGTGGAGAACACGGACGCGCGCTCCAAGGACTACGGTGACATCGCCGAGAAATTCAGGCCGGGTCACGCCGATTACACCTATCAGCAGAAATACGGCGTCCGGGATTATCGCGGCGGCGGGCGTTCGTCGGCGCGGGAAACCGCCATGCGGGTCGCGGCCGGCGCCATTGCCCGGAAGGTGCTGGAAAGCCGCCTCGGCACGGCGGCCAAAATAAGAGCCGCGTTGATCCAGATGGGTCCGCATAAGATCGACCGCGCGGCCTGGGATTGGGCGGAAGTGGAGCGCAACCCGTTCTTCTGCCCCGACGCCAAAGCCGCCGCGGCCTGGGAAAGCTATCTCGACGATGTGCGCAAGGCAGGCTCGTCAGCCGGCGCCGTGATCGAGGTGGTGGCGGACGGCATCCCCGTGGGACTGGGCGCGCCGGTCTACGGCAAGCTCGACGCCGATATCGCCTCGGCCCTCATGAGCATCAACGCGGTCAAAGGTGTGGAGATCGGCGACGGTTTCGCCGCCGCCGCCCTGTCCGGCGAGGACAATGCCGACGAGATGCGTCAGGGCGCGGATGGCGTGGAGTTCCTGTCGAACCACGCCGGCGGCATCCTGGGCGGCATTTCCACCGGCCAGCCGATCGTCGCGCGCCTGGCCGTAAAGCCCACCAGTTCGATCCTTTCTCCGCGCAAGACCATTGATATTCACGGCAACGATACCGACATCGTCACCAAAGGCCGGCATGATCCGTGTGTCGGCATCCGCGGCGTGCCCGTGGCCGAAGCGATGCTCGCCATCGTGCTCGCCGATCACCTGCTGCGCCATCAGGCTCAGAACACCTAGAGTGGGTCCAGGAAAAGTGGAAACCGGTTTTCCCTCCGGCCCCGCGACAACAAACAGTCCATAAGGAACACCCATGCGCACGCTCGGCAAGATCCTCCTGGGCCTGCTGTCGGTGGTGGGCTTCCTCACCCTGCTGACGGTCGGCCTTTCGATCTACGCCATCAGCAATTTCAGGGGCAACGGCCCCGCTCTGCCGGTGAGCGGCCGCGCGCTGCTGGCCCTGAACCTTGACGACAACTATGTCGAAGGCACCACGGGCCGGAAGTTCGAGAACCTCGGCCTCAAGTCCCAGGTGTCGCTGCACGACACTTTGCTTGCCATCAAACGCGCCAAGACCGACTCCCATATCGTCGGCATCAAAGCCAACCTCAGCGACCATTCCCTGGGGCTCGCCCAGGTGCAGGAATTGCGCGAAGCCATCGCGGATTTCCGGTCGAGCGGCAAACCCGCCTATCTCTATTCCGAGACCATCGGCGAAGGCGAAGGGGCGTTGCCCGGCTACTACCTCGCAAGTGCTTTTGGAGATATCTGGGTGCAGCCCTCGGGCAGCGTGGGCATCGCCGGCATCGGCACCGAGGAGTTCTTCCTCAAAAAGTTCCTTGATCGCTTCGGGCTGAAGGGCAGCTTCGTCAGCCGCAAGGAATTCAAGAGCGCGCCGGAAACCTTCACCGCCACCTCCATGTCGGCGCCCAACCGCGAAGCCATGACCGCGCTGATCGGCTCATGGTTCGAACAGATCACCACCGGCATCGCCGCCGACCGCAAGATCGATCCGTCCGCCGTGAAGGCGCTGGTGGATAAGGGCCCCCTGCTCGCGCGTGAAGCGCTGGACGGCAAGCTCATCGACCATCTCGGCTACCGCGATGAATTCGACGCCGCGGTCAGGGGCGCGTCCAACGGCGCAAACGAAGTCACCCTCGCTCGCTATGTCGGCGCGGACATGGTCGCCAAGAAGGGCCATCAAAAACATGTCGCGGTGATCCACGCCGTGGGCGAGATCGACCGCGCCAAGGACAACGGTGACTTGCTCGCGTCCGGCGGCATCCACGCCGAGCGCACCTCCAAGGCCATCCGCAAGGCCGCCGACGACAAGGACGTCGCCGCCATCCTGCTGCGCGTCGATAGCCCGGGCGGTTCCTACGTCGCCTCCGACACCATCTGGCGCGAGATCATCAAGGCCAAGGAAAAGAACAAACCTGTGATCGTCAGCATGGGCAATCTCGCCGCTTCCGGCGGCTATTTCATCGCCATGCCCGCGGATCGCATCTTCGCC
>CANJOI010000068.1 GCA_947475365.1 Fidelibacterota bacterium | reverse complement strand
GGCATCAATCCGCGCCAGCGCGGCGGCGATATCGGCGCGCCGGGCCAGAAGATCCGCGGGCAATGCCTCAGGCAGCGCAAGGGCCGCCGGATCAAGCTTGGGGCGGGTGATGGCATAGGCGTCGGCGCCACGGCCCAGGAGGGCCGCGATCTGATGCACCGCGATTTCCTTAAGGGCGGACGCGCGCACCAGGTCCACCTGCGCGGCGGCGGCCTGAGCTTCGGCGACTTTTGCGGCCGCGGAGGTTTCGAGGCCCGTGCGCACCCGTGTCGAGGTCAGCGCGAAAATGCCCTGACGCTGGGTGACGGCGTCTTGCGCTACGTCGGCGAGCACATAAGCACGGGCGAGGGCGACATAGGCCTGGGTGACGGAGCCCGCGAGCGCCAGGCGCGCGGCGGTGGCGTCCAGCGCGGCGGCTTCGGCGCCAGCGCGGGCCTTGGCGATCTCGGCATCCTGTTTGCCGAACAGATCCAGCGACCAGGTGAGATTGGCCTGAACCGCGCCGATCCATTGCGACGAACCGCCGTAAGGCGGCGGGATGATGTAATTGGCCGACAGCCGCTGGCGCTGTTCCTGCCCTTCAAACACCAGCTGCGGATAGGTAGCGGCGCGGCCCGCTGAAATCTCGGCCTGGGCGGCGCGCAATCGCGCGAGCGCCGCGGCCAAAGATGGATTTCCCACCAGCGCCTGGCCCACCAATTTGTCGAGCTGCGGGTCGCCGAAGGCCGTCCACCACTTTTCGCCGAGGACGGGGCCGGCCTGCGCGCCAAGGCCAAGGCCGGCGGCGGCGACGGCCTGAACCCGCGGTTCTGTCGGTGGCGCCGAGACGCAAGCGGTGAGTACGCCTATGGCCAGCGTAACGGTGAGCGTGCGTTTGATCATGATGTAGCTTTCGTCTTGCGCGCCTTGGCGGCGGCGGCAGGCAATGGGTGAGCGTCCAACCGCGCGTCGAGGCGTTCGAGCAGGGCGAGCAGGCTGGCGGCCTCTGCGCGGGAGAAATCCGCGAGAACGCTATTCCAGAAATCGACCATGCGCGGCGTCAACGCCTTCGCCATGGTCTTGCCGGCCGGCAGCAGTTTCAGATGCACCACGCGCCGGTCGGCGGTGGAGCGGGTGCGCGCCACCAACTTGCGCTTTTCCAGCTGGTCGACCAGGCGCGTGACCGCACCGGTGTCGTGGTTCATGTTGCGGGCGATATCGGCGCAGGTGTCGGCGGCCTTGTCGCGCAGCGACATCAGCACCACCCATTGCGAGAACGTCAGCTCGGCGTCGGCGAACTGCGCCTCGGCGCGCGGCAGCATCTTGTTGTGACACCGCCGGATTAAATAGCCGATCGACTTGCAGCCATTGAAGCTGTCGGCATCATAGAAAGGTTTGGGCATAACCGCCCTTCTCCCGAGAATCGCTGCCTAGACAGTGATTGGGAAAGCAGGAATCGTCAAGCGTGCGGAGGCCTGAAAGGATTCTACCGCTAGCCTGCGTTGGCTTTCTTTCCACTATCGGCTGGAGCGTTAACCTTCACCGGGTCCCCTCGGGGCGGCCGCGTCCCCGGGGCTGGGATGGCGCTCGACCACGGGCCCGCGGGGCGGCTAAGGGGCGGTCCGGCGGTTTTCCCAAAAAACCCAATTTTCCCCGTGTTCTAGAGGGGGCCGTCCGCCGTATATGGCCCTCGCTGTAACGCGCGCTTTCCCTTAATATGCCGACCCTTAACCGGAGAGGGGTCTCCATGCTGATGACGAAAAGACTGGTGGTTGCCGGGATCGCAGCCCTTGTGCTCTGCGCAGGCCTCGCCGGCTGCAACAAGAAGGAACGGGCGGCGGCCCCCGCGGCTGCGTTGAACGCGGCCGAGATCGAGAAGTGGTCCGATGAAACCTTCGGCAAGATCCTCGCGGAGTACCGGGTTTCGGCCCTGGCCATTTCGGTGACCGAAGGTGACAAGCTGGTGTTCACCAAGGGTTACGGCTACGCCGACTGGGCGAACAAGACGCCGGTGAATACCGAAACCACCCAGTTCCGGATTGCCTCGCTCACCAAGACTTTCGTCGGCACCGCGGTCGCCCAGCTTTTGGAAGCGGGCAAGATCGCCTCGCTCGACGACCCCGTGAACAAGTACCTCAAGCGCTTCCAGCTCAAGAACACTACGGGCAAGGAGGTCACCATCTGGAATCTGCTCACCCATCGCGGCGGTCTCGCCATGGTGAGCGTGATGGTTCCGGGCGAGGACGGCCCCGACCGGCCGACACACCCGCTCCCCGGCGACTATATCGCCGCGCGCATGTCCGAAGTGGTGCGCGAGCCGGGCACGCTTTCGCACTATTGCAATCCGTGCACCTCGACCCTCGGCTTCATGATCGAGGACATCACCGGCCAGACCCTTCAGGACTATATGAAGGAGCATGTCTACACACCGCTGGGCATGAGCCATACCGAGATCACCAATGCTCCCCGTCCGGGCCCGGACGTCGTGACGCAATATGCCTTCGTGCCCGATGGCTCGCCGGTGGCGCTGCCCTACCCTGTGATCACGCCAGCGTTCTCCTACGCCGGCGACACCAATTCCACCGCCGTGGACATGAGCAAGTGGCTGATCGCCCATACCCTGGGCGCGAACGGACCCGGCGCCAAAATCCTCTCGGCCAAGGGCTTTGACCTCATGCACACCCGCAAGGCCGGCAACGTGCCGGAGGAAAGCGGCTTCGGCATGCAGTTCTTCATCTATGACTACAACGGCGAGAAAGTCATGGAGCACTATGGCTCGCTGGCCTTCCGCTCGATGGAGTTCTTCCTGATGAACCGCAAGGTCGGCATCTTCGTGACCTTTGGCGGCGGCGGTGCTCCTCCCGCCGATGCGGCTGCCGGCACACTGCCCGCCGAGCCCGGCCCGGTGGAACCCGCCATGTCGCACTCCGGCGTGCGCGCTCTGGTGCTCGAGCATTTCCTCGGCAAGCTGCCGATCAAGCGCGACATGAAGGTGGATGTTGCCAAGTACCTCGGCACTTACCGCAGCATTCCGGCCAACCCGAAGGATGCGCCGGGCGGCCAGCCCATGACCGTGACCGACAGCGGCGACGGCGGCCTGGTGATCGCGGGCGTCGGTCCTTACCGCCCGTCGGGTCCGGACGAATTCACCCTGGACGGCCCGCTGCCCTTGCAGGCCGGTTTCCGCGATTCAAATAAATTCAAGTTCACCGCGACGCCGGACGGCGGTATGCGCATGTGGGAACATGTCAATGCCGGCGGTCTCGAGCGCGTATCCGCCAATTAATCAACTGGAAGAGAGTTATGGCTAAAGAAGAACTGCTGGAATTCGAAGGCGTCGTCACCGACGTGCTCCCGGAAGCGCGCTACCGGGTGAAGCTCACCAATGACCACGAGATCATCGCCTACACCGCGGGCCGCATGAAAAAGAACCGCATCCGCACCCTGGTGGGTGACCGTGTGACCGTGGAAATCTCGCCCTACGACCTGGGCAAAGGCCGCCTCGTTTTCCGCCATAAGGACGAGAGCTCGCCGCCGCCGCCCTCCGGCGCCTCGCGCTTCAAAGGGCCTCCCAAGCGCCGCTAGTATCCGAGCGCGCAACCGTCTTTGCGGGGATCTGAACCAGCGGTCCAGGTCCCCGCCGCGAAATCCCGCATCACCATCTGGCTGCCGCCCAAAGGTTCGGGCGCGAGCTTGACCTTGTGGCCCATGGCCGCGAGGCGCGCGCGCGCATCTTCGGGCACACCTTCTTCCACGTTCAGCACGCCTTCGAACAGGAACGCGCGCGGGCAATCCACGGCTTCCTGCGGGTCCATGCCGTAGTCGACCAAGTTGGTGAGCACATGGGTCTGGCCCACCGGCTGGAAATCGCCGCCCATGACGCCGAAGGCGAGCCAGGGTTTTCCGTCCTTCAGCGCCATGGCCGGAATGATGGTGTGGAACGGGCGCTTACCGCCCTTGAGCGCGTAGGGGTGACGTTCATCGAGAACAAAGCCGTGGCCGCGGTCGTGGAACAAGACGCCGGTTTTGTCCGACGCCAGGCCTGATCACCAGCCGTGATAGATCGAGTTGATGAACGACACCATGGTGCCGTCGGCGTCGGCGACGGCGAGATAGGTGGTGTCGCCGGTCCGCATGGCGGGCGCGGCGGTGGCGGCCCGGGTGAGGTCGATCTGCGCCGCGAGCGATTTGGCGAAAGCCTTGTCGGTGAAATGCGCCACCGATTCATTTGAGTGGTCGGGGTCGGCGATCCAGCGCCCGCGTTCGACGAAGGCAAGGCGTGCGGCCTCGGCCTCCAGGTGCAGACGTTCGGCGCAGACCGGCCCCACCTCTTTCAGCGCAAAGTTCTCCAGGATGTTCAGCATCAGAAGCGTGGTGACGCCCTGGCCATTGGGCGGGATCTCGCAGACTTCAACGCCGCGGTAGGTGCTTCTGACCGGCGTAACCCAGTTGCCGGTATGGGCGGCAAAGTCCTCCAGCACGTGGGTCGCGCCCAATGCGCGCAACGAGGCAACCATGTCCTCGGCGACCCGGCCCTGGTAGAAGCCGTCCCGGCCATGGCGGGCGATGTCCTCCAGGGTGACGGCGAGGGCGGGGTGCCGGAACATCGCGCCCACACGGGGCGCGCCGCCATCCGGCAGCCAGTGGCGCGCCGCGTGAGCATTGCGCGCGAGCTTGGGCTTGCCGATCACATCCCACTCATAGGCGACACGCGGCGTAACCGCGAAACCCTCGCGGGCATAGGCGATGGCGGGCGCCAGCACCGTGGCCGGGTCGAGACGCCCATGGCGCGCGAGGAGGGCGAACCAGCAGTCCACCGCACCTGGGACGGTCACGGCATGGGGGGAATCCATGGGAATGCGGGCGAGGTTCTGGCCGGCGAAGTGTGCGAGCGACAGCGCCCGGGGCGCGCGCCCGCATCCATTATACCCCTCGATGGCGGCCGAGCCCTTGGGCGCCACCAGGCAAAAGGCGTCGCCGCCGATGCCGGTCGCCATGGGCTCCACCACGGCCAGCACGGCGGCGGCGGCAATGGCCCCATCGGCGGCGGTTCCGCCCTTACGCAACATATCGATGGCCGCGAGCGCGGCGAGGGGATGTTCACACGCGACCATGCCGTGCGCGGCATGGACGGTTGAACGGCCCGGAAAATTGAAATTACGCACAGTGGACTCCCCCAGATGGAACCCGATTATATCGCGGCCGGGCGGAGAGGGGATGCGCAAATACGAAAAGGCCGGCCTCTTATCGTATCAAGCGATGGCTGGTCTTAGTGGGCGGCTTTCGCCAAAATCCGCGCGCACAGGGCGCCGGAACCGGTGACCACGCCCGCTCCTGGAGTGTCGAACAGCGCCAAAATCGGCTAATACTTCGGCACCGTTCGTTACCGGTGGTCTGATGCTGCAAATCATCTACGAATTCTTCAAGTGGCTGATCCTGCCGCCCGGCAGCCTGCTGGTCGTGCTGGGCCTCGGCGTTGTGTGCGTGGCGCGCGGACGCCGCCGATCGGGGATTGTGCTGCTTTCTCTGGGGCTGGCCGCATTCTATCTGCTGTCAACCCCGGCGGTCGCCAATCTCATGATGCGATCCGTTGAGACGCCTCCCGCGGATGCGAGCGTTCTTGCGTCGTCGAACGCCCAGGCGATCGTGGTGCTGTCGGGCGGCTTTGAACGATACGCGCCGGAATACGGCGGTGGCGCCACGGTAGATGGAATGACGCTGCAGCGCTTGCGTTACGGCGCGCATCTCGTCCGCAAATTGGATCTGCCGGTACTGGTTTCGGGCGGACAACCCGACGATGCGCGGATGTCGCTGGCCGCCATGATGAAGGTGACGCTGGAGCAGGACTTCGCTATCCCGGTACGCTGGACCGAGGAAAGATCGCGCGACACCTATGAGAACGCGGCTTTCAGTGTGCCGATCTTGCGGCAAGCCGGCATAGACCGGGTTGTTCTGGTGACCCATGCCTCGCATATGGCGCGCGCGATGCGCGTGTTCGAAGCTGCCGGCCTCAAAGTGATTCCGGCGCCGACTGTCTTCGCGCCGCGATCATCCCTCGACTTGTTGCCGCGTCAATCGTCGCTCCACGACAGCTATTATGCGCTCTACGAGATCACGGGCGCGCTCTGGTACGCACTGCGCCGTTAATCACTTCATTGCAAAGGGCGCGCCGCAGCCGCGCCCGGCACTCGCGATCCGCATGCGGGAATATCCGCGCTCACGGTCTCGGCCACATTGCGCCGCGCGTAATAGAGGCCAATCCCGCCTGCTAAACCTCACACTACCGGAGGCTAAGCTTGCCGCACTTTGTGCTCCGGCGCATGGAGTGCGAAATGCGCCTAAGCGCTGGGCGTGGTGTCGGCTTCCGCGCGAATTCCCGGCACCAAGCCGCGTTCCTCAAGGGTCTTGAGGATAAAGGCGGCGGCGTCTTCCGGCGTCATACGCGAGGTGTCGATGACGATCTCCGCATTCTCCGGCGGCTCGTAGGGCGAGCTGATGCCGGTGAAGTTCTTGATCTCACCGGCGCGCGCCTTCTTGTAGAGGCCTTTCGGATCGCGGCTTTCAACGACCGCGAGCGGCGTGCTGACATAGACCTCCAGGAACTCGCCGTCCTCCAGGAGCTGGCGCGCAAGGCGGCGTTCGGCGCGGAACGGCGAGATGAACGACACCAGCACAAGCAGGCCGGCGTCCACCATCAGTTTGGACACCTCGGCGACGCGGCGGATGTTCTCCACCCGGTCGGCGTCGGAGAAACCGAGGTCGCGATTCAGGCCGTGCCGCACATTGTCGCCATCGAGCAGATAGGTGTGACGCCCCTGGGCGAACAATTGCTTCTCGACCAGGTTGGCGATGGTCGACTTGCCGGCGCCCGACAGGCCGGTGAACCACAACACGCAGGCTTTCTGGCGATTGAGCCCGGCGCGGGCGTGCTTGTTCACGTCCACCGCCTGCCAGTGGATATTCTCGGCCCGGCGCAGGGCGAATTGCAGGGTGCCGGCGCCAACCGTGCCGTTGTTGAGCCGGTCGATCAGGATGAAGCCGCCGGTCTCGCGGTTTTCGGTGTAAGGATCGAACGGCACCGGATGGTCGAGCGACAGATTGACCGAGCCGATTTCGTTGAGCGACAGCGATTTTGCGGCCAGCTGCTCGAGTGTGTTGACGTTGGTCTTATGTTTGATGTCGGTGACGGTCGCCGCCACCAGCTTGGTGCCGATCTTCATCCAATAGAGGCGGCCCGGCAGCAGCGGCTCATCGCTCATCCACACCACTGTGGAGTTGAACTGATCAGCGACCGCGGGCGGGTTGGCGGCGTGCGCCAGGAGGTCGCCGCGGCTGATATCGATCTCGGTGTCGAGCGTGAGGGTGACCGATTGTCCCGCGATGGCTTCCGCGAGGTCGCCGTCTTGTGTGACGATACGCGCAATCTTGGCTTCTTTGCCCGAGGGCAGCACTTTGACGCGGTCGCCGGGATGCACCGCGCCGCTGGCGATCAGGCCGGAGAAGCCGCGGAAGTCCAGATCAGGGCGGTTGACCCACTGCACGCTCATGCGGAACGGCGCGGCCGCGGCGCGATCCTCGACGTCGACGGTTTCCAGGTAATTGACCAGCGAAGGCCCCTGGTACCAGGGCATGGTGCCGCTGGTGGCGGTGATGTTGTCGCCTTTGAGGCCGGAGATGGGGATGGCGAGGATGTCGGTCAGACCGATCTGAGCTGCGAATTCGCGGTATTCGGCGACGATCTGTTCGAAGATGCCCCGGTTGTAGCCGACCAGATCCATCTTGTTGACCGCCAGCACCACTTTCCGGATGCCGATCAGCGACACCAGGTAGGAGTGCCGCCGCGTCTGCACCAGCACGCCCTTGCGCGCGTCGATCAGGATCACGGCGAGGTCGGCTGTCGATGCGCCGGTCACCATGTTGCGGGTGTACTGCTCATGCCCCGGCGTGTCCGCGACGATGAACTTGCGCTTCTCGGTGGAGAAATAGCGGTAGGCCACGTCGATGGTGATGCCCTGTTCACGCTCGGCCGCGAGGCCATCGACCAGCAGGGCGAAATCGATGTCGCCGCCCTGGGTGCCGACTTTTTTGGAGTCCTTTTCCAGCGCCGCCAGCTGGTCCTCGAAGATCATCTTCGAATCATAGAGCAGGCGGCCGATCAGCGTGGATTTGCCGTCATCGACGCTGCCGCAGGTGATGAACCGCAGCAGGCTCTTGTGCTGGTGGGCGTCGAGGTAGGCGAGGATGTCCTGTTCGATCAACGAAGAAACGTGGGCCATCAGAAGTAGCCCTCCTGCTTCTTGCGTTCCATCGAGGCGTTGCTGTCGTGGTCGATGACCCGGCCCTGACGCTCGGAGCTCTTGGTCAGCAGCATTTCCTGGATGATCGCGGGCAGCGTGTCGGCGGTGCTTTCGATGGCGCCGGTGAGGGGATAGCAGCCCAGAGTGCGGAACCGCACGCTCTTCATCATCGGCTTCTCGCCGGCGTTCAGCGGCATGCGGTCGTCATCCACCATGATGAGCGTGCCGTCGCGCTCCACCACCGGGCGCTCCTTGGCGAAATATAAGGGCACGATCGGGATCTTTTCGAGATAGATGTATTGCCAGATGTCCAGCTCGGTCCAATTGGACAGCGGGAATACGCGGATGCTCTCGCCCTTGTGCTTGCGGGCGTTGTAGAGCCGCCACAATTCCGGGCGTTGCTGCTTGGGGTCCCAGCGATGCTGCGCCGAACGGAACGAGAAAATGCGTTCCTTGGCGCGGGACTTCTCCTCGTCGCGCCGCGCGCCGCCGAAGGCCGCGTCAAACTGGTACTTGTCGAGCGCCTGCTTGAGGCTTTGCGTCTTCATCACGTCCGTGTGCACCGCCGAGCCGTGGGTGAAAGGGCCGATGCCCTGGGCAACACCTTCAGCATTGATGTGCACAAGCAGATCGAGGCCCAGCGCCGCCGCGTGCTCATCGCGGAAGGAGATCATCTCCTTGAACTTCCAGGTGGTGTCCACATGCAGGAGCGGGAAGGGCGGCTTCGACGGATAGAACGCCTTCATGGCGATGTGCAGCATGACGGCGGAATCTTTGCCGATGGAATAGAGCATCACCGGCTTGTCGCAGGCCGCGACAACCTCGCGCATGATGTGGATGCTCTCGGCTTCCAGCCTTTGGAGATGAGTGAGCGCCGTCATGAGTACTCGTAAGAACCGCCAAAGCGTTTTGCGCCGAAGTGGAAACCGGTTCGGCGTAACAAAACGCGATCAATCAATAAACGCGGGGCTCAGATATGGGGTTTGCCCCTCTCAATCAACAAGCCGAGGGGCTCGGGAGCATTCTTGACCCCAGCCCAAGTGAAAACCACCGCGCGCCGGTGGCCTCGTGGCACCGTTCTCTGCCGCGAAGCCGCCGGAGAGAAGAACTTACTTTTCGCGGTCCCCGCTATCCCAGCCTGACCGCGCCATCCAGGCGAATCACGCTGCCGTTGAGCAGGATATTCTCGGCGATCTGCAACACAAGCTTGGCGTATTCCTGGGGCTGCCCCAGGCGCTTGGGGTACACGGTCGTGGCAATCAGGGATTCGACGGCCTTGGGATCGAGGCCGGCGAACATTGGCGTTTCGATCAGACCGGGCGCGATGGTCATCACCCGCACGCCATTGCGGGCGAGGTCACGCGCCGCCGGCAGGGTGAGGCCGATCACGCCGCCTTTGGACGCCGCATAAGCCGCCTGGCCGGTCTGGCCTTCGAAGCCGGCGATGGAGGCGGTGTTGATGATGACGCCGCGTTCGCCTTCGTCGAGCGGGTCGAGGGCGGCCATGGCCGCGGCCGCGAGGCGCAGGACGTTGAACGAGCCGATCAGGTTGACTTCGATGACCTTGCGGAACAGGGCGAGGTCATGAGCGCCGTTCTTGCCGACAACCTTGGCGGCGGGCGCGATGCCGGCGCAGTTCACAACCAATCGCGCGACGCCATGGGCCTCGCTGGCCTGCTTCAAGGCGTTTTCCGTCGAGGCGGCGTCGGTGATGTCGCAGGCCAGCGCCAGGCCTTTGATCTCGGCGGCTACTTTGGCGCAGCCTTCCGCATTCATGTCGATCAGCGCCACCTTGGCGCCGGCGGCGGCGAGCGCGCGCGCGGTGGCGGCCCCAAGACCCGAGGCCCCACCCGTGACGACCGCGGCAATGCCCGAAACCTTCATCTCCAACCCCTTTAAAAACCCTGCGAACGAGGCGCCATGAACCACGCCCCTCCCCCGGGGGTCAACCTGCCGCCCGCTGCGCCTGCGGGGCGCATACATATATATAAGCGTGGCCGTACGGCCGGTACGCCCGAAAACGTCACCGTGTCGGGCGGCAGAGAAAAATGTTTTATTCCCTTTCTGTTCCGGAGGTGAACTCTATCGCTAAAGCCCCAGAGATCCGCCCCAGATTAGAATTTTATTCCTATCTGGGCGGCAAGGGGCCTATCCCTCCCGCACACTGTTCTCGCGGGGATTTTGTGCTAAGCACGCACCCTTCTTGAGCCTCTCGTGGCGTGCTGGGAAATCCCTGGGGATAAGGCTCTGGACGAGGAAGCAAGCCTTTGAGTCAATTTGATAATATTCCTGGGGATAAATCCGCCCGTCCAGGCGCTTTCGGCGCCCGTGCGGGACGCGTCGCCTTGGTGGGCGCGGGTCCCGGCGACCCCGAACTCCTGACCGTGAAGGGCTATCTCGCCCTCAAGGCCGCTGACGTCGTGTTTTTCGATGACCTGGTGTCGCCGGAAATTCTCGAGCTTTTGCCCGCGGGCGCGCGCTGCATCTATGTCGGAAAGCCCTACCAGAGCGCCGGGATCTCCCAGGACGACATCATCACCCAGTTGATCGCCGCCGCGCGCGGCGGCCACCGGGTCGTGCGCCTCAAGGGCGGTGATCCCATGGTGTTCGGCCGCAGCGGCGAAGAGCTCGAAGGCCTGCGCGCCGCCGGTATCGCGGTGGACGTGGTGCCCGGCATCACCTCGGCCTCCGGCGCGGCCGCCAGCACGCGCATCACGCTGACGCATCGCGATTACGCCGCGCAGGTATCGTTCGTCACCGCGGCCAAAAAGGATGGCAAGCTCGCCGACATGCGCGGGCTCGCCGGCGCCGGTAAGACCCTGGTCGTGTACATGGGCATCGCCCGCGCCGAAGCCCTGAGCGCCGCGTTGCAGGCTGACGGCGTTGCCGCCGGCTGGCCCATTGCCATTGTCGAGAACGCCACGCGCCCTAACGAGCGCGTGATCATCACCACCGTGGCCGGGCTCGCCGCGACCATCGCCCGCGATGTTGTGCGCAGCCCGGCGCTGTTCATCATCGGCGAAGTCGTCAAGACCTATGCTCCCGCCGCAATCGCCACCGCTGTCGCGCCTGAGGCGCGCCACTCCCAGGAAGCGCATCATGGCTAAACCCGACGTCCCGAAAGTCCTGACCGGCAACCTGCTGCGCAATGGCGCCACAGTCTATTACACCGGCAAAGAATGGTCGGCGTATGTGGCCGACGCCAAGGTCGCCGCGACCGCGGACGAGGCCGAGGAACTTCGCAAGATCGGCGCCGCCGCTTACGCCGCCAACCTGGTGATCGATGTGAATGTGGTCGATGTGCAACCGACCGCCGAGCATACGCCGGCGCATATCCGTGAAGTCATCCGTGCCACCGGCCCAACGGTGCGGCGCGACCTCAACAAATCCATGAGCGCGGAATAGCCATGTATATTTACGACGACTTCGACCACACGGTCGCCCAACAGCGGGTCGCGGAATTCCGCGACCAGGTGGGCCGCCGCCTCAAGGGTGAACTCTCCGAGGAGCAATTCCGGCCGTTGCGCCTGATGAACGGGCTCTACCTGCAGCTCCATGCTTACATGCTGCGGGTGGCGGTGCCCTATGGCACGCTCTCGGCGACGCAGATGCGCAAGCTCGCGCACATCGCGCGCGTTTATGACCGCGGCTACGCCCATTTCACCACCCGCCAAAACATCCAGTACAACTGGATCAAGCTGGAAGAGATGCCCGACCTGCTGGCCGAGCTGGCGAGCGTGCAGATGCACGGCAACCAGACCTCGGGCAACTGCGTGCGCAACGTCACGGCCGATCATTTCTCGGGCGCGATCGAGGGCGAGGTCGAGGACCCGCGTATCGTGTCCGAAGTGATCCGCCAGTGGTCGACTTTCCACCCCGAATTCTCGTGGCTGCCGCGCAAGTTCAAGATCGCTGTGACCGGCGCCGAGAAGGACCGCGCGGCGGTCCAGTGGCACGACATCGGCCTGCACATCGTGCGCAACGACGCGGACGAGGTGGGTTACACCGTCTATGTCGGCGGCGGTATGGGCCGTATCCCGGTGCTGGCGACGAAAGTGCGCGCCTTCCTGCCCAAGCCCGAGTTGCTGTCTTATCTGGAGGCGATTCTGCGCGTCTACAACCGCCACGGCCGGCGCGACAACATCCACAAAGCCCGCATCAAGATCCTGGTGCGCGATCTTGGCCCCGAGGAGTTCATTCGCCAGGTCGAGGAAGAGTGGGAGGCCAGCCGCCAGTCCGGCGTCAACCTGCCGCCGCAGGAAGAAATGCGCATCGCCCGCTACTTCGAGCTGCCGCCCCTTGAAAAGATCGCGGGCCCGGTGGCGGCGTTCGAGGACGCCAAAAAACAAAACCGCGCCTTCGCCCAGTGGGTCGCCACCAATGTGCATCCGCACAAAGCGCCCGGCTATGCCATCGCCACCATTTCGCTGAAGCCCATCGGCGGCATCCCCGGCGACATTGCGGCCGATCAGATGGACGCGGTCGCGGATCTCGCCGAGCGCTACAGCTTCAGTGAAATCCGTGCGAGCCACATTCAGAACCTGGTTCTGCCCCACGTGAAACAGGCCGACCTGTTCGCGGTCTGGCAGGCATTGGGCAAGATCGGTTTCGCCGATGCCAACGCCGGGCTGGTGACCGACATCATCGCCTGCCCGGGGCTGGACTACTGCTCGCTCGCCAACGCCCGTTCGATCCCGGTGGCGCAGCGCATCAGCGAGCGGTTCGCCGACCTCGACCGGCAGCACAAGATCGGCGAGCTGCAGATCAAAATCTCGGGCTGCATCAACGCCTGCGGCCATCACCATGCCGGCCATATCGGCATCCTCGGCGTCGATAAGGCGGGGCAGGAGTTTTACCAGCTCACCCTGGGCGGCGCGGGCGACGAGACCGCGTCCACCGGCCAGCTCTTGGGACCCGGGTTCTCCTCGGACGGCATCGTCGATGCGGTCGAGAAGGTGATCGACACCTATCTCGACCTGCGCCAGCCGGCCGAGACTTTCATTACCGCCTACCGCCGCGTCGGTCCGGCGCCCTTCAAGGAAAAGCTCTATGGCGCTAAACAGTAGCCGCGTCCTCGACCGCAACGGTCCGATCACCGATGGCTGGCAACGCCTGGCCGACGATGAAGCCGTGAAAACCGGCGCATCGGCGCTGGTCAGCTTTCAGCGCCTCAAGAACGAGCACAACGCCCTGTTCGCGGAAGCCGCCGCTGTCGGCGTCGAAATCGGCGGCGACGTGACGCTCGAAGAACTGGAGCCGTTCCTGCCGCGCCTGGGGCTCATTGTTGTGCGGTTCGCCTTCATGCGCGATGGCCGCCCGTTCTCGGTGGGCCGCTTGTTGCGCGAACGCTATGGCTACACCCGCGACCTGCGCGCGGTGGGTGATTTTATTCCCGACCAGGTGCTGTTCCTGCTGCGCTGCGGCTTCAACAGCTTCGAAGTGGGGCCGAATTTCTCCGCCGACGCCCTCAAGCACGGCGTCGCGGCGTATACTGTTTGGTATCAGCGCGGCGTCGAACGCAATCAGACCGTGGCCGAGATGCGCCTCGGAAAGGCGAAGGAACAGGCGTGAGCAGCGTTCTCGCCCGCCGCCTGGAACTTCTGAACGAGCGCTACGCCGAGACCGGGCCGCTCTCGATCATCAGCGCCATCACCGAGGAAGAGTTCGCGCCCGGCAGGGTGGCGCTGGTGTCGTCGTTCGGCACCGAGTCCGCGGTTCTGCTGCATATGATCTCGCGGATCCGGCCGGATCTGCCGATCCTGTTCCTGGATACGGGCAAGCTGTTCGGTGAAACCAAAAGATACCGCGATCAATTGG
>CANJOI010000067.1 GCA_947475365.1 Fidelibacterota bacterium | reverse complement strand
GCTCGGGGCGCACCGCCCAGGCTTTCACACGCTACGGCACGCTCAATCTGCGCAACGCGCGCCACGCCGAGGACCCGCGCCCGCTGGATGAAACGGTTCCCAGCGACGCCAGCCGCATCTACAGCCGCGCCTATCTGCATCACCTGTTCCGCTGCGAGGAGGTGTTGGGGTTGATGCTGCTGACCATGCACAACATCGCCTTCTACCAGCAGATCATGCGCGAGCTGCGCGCCGCCATCGCGGAAGGGCGCCTGGCCGGCTATATGCGCGCCTTCGCCGCCGATCAGGCCCAGGGAGACAGGGGCGGCGATGAACCCGCCGAAGGCGATGACGCCGCCTGACCGCGAGGCGATTCGCGCCCATGCGAAGTCCCTGGGCTTCGATGTGGTGCGCATGACCGAAGCCCGCCTCGCGGATGAAGCACGCGCGCATTTCGAATCGTTTCTCGCGCAAGGCCTCGAAGGCGATATGGGCTGGCTGCGCGATAAGGCCGATCGCCGCGGCGATCCCAGGGTGCTGTGGCCGGAGGCGCGGAGCGTCATCATGGTGGGGCTCAACTACGGCCGGCCAGCACCCACCCAATCCTCGAGCGAAGGCGTCGTCAGCATCTACGCCCAAGGGCGCGACTATCATGATGTGCTGAAGTCGCGCCTCAAGCAGCTCGCCCGCTGGCTCAACGACGCCAGCGGCCACGGCGTCAAAGTGTTCGTCGATACAGCGCCGGTGATGGAAAAGCCGCTGGCGCAGCAGTCGGGTTTGGGCTGGCAGGGCAAGCATACGAATCTTGTGTCGCGTGAGTTCGGTTCATGGCTGTTCCTGGGCGAGGTGTTCACGACCCTGGCGATTGAACCCGACCCGCCGGAGACCGATCACTGCGGCGCCTGCCGCCGCTGCCTCGATGTCTGTCCGACCCAGGCGTTCATCGGGCCGTACCAGCTGGACCCCCGGCGATGCGTGTCCTATCTCACCATTGAACACAAAGGTCCGATCCCCCGCGACCTGCGCGCCGGCATCGGCAACCGCATCTATGGTTGCGACGACTGCCTCGCGGTCTGCCCCTGGAACAAGTTCGCGCAGGCCGCGCGTGAAGCGGCGTTCACGCCGAAGCCGGCAATGAACGCCTTGACGCTGCGTGACCTGGGGGCGCTCGATGACGCCGCGTTCCGGACGCGGTTCGCGGGGTCGCCCATCAAGCGCACTGGGCGGAACCGCTTCGTGCGCAATGTTGTGATCGCCATGGGCAACAGCAACGACAGGGATCTGCTGCCGGACATCGAAGCGCGCCTTGGCGATGAGTCGCCCCTGGTGCGCGGCGCCGCGGTGTGGGCGTTCGCACGTCTCGCGCCCGAACACGCCCGGGTCCAGAAAGCAAAACACCTCGGCGTCGAAACCGACGCCGAGGTGCGCGAAGAGTGGAGGCTTGTTTAGTTACTGCTGGGCGGCGAGCGCGCGGGCCAACTGGCTCAAGGCTTCCTGGTGGCGCTGGTTGGAGATGCTGGCGAAGTTGCGGGCCAGTTCCAGACACATGCGCTGGCGCGGATTCATCGGATCGTCCTCGCTCGCGTCCAGGCCCTCGAAGAAATAGGTGATGGGCACATTGAGCACGCGGGTGATCTCGTAAAGGCGCCCGGCCGAGATGCGGTTGATGCCGCGCTCGTATTTATGCGCCTGCTGATAGGTGACGCCGATCATGTCGGCCATTTGCTGTTGGGACAGGCCCAGCATGATGCGGCGTTCGCGAATCCGCGCGCCCACATGCCGGTCGATCGAACTCGCGCGATTGGCCGGCGCGGGCTTGAGGTTTCCACCATCCATATTTTCTTCCCCAACCTGTGGTCAGCAGGCGACGAACACTCATCAACCTGCATACGTCCGGTTTATCCGGACCCGATACCGCGGATTGTAGGAAAGCGGCGGGGCTGTTACCGCAAGTTTATTGTAAAAAATTGTTATTACACGTTAAGAGATTGTTGCGCATCCGCTTAACATTTCCGCCCATGAGGGCGTTTCGCGTCACGCTCCGGAACTGCCCTTAACCAGCTTTTCGAGTTGGCTTTGCATGGCGTTGAGTTGGGCGCGAAGCGCGTCGATGTCGTCGCTTTTCGCGGGTCCCGCGGCCGGTGCATCCGGCGCGGGCGGTGCGGCATTCCGTATGGCGCCGAACGGATTGAACATCTTCATGGCGTTCTCGAACAACGCCATGTTCTGTTTTCCCATGTCCTCAAGGCGCGTCATGGGGAACAGGCCCTTGAAGGTTTCCTGCATCGCCTTGCGCATGTGCGATTCATTCTGGGAGAACTGCTCCATACTCGATTCCAGATAACGCGGCAACAGGCCGCCCAGGGAATCACCGTAGAAACCTATGATTTGCCGCAGGAACTTGATGGGCAGCAGATTCTGGCCCTTGCCTTCCTGCTCGACGATGATCTGGGTGAGCACGCTGCGGGTGATGTCCTCGCCGGTCTTGGCGTCGGTCACGACGAACTCCGCGCCCTCTTTCACCATCTCCGCGAGGTGGTCGAGCGTCACATAACTGGAGGTCGCGGTATTGTAGAGCCGCCGGTTCGCGTACTTCTTGATTGTGATTACGGGCGACTTAGCCCCGCCGTCCTGTTCTGACATGTGTGTCGGAAGCCCTTCAGGTAAAAAGCCGGGGACTTGACGTCCCTTCAAAGACTTATTGTGCTATGCACAATACCGGCCTGTCAAAGCGCGCGGCGGCAGGGCCTGGCAAAAGAACCGCCGCGCCCGCGGGAATGGCCCAGAAACATTGATTCACAGGGCACTGCATGAGCGACAAGATCCCCCCGCCGGCGCCCGATTACGCGGCTCTCGCACAGCGGTATCTCGAGCTTTGGCAGGATCAGGTGGCCAAGCTGGCCAAAGAGCCCCCCAGGGATATGAACGATCTGACCTCCATGACGCAGGCCTGGTCCAAAATGGCCGCCAGCATGGCCTCTGGGGCTCCGGGGGCGTCAGGACATGACGCCGGCGCGCACGGGGCCTCGGCCTCTGCCTCTTCATATGGCCATGGAGGGGTGGATCGTACAGGCGGCCCTGGCGGGGCTGATGCCCAGCTCTCCACCAGGCTCACCGCCATCGAGCAGCGCCTCGCCGGCATCGAATCCCAATTGGCCGGTCTGGCCGCCGCACCTAAGGCACCCAAGCCCCGTGCTGCAGGTGGCGGCCGCGGCGCTGGGAAAAAGCCCTGACGCTTTTACCGGCCCCTGGGCCGCGGCGCTCCATCCTCCCAAGTTTCTCGACGCCGTGGTCACCGCCGGGCAGCAGCGCCTTGAGGATTTTGTCCGCGGGGTGCGCGCTTATCAAAACCATCCCTTCCGCCGCGATCTGGCCGCGCCGCCTCCGGTGTGGCGCCACGGCGCCGCGACGTTGCGCGACTACGGCGGAGCTGGACCGGCGACGCTGTTCGTCCCCTCGCTCGTCAATCGCGCCTATGTCCTCGATCTCGCCTCTGACCGCAGTGTGATGCGCGCGGCCGCACGCCGCACCCATGCGTTCCTGCTCGACTGGGGCGATCCGGGGCCCGCGGAACGCGCCTTCACCAGCACCGATTATGTCGAAGGCGTCCTGATACCGGCGCTGGAGGAAGTCAAAAGCCTCACCGGCGAAGCGCCACGGCTGGTGGGCTATTGCATGGGCGGCACCCTGGCCGTGGCGCCGGCGGTGTTGCGCCCAGACTTGGTGTCGGCGCTGGCGCTGCTGGCCACGCCCTGGGATTTCTTCGCCGACACGGAGTCGTCGCGCTTCATGCTCGGCTTCGCGCGGCCGATGCTCGAGGTCATGCTCGCGGCCGAAGGCGTGGCGTCGGTCGACATGCTGCAGGCCCTGTTCGCGTCGCTGGACCCCACGCTGGTGGGACGCAAGTTCCGCAGATTCGCATCCCTCGATCCTGCGTCGGACGAAGCCGCGCGGTTTGTGGCGCTTGAGGATTGGCTCAACGACGGCGTGCCGCTGGCGGGCCCCGTGGCGCGGGAATGTTTGTTCAGCTGGTACGGCGAGAACACCCCCGCCCGCGCGCAATGGAAGATCGGCGATCAGGTGATCGACCCTGCGCGCATCTCCTGCCCGGCGCTGGCCTTCGTGCCCGCGAGCGACCGCATCGTGCCGCCGGCGTCAGCGCGCGCGCTTGTCGAAGCCATCCCAGGCGCGGTCGAACGCACGGTCGATCTCGGGCATATCGGCATGGTGGCGGCCGCGGGCGCCGCCGCGGCCGTGCACGCGCCGCTCGCCGATTGGTTGGAAAATCCGGGCCGCGCGCCATAAACCCTTGCATTACGCCGAGAATATCGGCCTTGCCTCGCTCCGTGCGGCGGGCCTAAAACCGCAGTACACACACAACGCTTCAGGAGTTCCCCATGACCGACATCGTCATCACTGCCGCGTGCCGCACCGCTATCGGCGCTTTTAACGGCGCGCTCGCGGGACACACCGCGGCCGAACTGGGCCAGGTGGTGATCACCGAGGCGCTCAAGCGCTCGCAGGTGAAGCCGGAAGATGTGTCGGAAGTGGTGATGGGCAATGTGCTCACGGCCGCGGCCGGCATGAACCCCGCGCGCCAGGCGGCGATGAAGGCCGGCGTGCCCAAGGAAGCCGCCGCCATGACCATCAACCATGTGTGCGGTTCGGGCCTCAAGGCCGTGGCCCTGGCGGCGCAGGCGATCAAGGCGGGCGACAGCACGATCGTGGTCGCGGGCGGTCAGGAAAGCATGAGCCAGTCGCCGCACGCCATGCAGCTGCGCAACGGCGTCAAGATGGGCAACGCCGCCATGACCGACACCATGATCAACGACGGCCTGTGGGATGTGTTCAACAATTATCACATGGGTACGACCGCCGAGAACGTGGCCACCCAGTGGCAACTTACCCGCGCCGCCCAGGATGAATTCGCCGCCGCGTCCCAGGCGAAGGCGGACGCCGCCATCAAGGGCGGCAGGTTCAAGGACGAGATCGTGCCGGTGACCATCACCGTCAAGAAAGAACAGAAGCAGTTCGACACCGATGAATACCCGCGCGCCGGCACCACCGCCGACGTGCTGGCGAAACTCAAGCCGGCGTTCTCCAAGGACGGCACGGTAACCGCGGGTAACGCCTCCGGCATCAACGACGGCGCCGCCGCGGTGGTGGTGATGTCGGCGGACGAAGCCAAGAAGCGCGGCCTGAAGCCGCTGGCGCGCATCGTGTCGTGGGCCCAGGCGGGCGTGGACCCCTCGATCATGGGCGTGGGCCCGGTACCGGCGTCGAAGAAGGCCCTGGAGAAAGCGGGCTGGAAAGCCTCGGACCTCGACCTGATCGAAGCCAATGAAGCCTTCGCATCCCAGTCTCTGGCGGTGTGCAAGGATCTCGGCTTCGATCCGGCCAAGGTCAATGTCAACGGCGGCGCCATCGCCCTCGGCCATCCCATCGGCGCCTCGGGCGCGCGCGTGCTGGTGACGCTGCTCCACGAAATGGAAAAGCGCGACGCCAAGAAAGGCCTCGCGACCCTGTGCATCGGCGGGGGCATGGGTATCGCGATGTGTGTAGAGAGATAGCCGCTAGGGCGCGGCCTTCATCAGCTTCCGCGTCAGCCATTCAAACCGCCCGCCCAAAGCGACGGCGGTGACGGCTAACCCCGCGGCCAGGCCCCACCAGATTCCGGCGGCGCCGAGGCCCGCGGGGAAGCCGAGGATCCAGGCCACCGGAAAACCCACGCCCCAATAGCCGAAGCCGGCGAGCGCCATGGGTATGCGCGTGTCCTTGAGGCCGCGCAGGGCGCCGGCGGCGATGGCCTGCGCGCCGTCGAACACCTGGAACGCGGCGGAAATCGCCAGCAGTTGGATCACAACCGCGATCACGGCGGCATCACTGGCGCGGTTGGGGTCGAGGTTGAACAGCCGCGCGATCTGATGGGGCGCGGTCAGCATGATCACCGCCATCACCGCCATGAAGCCGACGCCGAGCACAAAGGCGGCGTGTCCCGCCTGGCGCGCCGCCGGCAGCGAGCCCGCGCCCATGTGATACCCGACCCGCACGTTGGCCGCCTGCCCGGCGGACAGGGGCACCATGAAGGTCGTGGATGCGACGCTGATGGCCACTTGGTGGGCGGCGAGGGACGTGGGTCCCAGCACGCCCATCATCAGGGCGCCCGAAGTGAACAGCAGAATTTCCACGGCGTAGGTGCCGGCGATGGGCCAGCCGAGATGCGCCAACTCTCCGACGACTTTGCGATCAAGGGGCCCGCGCATGGCCGCGTGCCGCCCGTCCTTGCCTAGCACCACCGTGGCGGCCGCGAACATTCCCCATTGCACCAGCATGGTCGCGGTCGCTGACCCCAGGTAACCCATGGACGGCAGTCCCCACGCGCCGTGCATCAGCCCGTAGTTGAGGAAGCCGTTGATGACCAGGGCCACCAGCGAGATCACCATTACCGGACGGGGCCGGTGCAGGGCCGTCAGGTAGGACCGCTGCGCCGCCATCCACAGGGACGGCAACACGCCCAGCATGAGGATCAGGTCATAGGCCGCGGCGCTTTTGGCGAGGTCCGCGGGTTCGCCCAGCATCAGCAGCAGGGGTTCGATCCAGGCCAGGATCGCCATGAGCGGCAGGGCGGCAAGGGATGCGAGGAGAAAGCCGCCGCGCAAAATCGCGGGAATTTGTTCCGGGCGCCGCGCGCCCAGGGCGTGGGATACCAGAATGCCGATGCCGGCGACAAAGCCATGCAGCACGGTGGTGAGGGTGGCGAAGATCGCCACCGCCAGGCCGCCGGCGGCAAGGGCGTCCCGGCCCAGGCCACCCAGCAGAATGGTGTCGGTCAGCGCCATGCCGGTGTGGGACAGCATCCCCCCGGCCAGGGGCAAGGTCAGGCGCAAGGTGGCGCTGGTTTCCTGCGAGAAGGTGGGGGTCCGGGCGGCGGTCATGGCCCCTCCATAATGATGCGCTGCGGTATCGGAAAGGTATTTTCGCGCGCGCCGGATTTTCGCCGTTCGTGCCCACCTCTTTAATTTGGCGATTGCGCTGACCGGCCTCTATGATCAGTCAATAAGCGAACCTCAAAACACTCATCTTAGGGAGAGCACATGGCAACGCGCGTGGCAGTGGTGACCGGCGGCACCAGAGGCATCGGCAAGGCGATCTCGATCGCTTTGAAGAACGCGGGCCACAAAGTCGCGGCCAATTACAGCGGCAATGACGAGGCCGCCAAGGCCTTCACCGCCGAAACCGGCATCCCCACCTACAAGTTCGATGTCGCCAGCTTCGAGGCCTGCAAGGCCGGCCTGGGAAAGATCGCCCAGGATCTCGGACCCATCGACATCCTGGTCAACAACGCCGGCATCACCCGCGACGGCACCCTGCACAAGATGGGCGCGGAGCAATGGGCGGCGGTGATCGACACCAATCTCGGCGGCTGCTTCAACACCTGCCGCGCGGTGATCGACAGCATGCGCGAACGTTCCTTCGGCCGCATCGTCAACGTCGGTTCGATCAACGGTCAGGCCGGCCAGTACGGCCAGGTCAACTACGCCGCCGCCAAGTCGGGCATCCATGGATTCACCAAGGCCCTGGCGCAGGAAGGCGCCAACAAGGGGATCACCATCAACGCCATCGCGCCGGGGTATGTCGACACCGACATGGTGCGCGCGGTTCCGCCGCCGGTGCTGGAGAAGATCATCGCCAAGATCCCGGTGGGACGCCTGGGCCGCGCCGAGGACATCGCCCGCGGCGTGATGTTCCTGGTGGCCGACGACGCCGACTTCATCACCGGCGCGACGCTGTCCATCAACGGCGGGCAGCATATGTACTAAAGCGGGATTTTATCCCAGATCGCTTCAACAGGCGCCGGCAACGCCAAGCCGAGCGTCTCCACCAGAAATCGTTCGAGATCGGCGGGACCCGTGAGCATACGGGTCTCGCCGTTTTCGCCTGCGCGCCACGCGGTGACGGTCTTGTTGAGCAGATTGACGCGCATGTCGCCGATCACGCGCGCGCCCACCAGGTTTTGCCGGAACCGCGAGCGCGGATGGGTGGAGGTGAACCAGTTGGCGACCTCGAAATCCGCGAGACCCTGGATCTCGTCGGCGAACCGGTACATGCCGCGCCAGCCGTCGGCGGTGTGAAACTGCAACTCGAACACGCCCTCGCTCTTGAGAAAACGGAAACGCCCATGGGGTGTTTGCTGCTCGGCGTCGGGCACAAGGCGCAGCGGCGCGGTCGGGCTCTGGCCGCCGAAACCGACGTCGGCGATATAGTCGCCGTCCGGCAAGGACACCTTGGTGATGCGATGGGTGAGCGCGGGGCGCGCGGCTCCTTCCGGCGCGTTCCAGATCACGCGCCCGGCGCGGGGACTGACGGTGAAACCCAAGGCCGCGAGGACATCGTGAAACAAACTGTTCTGTTCGAAACAGTATCCGCCGCGGCGGCCGTGAATCAGCTTCGCCGCGATCGCGTCCGGCGTGATGTCCACCGGACGATTCAGCAGGGGATCAAGGTTCTCGAACGGAATGGCGCCGGGATGCAGCAGGTGCAGGGATTCGAGCAGGGCTAAACCGGGCCGGGTGGCGCCGCCATAACCGATGCGGCGGAAGTAGGTGTCGAGGATCACGGGGGGCTTCCTTGGGCTTTTCGCAACCGGGGCCTGAACCTAAAGCAAAACAACCGGCCAAACCCACTACTCGATATTGAATTTTCTCCATCGAGACCTCTATTCCTTGAGCGCGTTGAGTTTTCGCAAAAAGTAATTCGACCTCCTCAACTCCTGCGATAGGGTGCCTGCCAAGAGGCCGTGCGCGAAGCGCGCGGTTGCGTTCATGGGGGCAGGAAAGATGCGGATGTGGGGGATGGCTGGCGCGGCCGCGAAGGCGGCGGCGCGCGGGGTAGAATCATCGACGCGCGCGATTGCTGCGCGCGCCCAGGCCGTGTCTCCGGCGGCATGGTGTTTCGTGCTCGCCGTGGTCTGCGCCGCCGGTGTCGGTTTGCGCGCGGAATCGGGCCCATTCGGACTCGCGCGTGCGGCTGAGTTCGCGCTCGCCCAGAGCAGCGATCTCCACCTTGCTGATTCTCCGGCCGATACTCCGTCCGACGGCACCCCGACCAATCCCGGCGGCGGCGCCACCAATCCCTCCGACACCAATTCCGCACCGGCGACCTATACCCTGACCTTGCTCAGCGACGGCACCTCGACCGGTACAATTGCCTCCAATCCCGCCGGCGGGCCGGCCTATCCCGCCAAGTCGCTCGTCACTTTGACAGCCAATCCGGCCGCCGCCGCGGAGTTCGGGGGATGGGCCGGTGCTTGCACGGGCACATCGCCGACCTGCACGGTCCTCCTGGACGCCAACAAGACCGTCACCGCGACGTTCAATCTCAAGACCACCAAGCTGAGGCTCTCGGCCGTCGGCGGATCGATCTCAGGGGTTGGCGCGCAAGTGGGCTCGCAGCCGCGCAGCTGCACCGGGGATTGCGTCTGGACATACACGATTGGCGCCGCCAACCGCGTCAACCTCACCGCCATCGCCGCGACCGGTTACGTTTTCAAGGGATGGACCGGCGGTGCGTGCTTGAGCGCGACCAATCCCAGCTGTTCGCTGACATTTGACACCGATACCACCGCCACCGCGGTGTTCGTGCCGATCTTGAGGGTCGGCGCGGTATTCTCGTCAGCGCAGCCCTCGGCGCGCTCGTTTTTGCGGTTTTACAATACCGGCACCGCGGGCGCGGACGCGGCCGTGACCCTCTATAATCCATCGACCGGGGCCACGATCGGCAAATGGACGACACCGATCGTGCCGCCCGGCGCGGCGCCCCAGTATTTCATCGGTGATATTGAGTCTGCGCTTGGCATGGCGCCCACCGCGCCGCGGCCGGACTATTACGCGCTCGCGATCGAGACCACCATGACCGGCTACTTCCAGCATGTGCTGTGGCGGTCCAGCGACGGCACGCTCACCAACCTCTCGACCTGCGGTACCGGCGTCACCATCGACGGCACCAAGGTCGCCAATGTGCATGCCTCCATCTTCGATTCCGCGTACCCCAGTTCGGTGGTGGTCAACAACACCGGCCTGAAGTCCTCGGGGGTATTGCTTGGAATTTACAACGCCAGCACCAACGTCAGGATTGGGACCTACACTATTCTGGATATCCCGGCGGGCGGCCGCATGATCACCACCGTGAAGCAGATGGAAGCCGCCGCCGACATCACGGCGGTCTCCACGGTTCCGCACTACATCGTGAAAATCGAACCGCTGCCGGCGTTCACGGGCTTCCTCCAGCACCTGGTCAGCAACGTGCGGGCGGGCGTGGTGACCGACATGACCACGGCTTGCTCCTTCACCGGAAATCCCGCGGCGACGATCGCTTCGACCCTGACGCCGAGCTTGATCTTCTCCACGGCGCAGAGCGGCTCGCGCTCGTTCCTGCGCTTTTATAACTCCAGCGCGGCGGCGGGCACCGCCACCGTCTCGCTCTATGACTCCTCCACCGGAAAGTCGCTCGGTCAGTGGACCAGCCCCAGCGTTCCGGCGGGATCGGAACAGCAGTTCTATATCGGCGATATCGAGAGCGCGATTCCCGCGGATGTGAACAAGCCGGACTACTACTCCACCAGCATCGAGGCCAAGTTCTCCGGCAGTGTGCAGCACGTGCTGTGGCGTTCCAGCAATGCGACACTGACCAACCTCTCGACCTGCGCCGTCGCCGTCACCGCCGAGCCCCTGACCTTGGCGGGGGTGCATTCCTCCTTGCTGAACGGGGCATATCCCAGCCAGGTGGTGATCAACAACACCGGGGTTACGTCGGTGAATGGACCATCGCTCGGCGTCTATGATGCGCGCGACGGCACCAAGCTCGGCAGCTATCCGATCCCCAATATCCAGCCGAACAGCAGCACGGTGGTTCCCGTGACGGTGATCGAGGCGCAAGCCAAGATCACGCCAGCCGACGGCATGTACCACTATGTCATCAAGGCCGAGACGCCGTTCACCGGCTTCCTCCAGCACCTGGTCAACAACACCACCGCGGGCGTGGTGACCGACATGACCACCGGCTGCGGCCTGCGCGCCACGGGCGTGGTGACGCCGTGATGGGACGCCGCGGCTGGTTGTGAGGGGCGCGCCCGCCGCGCCGGCGCAACGGCTCTGGCGCGCGATTCTCGCCGCCGCTGCCGTGTTTTACGCCGTCTTCGGCGCCTATGCGGTCGTGCGCGGGCGTACCTGGAGCGACGAAATCACCTATGTCGCGAAGTCCTGGTGGTACGCGAACGGCCTGGTCGCGCCCTATAGCGACGCTGACGCCACCTGGTACATGCCGCTGTACTTCAACCTGCTGGGCGTGGCGCAGTCGTGGTTCGGTCCGGGGCTGATCACCGGCAGAAGTCTCTCGCTGGTTCTGGGTGCGCTCAGCGCGGGCGCGTTGTTTGCCTGCGGGCGCAAGCTCACCGGCAATCCCGCCGCCGCGGCGTTGGCCGTGCTGGTGTATGTGCTCGCGCCCGCGACAACCTATTATTTCGCGACCGCCACGCCACTGGCCGCGGTGGCGCTCCTGCTGATGGTCAGTGTGTTGCTGACGCTGAAGGCACCTGATCGGCCTTCGCCCGTGAACACCTTGATGCTCGGCATCCTGTTCGTGCTGCTGTTTTTCTTCCGGCAAAACATGATCCTGGCGGTGCTTGTCCTGGCGCCGGCTTATATCGTGGTGCTGCGCGATCGCCGGATGTTCCATGCGGCCTTGCTGTGCGGGGCAAGCCTCGCCACGACAGCGGTGATCATCGCGGTATTTCCCGAACGGATGGCGGAATACGCGGTGCGGCTGCCGGGCCTCGCGCCGGTCTTACGGCTGGCGGGGCTTCTGCCCGCCCGCTTCGAACTGATTCTATCCGCGACCGCTTCGCCGCTATCGCTGGCGTTCGAGCCGGAACGGATCTCGGTGTTGGATATCCTCAACGCCTTCCTGCTGCCCTACGCGGGCACTGTCGCGGCCGCGGCTGCGGCACTGGTGCTTGCGCGCAAGGAGCCGCTGTGGCTGCTGGCGCCGGCCTTGTTCTTTTTCCTGGCCGCGACGCACTATTTGGGATCGGTCGGGTATTGTCCGACCTGCATCCTGACCTACACCAACTATTTTGTCGGCCTCGGGTCGCTCGCGGCGGGATCGACATTCGCAATCGTGTGGGCGCGGCGCGAGCGTCAGAACCGCGATCCCTTTGCTGGCGTCCTGCCGGCGGTCGCGGCCGTTGTCCTCCTGAACGTGTTCGCCTCCGGCGCGGTGCGGTCATCCGACCCCGCGGTGGCCGAGGGGCTCACGGGATTTCCCGCGCCCATGCTGCGCCAGACCCAGCCTGGCAGCGAAAAGCATGACATGACGGTCCTGGCGGGCGAGATCGACGCCGCGTTGCCGCACGGCAAGCCGGTGCTGGTGCTCCACAATCTTCCGTCAATCACTTACGCCGTCTTCCAGGCGGGGCGGGTTATGCCGCCGCAGAGCCTCAATCTCTGGCAAAGCTACCGCGAGGTCAGGCGCGATGTGCCCGCGGATCAAACCAGCGCGGCCGTGCGCGCGCTGGAGGCCGAATCCCTCTGGACGGACGCGACCCTGGCGCGATGGCTGGCGGCGGACTACGACGCGGTGGTCTACCAGGAAGGCCCAGCGCCGCGCCCGATGCTGGCGGCGATGCTCGCGGAGAATTTCGATCTGGCGAAGCGGGTGGACTACCGCGGCTGGAAGGTCGCGCTCTACATCCGGCGCGCGCGGTCTGAGATTCCGGACGCCGCAACCGCGCGCGCCATGGTCTGCGAGCTCGAGTCCGTGCGGCGCGGGTTCGGCGGCTGTTAAAAGCTATCTTTTCTGCGCCGTACTTCGGCGAAGACCTCAACGGGATCATGTCCCGCCAGGCCGACGCTTCCCGCAAGCACGGGCATATCGGCGCGCAGGAAGGGATTGGCCGCGCGCTCCAGGCCGATGGTGGTGGGAATGGTGGGCTTTCCCGCCGCGCGCAAGGCTGAAACCTCGGCTTCCCGCGCCCGGAGATCCTGATTGTCCGGGTCCACGGTGACAGCGAACCGGATATTGCTCTGGGTGTATTCGTGGGCGCAGTAAACCCGCGTGTCCGCCGGCAGATCCCGGAAGCGTTTCAGGCTGGTCCACATCTGCGCCGGCGTGCCCTCGAACAGGCGGCCGCAGCCGATGGAGAACAGGGTATCGCCGCAGAACAGCGCCTGGGCGCCCTCGAACCAGTAAGCGATATGGCCACGGGTATGACCCGGGACGAAGAACACACGCGCCTGTTCGGCCCCTAAGTCAAAGGTGGCGTTGTCGCCCAAAGGCAAATCTATGCCCGGGATGCGGCCGGCATCGGGCGCGGGCCCCACGATCCGGCAGCCGGTGGCGGCCTTGATCGCCAGGTTGCCGCCGACGTGGTCGCCGTGATGGTGGGTGTTGAGGATATGGGTGATGGTCCACCCCAAGCGGGCGGCCTCGGCCAGAACCGGTTCGGCCACGGCGGGATCGACCACCGCCACCTGGCCGCTGGCGGGTTCACGCACCAGGTAGATGAAGTTGTCCGAGAGCACCGGAATCTGACGGATATCGAGCATCTCGCTCCTTCTTTGGCGGTTTTATGACTGCCACCTTGAGCCGCGGCGGGTCGCCAGGCAAGTCGCGCGCGCAGTGTTGGCACCCGGCCACAGCGCCATGCAATCGCCACAGAACCGGAACGAAAATACCCCTGCCTGCGCTGGATATGTTATCCACGCCGAAACACCTGAGGAAACGCCGGTTTGCGCTTGCGTCCGTTGACCCAGCTCCGAGTCGCCGTCACCTGCGCCGTTTTTGCGGCGGCGCTGCTGGCGGCTGGCGCGCCGCCGGCCTCTGCCCAGGACCAGACTAAGGTCATCCGCATTGGCGCCGGCCCGACCGGGGCCACGGACTTCCCCTTCGGCGGGCTGATCGCCAACGCCATTTCCAATCCCCCAGGGTCGCGTGAATGCGAGCGCGGCGGCAGCTGCGGCGTGCCGGGATTGATCGCCGTGGCCCAGACCACCGCCAACGCCGCCGACAACCTGCGCGCCATTGCGCGCGGCGACCTGGACCTGGCCCTGTCCCAGGCCGATGTCACCGCCTGGGCTTACCGCGGCGCCGGGGCGTTCGGGAATGAACCGCCCTTGGAGAACCTGCGCCTGATCGCGCGGCTGTATC